>DAHVTI010000030.1 GCA_027324255.1 Bryobacterales bacterium | reverse complement strand
GAACACCACCGGCCCGCTGCCCTGCGCCTCCAGCGCCGCCCGCAGGAAGTGCGGCCAGTCCGACGTGATCAGCGTGTTCCTGCTGCCCAGCGCCTCCGGGTGGTTGTTCCAGTTCACCAGCGTCGCGATCGCTTTCCCGTCACGGCCTTTCAGCGCCAGCGAAAGGATCTCCGGATCGTGCACCACCGGCGGGCGCCCGTCGTCGTAGTAGCCGTCCACGTCTTGCGGCGTCACTCCCGCCGGAACCGCCGCCGCCGGCGCCAGCCTCGCAATCGCCTCCTTGGCCGCCGCCGCCGTCTCCGCAACGATGTGCGCGTTATAGCTTTCGTTGATCCCGCTCACGCCCTGCTTCGCGCCCCACTGCCCCATCGTGTCCGGCCCCTCGTGCACGTGCGTCGCGGCCACAATCACCTGCGCTCCCGGCACCGCCGCCCGCACCTTCACCACGTCATCGTGGAACAGCCCGATCACATCCACCGCGCAGATCACCACCGGCTGCCCGCCTGCCTCCAGCGCCACGCACCGCGCCCACAGGTCGTCGTGCACCCCCGCCGCCGCCCGCCCGTTGTCGAACCCCGCCATGTACACCGGCGCCCCGCCCAACTCCGGCGTGATCTTCCGCGCCGCCGCCCCGGCCTTCAACCCGGCGCCCTGAGCCGCCAACGCCCCGGCCAATGTCATCAAAAAAAATGGAACAGCGTTTCGCATATTTCTAGTATCTCTCAAAAAAAAAGAAAAGGGCAGGGCCCCCGGCCTGCCCTTCTTTTCACTCGATGGAAACGGCCGCTCTACTCGTCCTCTTCCACCTCGCCCGTCGCCGCCGCCTTGTAGGCCGCGATGATCTTGTCGGCGTTCAGCGCCGGGACGTAGTCGTAGTGCGAGAACTCCATCGAGAACGATGCCCGGCCCTGCGTCATCGAGGTCAGGTCGTTCTGGTAGGTGAGCATTTCGGCCATCGGCACCTGCGCGCGGATGATCTGCGTGGCCCCCTTGGTGTCCATGCCCGAAATCCGCCCGCGCCGGCCGTTCATGTCCGACATCAGGTCGCCGGCGAACTCCACCGGACCGGCCACTTCCACCTTCATGATCGGCTCCAGCAGCACCGGCTTGGCCTGCTCCATCGCCAGCTTGAAGGCCTTGCGGCCCGCGATCTTGAACGCCATTTCCGACGAGTCCACGTCGTGGTAGGAGCCGTCGTACAGCGTTACCTTGAAATCGACCACCGGGAAGCCCGCCAGGTAGCCGCGCTCGGCCGCCTCCAGGATGCCCTTTTCAATCGCCGGGATGAACTGCCTCGGCACAGCGCCGCCGAAGATGGCGTTGGCGTACTCGAAGCCCTTGCCGCGCTCCAGCGGCTCCATCTTGATCTTGCAGTCGCCGAACTGCCCGTGCCCGCCCGTCTGTTTCTTGTGCCGTCCGTGCACGTCGGCAAAGCCGCGGATCGTCTCCCGGTACGGGATCTTCGGCTGCCGCAGTTCCACCTCGACGTTGTAGCGCTTCTTCATGCGCGACACGATCACTTCAATGTGCTGCCCGCCGGAGCCGGCCAGCAGGAAGTCCTTCGTCTGCGGATCGCGGTAGAAGCGCAGCCCCTGGTCTTCTTCCAGGATCTTGGCCACCGCGTTGCCCATCCGGTCTTCATCGTTGCGCGACTTCGCCCCAATGGCGTAGGCGATCGACGGCTCGGGGATCTCCACCTTCGGATACTCGAGCGAATCTCCCTTCTCGCACAGCGTATCGCCCGTCAGCACGTCCTTCAGCTTCGCCACCACGCCGATGTCGCCCGCGTGCAGCTCGTTCACCGGGATCAGCGTCTTGCCCTGCACCACGCTCACGTGCGACAGCCGCTCCTGGCTCCGCGACCGCATCGCCACCAGGTTCGCGTCGTTCTTCATCACGCCCGTGCACACCTTGAAGAACGACAGCCGCCCGGCAAACGGGTCCGCCACCGTCTTGAACACGTACGCCGTCACGTGGTCTTTATCCGTGATCGACTTCGCTTCCTCGTGGTCGCCCACCATCGCCTTCAGTGCCGGGTGCTCGGTCGGGTCCGGGCAGAAGGTCTGCATGAACTCCATGATCAGATCGGTGCCGATGTTCCTCAGCGCCGATCCGCACAGGATCGGGAACACCTTGTCTTCCTTCACCGCATCGTGCAGCCCCGCGATAATGTCTTCGGCCGGCAGCGTGCCGTTCTCGAAGTACTTCTCCATCAGCTCGTCTTTGCCTTCCGCCACCATCTCGATCAGCGCGCCGTGCGCTTCGTCCGCCTGCGCCTTCATGCCGGCCGGAATCGGGATCTCCTGTCCCTTGCCGTCCCCGTCCGGCGTGTAGCTGAACGCCTTCATCGTGATCAGGTCCACCACACCCGTGAAGTCCCGCTCCGCTCCGATCGGCAGTTGCACCGGAATCGAGTGCCGCCCGAACACTTCTATCACGTTGTCCACCGACCGCTGGAAATCGCTCCGCTCCCGGTCCAGCTTATTGATCAGGAACGCGCGCGGCAGGTTGAACCCCTCGGCATACTCCCACACCTTCTCCGTCATCACCTCGACGCCCGCCACCCCGTCCACCAGGATCAGGGCCGAATCGGCCGCCGCCATCGAGATCTTCGTGTCGTACATGAACAGGTTGAAGCCCGGCGTGTCAAACACGTTCAGCTTCTTCTTGTTCCACTCGACCGCGGCCAGCGACGTCGATATCGTGATCTTCCGGCTGATCTCCTCGTCGTCATAATCCGTGATGGTGTTGCCCTCATCGACTCGGGTCAGGCGGTTCGTCACCCCGGCGGCAAACAGCATCCCGGCCGCAAGCGACGTCTTTCCGCTATTGCCGTGGCCGACGAGGGCCACGTTTCGGACATCGGTACTTTCGTAAACCTTCACTGGGCACACTCCAAGGGTGGATTGGGCGCCGTGGATTCGAGCAAGGCGTCCTTCTGAGGCGCATCGTACCACAATTGAAATGTTGAATACTGGAGTCGTTTGTCTGGTATATCCCGACGCCTCGTCCGGCCCTTCCCTCCCGCCCTGTCTTCCTCCTTCCGCCCGGAATTTCCATTCTTTTTCCCCTATCGGAGCTACAATACTGGGGTGCATCCGGAGGCTCATCAGCGTTTCGAGGCCCAGGCCGGTCCCGCGGGCCTGCAAAGCCGGATGGCCCGCCGAGGCATCTCCTCCATGTTCGTCTCAGGTATGCTCACTTCGCTCCTGGGCGGCCTGCTTCTGGTATGGCGCCATCACATCGAGCCCAATTACGTCCTCATCGGCTCCTACTTCCTGCTCCAGAACCTCGGCATCCTCGCCGCCTCTTTCATCGGCATGCCGCTGCTGCGCCGCCGCGGCATCGCCTTCACCATGAGCCTCGGCTGCGCCGCCGCATGCGCGGCGCTTCTGCTCCTGGCTGCCTTCTCCCCGCCCGCCCCCTTCTACTGGCGCATGGCCGGCCTGTTCCTCATCGGCTTATCCGCCGGACTGGTCAACCTCGCCGGCTTTCACGCCATCTCCCCCGCCTATGAACTTCACAAAGCCGCTACCCTCAACCTCGGCGGCGTCTTCTTCGGGCTCGGCTGCCTCCTCTGCGCCCTCTTCCTCGCCGGCGCGTTCTTTGTCTACACCGCCCCCAGCCTGCTCATCCTGCTGTCCGTCGCGCCCGGCTTCGCCGCCGTCATCTACGCCAAAGCCCGCCTGCCCGAAGCGACCCTCCCCCCCCAGCCCGCCTGGCGCGACGTCGTCCGCGATTTCAAGAGCCCCGCCGCCATCCTCTTCGCCCTCCTCCTCTTCTTCCAATTCGGCAACGAGGGCGCCCTCGCCGGCTGGCTCGCCCTCTTCCTCACCCAGCGCCTCGGCGCCAGTCCCGCCACCTCCCTTTCCCTCCTCGCCCTCTACTGGGCCGCCCTGCTCATCGGCCGCATCGCCGCCCAGTGGCTCCTGCCCCGCGTCCGCCATGGCCGCCTCCTCACCGGCGCCGTCGGCCTGCCGATGTTTGCCTGCGTCGTCCTCTTCCAGACCAACAATCTCTTCGGCGCCACCGTCGGCGTGCTCCTCGCCGGCGGCGGCTTCTCCGTCATCCTGCCCCTCGTCATGGAAAAGATCGGCGACCGCTTCCCCTACTACCACCCCGGCTTCTTCAACGGCGTCTTCTCCGTCGCCCTCACCGGCGGCCTGCTCGCCCCCGCCTCGCTCGGCTACTTCGCATACTTCTTCGGTATCGGCGTCGTCATGGGGCTGCCGCTGGCCGGCTCCATCTTCGTCGTCGTCCTGCTCCTGTTGATCCTGCTGGAAGCCCGCCTCAGCGCAGCCTGACCGACGCCCGCCCCGCTGGTCCGTCGTAGATCAGTTCGATCCGCTTCAGGTCCCGCACCTTTCCGCGCCAGTGAAAATACAGCAGCCCGCTCCCGCCTGCGCCGTCCACTGCCATGCTCTCCAACGCCAGTGCCTGCGCTGCCTTCGCTCCCATCTCCACGCCGTCCGGCTTCTCCGGTTGCCCCGTCCCCGGACGGCTCGGCCCGCGCGTTTGCGGATCCCCGGGGAACCGCTCCACCGTGCGCGGCCCGCCCATCACGATCACCCCCGGCCCCACGCCACCGCCCATCACCACGCCCGGCCTGGTCCGGTCCAGCCCCGGCTGCCGGATCGCCACCGCCACCGTCCCCGACGTCACCGGCATCCACTCCCGCGTCGCCCCGTTCAGCCGCAGCCGGAAGTCGCCCGGCGCCAGCTTCATCGGCGCACCCTTCTCCGGGTACAGCGCCACTTCGATCACCAAGTAATCCTCGGCGTAAAACGAGCCGCCCGCCCCGTCGTAGGCACGGCCAAAATACTCCGCCCCGATGTTCCCGCGCGCCGCCTCCACGTGGACGGGGTAATCCATCGCGGACTTGCGGGGCTCCGTCCCTCCCCAACAGGCACCGCAGCAAATCACCAGACTCAGGGCACTACGCACGGCCCCAGGATACACTGTGAATTCATGCAGCGCACCGCCACCCTCCTGGGCCTCGCTCTCTCCGTCGCGCTCCTCCCCGCGCAATCGCTCGACGACCGCATCTCTTCCATCCTCGCCGCCCCCGCCGCCCGCGGCGCCACCTGGGGCATCCACGCCGTCTCCGCCTCCACCGGCCAGGTCGTTTACTCCCGCAACGCCTCCGCCGTCCTCACGCCCGCCTCCAACACCAAGCTCTTCACCACCGCCCTCGGCCTCTTGCGGCTCGGCCCCGGCTACCGCTTCGAAACCCGCGTCCTCGCCTCCGGCCGGCCCGATCCCCAGGGCGTCCTGCACGGCGGCCTGCGCCTCGCCGGCGGCGGCGATCCCACTCTCTCCGCCCGCCGCATCCCCTATCAGAAGGGGCACATCGAAGGCGACCCCCTCGCCCCTCTCGCCCTGCTCGCCGATCAGGTGGCCGCCGCCGGCCTCCGCGTCATCGACGGCGACCTGATCGGCGACGATACCCGCTGGCCTTACGATCCCTACCCCGGCGGCTGGGCCATCGGCGACATGCCCTGGGACTACGGCGCCCCCGTCAGCGCCCTCACCCTCAACGACAACTCCCTCACCATCACCGTCCGCCCCGGCAAGTCCGCCGGCGACCCCGCCGCCGTCTCCCTCTCCCCCTCCCTCGAGTACTTCACCATCCACAACACCCTCCGCACCCTGCCCGGCGCCGAGCGCCGCATCACCATCCACCGCGCCCCCGCCTCCCGCGTCCTCGAAATCTCCGGCACCGCCCCGCCCAACTCCGCCGCCCTCACCGACTACCTCGCCGTCGACGACCCCGCCGCCTTCGCCGCCGAGGCCTTCGCCCAACTGCTACGCGCCCGCGGCATCTCCATCCGCGGCCGCGTCCTCGCCGCCCACCGCCACGCCGGCGTCCCTTACTCCGAGCCTGCCGGCACCGTCCTGGCCAGCCGCCAGTCCCCGCCTCTCGCCGAGACCCTCCAGGTCATCGATAAGGTCAGCCAGAACCTCCACGCCGAAATCGTCCTCCGCGAAATCGGCCATGTCACCCGCGGCGAGGGCTCCGCCTCCGCCGCCCAGAAGGAGATGTCCGCCTGGCTCGAAAGCCTCGGCGCCGGCAAACGCGAGTTCGAGTTCGAGGACGGCTCCGGACTCTCCCGCCGCACCCTCGTCAACCCCCTCACCGTCGTCACCGTCCTCCGCGCCCTCCACCAGAGCGAGCACCGCGAAACCTTCCGCGATCTGCTCCCCGTCGGCAGCGAGGACGGCTCGCTCTCCTCCCGCTTCCGCGGCGAAAAGCAGGCCTCCCTCATCCGCGCCAAGACCGGCTCCATCTCCCACGTCGCCGCCCTCTCCGGCTATGCCGGCGACGGCCCCGGCCGCCGCATCGCCTTCTCCATCATCGTCAACGGCGCCACCGCCCCCTCTTCCGCCGTGCGCGTCATCATTGATAAAATCGCTGTAGCGCTACTCGAAGAAGGGACCCGCTGATCCCCATGCCCATCTACGAATACATCTGCCAGGACTGCGGCACGAAGTTCGAAAAGCTCATCCGCCGCGACTCCGATCTCGAGACTCTCGCCTGCCCCTCCTGCGGCGAAAAGCGCCTCGCCCGCGAACATTCCACCTTCGCCCCCAAAATGGGCTCCTCGCGGCAAAATTCTCCCGCCATGTGCCCCTCCGGCGGCGCCTGCCCCACCCCGGGCAAGTGCGGCATGAATTAGACTTACGCCCCAAGGCCGATTCGCCCGCCCACCCCCGAAGGGAACGAACAGTGATAGTACCCTAAAGGCAGTATTGACGTTCGCTTCGTATTCGCCAAGAATAAAGGCATGGCTCTCACGCCCAGGCAAAAAGAAGTACTCGACTTCCTGGTCGAGTACACCGAGCGGAATGGCTATAGCCCCAGTTTTGAGGAAATAGCAGCCGGACTGAAGCTGGCTTCGCTGGCCACCGTCCACAAGCACATCACCGCTTTGGAACAGAAGGGCTACCTGAAGCGGCGGTACAACGAAAGCCGCTCCATCGAAGTGTCGCCGGATTACCGTGCGGCCGAGCGCGAACGCGTGCAGTCCCAGCGCGGAGGGCATTTGGAGGTGCCTTTGCTGGGGAGAATCGCTGCGGGTGCGCCGGTGGAGTCAGTCCCGACGCCGGAGGCTCTCAACTTCGCCGATTTCGCTGGGTCGGCGGAGACTTATGCCCTGCAGGTCAAAGGGGACTCGATGATTGAGGACCACATCTGCAGCGGCGACTTCGTCCTGGTGGAGCGTGTTTCGGAGGTGCGCGACGGGGAGATTATCGTCGCGCTCGTGGATGGACTGGAGACAACGCTCAAACGCTTCTATCGCGATCCGGACGGCATGATCCGGCTTCAGCCGGCCAACAGCGCCATGGACCCCATCCGGGTTCCTCCCGACAAGGTGGAACTCCAGGGCAGGGTCCTGGCCGTGCTGCGCCGCTACCGGCAGCAGCACCTCGCACAGCGGGCCTGAGCGCCGTCAGACCCTTAGGCCTGATGGCGCGCTTTGACGATCTCAATCGCTCGGAGCCAGTCTTCGTGCTCATGCCCGTGGTGTGTGCCGCGGTTCAGGAACAGGTAGTAGGCTTCGCGCGCGATCTCGTCGTGGTGTGCGCCGGCGTCGAACGCGGTATCTGCGGCCGCCGCCGCCTTCTCCACCTGCATGTCATCAACTGCGGCAGCCCTCACTTCGCTCTTCCGCGGCGCCACCTTGCGGGCCGGGGACTTGTGCGTCGCCGCAGGCGACTTCGCCTTCGTCTTCTTCTTCTCCACCGTGGTCTGTGCGGCCTTCACCACGGCTTCGGTTTCGGGGGAGGTTTTTTTCTTGGTCGGCATTTCGATGGCTCCGATTCTCCTGGACGCCTGTGACGGCGTGTTGACAGACAAGTTTCGTTTTGTTTGAAACAATAGG
The DNA here is from genome assembly GCA_027324255.1 of Bryobacterales bacterium. GTDB lineage: Bacteria > Acidobacteriota > Terriglobia > Bryobacterales > Bryobacteraceae > Paludibaculum. Next base: position 24,351 of record DAHVTI010000030.1, on the reverse strand, counting down.
TGTTTGCCCGGTCGGGGGGCCAAGAGCGGCAACGGCGAGAACATGCTCGCTCGTTTGTGTTCTTTCATTATCGCCCATTCCGTCCTGTTTTGCCCGCCCCCCTCCATCCCTGCGTCCTCTTGTGATATTCCTGAATGACATGTTGCAAACGATGAGGGGCTCATCGGTGGCTGACGTTGTCGTCATTGGCAGCGGCGCCGGCGGCGGCACGGTCGCCCACGTTCTCACCGGCCTCGGGGTCCGCGTCACCCTGCTCGAAGCCGGCCCCCTGCTCAATCCCGCGCGCGACTACAAAGAGCACAAAACCCCCGCCGACTACCCGCACCGCGGCGCCGGCGGCGACGCCGAATCCTACTTCGGCCGCAAGGACTTCGGCTTCTTCAACGCCCCCAACGGCTGGTGGGAGATCGACGAGGAGCCCTACACCACCGCCCAGGGCACCCAGTTCCGCTGGTTCCGCTCCCGCATCCTCGGCGGCCGCACCAACCACTACGGCCGCATCAGCCTCCGCTTTGCCGACTACGACTTCAAGCCCTCCCTCCTCGGCGACGGCATCGGCGCCGATTGGCCCGTCACCTACGACGACATCGCGCCTTACTACGACAAGGCCGAGCGCTTCATCGGCGTCTGCGGCACCCGCGAAGGCATCCGCACCGCGCCCGACGGCCAGTACCTACCCGCCCCCGCTCCGCGCGTCCACGAAGTCCTGATCCAGAAGTCCGCCGCCCGCCTCGGCATCCCCTGCATCCCCTCCCGCATGGCCATCCTTACCCGGCCCCACAACGGCCGCCCGGCCTGCCACTACTGCGCCGAATGCGGCCGCGGCTGCATCACCGCCTCCAACTACTCCTCCAGCCAGGTCCAGATCTTTCCGGCCCTGAAGACCGGCCGCCTCACCGTCATCCCCAATGCCATGGCGCGCGAGATCCTCACCGGCCCCGACGGCCGCGCCACCGCCGTCAGCTACGTCGACAAAACCACCCGCACCGAAAGGCAGATCCGCTGCCGCGTCGTCGTCCTCGCCGCCAGTGCCTGCGAAAGCGCCCGCCTCCTGCTCAACTCCCGCTCCTCCCGCCATCCCGATGGCCTCGCCAACTCCTCCGGCGCCGTCGGCCGCAACCTCACCGACACCGTCGGCTACAGCCTCAGCGGCCGCATCCCCGCCCTCGAAGGCATGCCGAAGCACAACTCCGACGGCTACGCCGGCGGCCACCTCTACATGCCCTGGTTCGGTCTCGAAAAGAAGAACAAGGAGTTCCCCCGCGGCTACCACATCGAAATCGGCGGCGGCTATAACATGCCCATGGTCGGCAGCTTCAACGGCGTCTGCCGCGCGCAGGAAGGCTATGGCGCCGGCCTCAGGAAGGCCATCCTCGACTCCTACGGCTGCACCGTCGGTTTCGCCGGCCGCGGCGAGATGATCCCCAACGCCGGCTCCTACTGCGACATCGATCCCCACACCGTCGACCGCTGGGGCATCCCCGTCCTCCGCTTCCACTTCAAGTGGAGCGACCACGAACTCAGAATGGTGCGCCACATGCACGACACCTTTGCCTCCATCATCGAGGGCATGGGCGGCCGCGTCCTCGGCCCCCGATCCCTGGACGACCCTTCGCGCGCCATCTCCGCCCCCGGCGCCATCATCCACGAGCTCGGCACCGTCCGCATGGGCAGCGATCCCCGCTCGAGCGCCCTCAATCAGTACGGCCAGGCCCACGACACCAAAAACGTCTTCGTCGCCGACGCCGCCCCCTTCGTCACCAACCCCGACAAGAACCCCACTCTCACCATCTGCGCCATGGCCTGGCGCGCCTCCGAATACATCGCCGACAGCATGAAGAAAGGGGACCTCTAATGGACGCCACCCGCCGCTCCCTCCTGCGCAGCGCCGCCGTCGCCGCCACCCTCGGCCAACTCGACGCCCAAACCATGCAGCACGTCCACCAGCACGCCGCCGAGGCGAAGCGGCAGGGCAACGGCGTCTATGCCCCCAAGGCCCTCAACGCCCACGAATTCAAAACCGTCGTCCTCCTGGCCGACCTCATCATCCCGCCCGAAGCCACTGAGCCGGGCGGCACCGGCGCCGGCGCCCCCGAATACATCGACCTGCTTTGCTCCGGCTCTGACCGCATGGCCCGTATCTGGCAGGGCGGCCTCGCCTGGCTCGACGCCGCCAGCCGCACGCGCTTCCATTCGGCCTTCCTCGATGCCGCCCCCTCCCAGCGCACCGAGCTGCTCGACCTCATCGCCTACCGCCGCAACGACTCCCCCGAGCTCGGCCCCGGCATCGAGTTCTTCGACTGGGCCCGCCGCATGGTCGTGGATGCCTACTTCACATCGCCCGCCGGCGTGAAGGCCCTCGGCTTCCAGGGCAACACCGGCATGGCCACCTTCCAGGTCCCAGCCGAGGCCCTCACCTACGCCCTCAAGCGCTCACCATTCGGGGCCGGCTGAGCACCGTTCCTCCGCAGCGCCGGCTGTGCCCCATCCCCCTGGCCGGCCGGGTTCCGGCAGCGGCCTTTTGCCCGCCTGCCAACCGTGATAGTGTCGGACACGCAACACCGGCCAGAACAGCAGACCGCAGGAGGCATCCAGTGGCGCCCTCAACCGAGCAATCGACCATCCCGGCTCCCCGGGCGGCACATCAGGAAGACGTCAAAGGAGCGCGCCTGGTCAGCCTGGACGCCTATCGCGGCTTCATCATGCTGCTGCTCGTTTCAGGCGGCTTCGGTCTCGGAGTTCTCCAGACCGTGCCCGGATGGGAGTGGCTCGCCGCTCAGGTGGAACATGCCGCCTGGGAGGGCTGCACCTTCTGGGACCTGATTCAGCCGGCCTTCACCTTCATGGTGGGCCTGGCCATGCCGTTCTCCCTGGGGCGGCGCCTTGCGGCGGGCGCTACCCCTGTCCAGGTCTTCCGCCACGTGGCGTGGCGGGCTCTGGTGCTCGTCGTCCTGAGCAATATCTACTCGAACTGGGGGGCGGCTTCCGGACACCTTCGATTTCAGCTCATCAACGTGCTCTGCCAGATCGCCTTCGGCTACCTGCTGTGCGCCTTCGTCCTGCGCCTGCGGTTCTCCCTGCAAACTGTTGTGGCGGCGGCTCTGCTGGCCGGCCACTGGGCCCTGTTCGCCGCATTCCCCGGCCCCGAAGGACCGTGGTCCCGGACCGGCAACATCGGCTCGGCTCTCGATCTCCATCTCCTCGGCTACAACTACTCCGGCTACTACACCACCATCAACTTCATCGGCAACGCCGTCACCATCCTGTTCGGCTGCTGGGCGGGCCTGCTGCTGCGCGGCGGCCGGTCAGCCGCCGGCAAGCTGCGAATCCTGGGTGCCTGCGCCGCGTCGGCCTTCGTCCTCGGTCTCGCCCTGCAACCCTTCAACCCCATGGTCAAGCGCCTCTGGACCGCTTCCTTCACCTTCTTCAGCGCCGGTTGGGTGATCCTCATGCTCATGGCCTTCTATTGGGTGATCGAGGTCAGGCACTTCAAGCGCTGGGCTTTTCCCTTCCTCGTGCTGGGCATGAATTCGATCTTCGTCTATTCGCTGGGACAAATCGGCATCTCCGGCTGGCTCAACCGGGGACTCGCCGGCTTCACCGGCAACTTCAGTTTCCTGGGCCCGCTGGGCGCCATTCCGCAGCACCTGCTCGTGCTGGCCGGCCTGTGGTATCTCTGCTACTGGCTCTATCAACGCCGGATCTTTTTCAGGATCTGAGCGCGGCCTCCCGCCCGCGCCTAGCCCGGCGGCGCCCCCTCCTCTCCTGCCCTGCCGGCGAGTCCCCCGCCGCCGGGTCTCAACTTACCGCGCCTTCCCGGCCCCGGCCGGCTTCCCGAACACCGTCCACTCGAGCACTGCCAGCGGCATCTTCGCTGCCGTGCGGTCCAGCGTCAGGCGGATGTAGCGGCAGCGCACCGGCGCGAACTCCACGAAGTCGTTGTTCCTCGCCGTATCGTCGGTGCGCCCTCCGGCTGCCACGTAGGTTCTATCGTCCTGCGACACTTCCACTTTGAAGCGCAGTGGCTCCAGCGCCTCCGGCGCGCGGCGAGCCCCGCCCCGCAGCCATCCCGCGTGGCCGTCCACCTTCAACAGCATCTGCTCCGGCTGCGGCGCCGCGTCGGTCAGCAGACGCACCGAATCCACCACGAACTCCTGGTTCGGGTCCTCCGGATTGCGGCATCCCAGGTCGAGGGTCAGCGACGGGCGTGTGTCCCCCTGCGCTGGCTCCCACCATGTGCGCACGTTGTTGTCGAAGGCATACGACGGGTCCCGCCCCGGCTTCGCACTGCTCGCCTGCCAGTTGTACCGGTTCCAGGAGACCGCCATCGAGCCCTCCGCCGCCGCGGCGCCGCCCTGCCGTGGCCCCTCCCGCGGCTCCTCCGACGGGCCGTCGACGTACAGGTTGCCGTTGGCGTCGAACCGCACCGGGTCGAGTCCCACGCGCCGGTCAAATACGCCTTGGTTCCGGTACAGCACCGTGTAAATCGCCCACAACCCGCCGTCCGGCCCTTCGATCACCGTATGGTGCCCCACCCCGTTGATCAGGCCGTTGCGGTGCACCAGCGCCGGATTCCGCTCCGCGTACCGGAACGGGCCCAGCGGGTGCTTGCTGGTGTACACCCCCACGGCGTACGTCTTCCACTCGGTTCCCGGTGCCGAATACTGCAGGTAATACGTCCCCTTCCGCTTCGTCATCCACGGCGCTTCCAGCCAGCTCAGCGCGGTTCCTTCGTTGTTGTCGCCATAGCGCTCCCACCGGTGCGAGGGGTCGAAGGTCCACAGCTTCTTCGCCGGAGTCGCAATGCTCGTGGGATTCTCGCGGTCCAGTTCCGCCCCGTAGATCCCGTCCGTGCGCATCCCCGACCAGTAGATGTACAGCCGCCCGTCGTCGTCCGGGAAGATCATCGTGTCGAACAGCGACATCTTCTTGCCCGCCGTGTCCTGCAGATCACCGGCGTACTCCCAGGGTCCGCCCGGCGCGGGCGCGCGGTAGAGCCCCGTGCCGTTTCCGGTCAGCCACACCTGCCCGCCGTGCACCAAGGCGTGCGGCGCGGCAATCCGTCTGCCGCCGGGCAGCGTGTACGGGTGGTGTTTCCACATCACCAGGTCGTCGGAGACCCAGGCCCGCCCGCCCGTCAGGAAGAGATAGTAGCGCCCTTCGAAGCGAATGACGCACGGGTCCGCGACGCTGCGGGAGTTCTCGATCACGAGCGGATTCGCATAGCGCGCGCCGGGCAGCGCGGCCGCCAGGACAACCAGCAGGGCTAATGGACGCACGGCCTCACCATTCCTTCCTGAGGGCGTTAGCCTCGCCCGTTAGTCTACGGCCCCTTCGGCACCGCCGCGCTCACCCCCGCTCTGCTGCATCAACCTCGCCCCGTGGGGCAGGCCTCCAGGCCTGCAGCCGGACCTCCAGGTCTGGCCCCCTGCCCGCCCGACTTCAGCAACCTCGTCACGCGTGGGGCAGGCCCTCCAGGTCCGGCCCCTCCCCACCCAGTCGCAGCAACCTCGTCACCCGTGGGGCCTCCCCCAGGCGCCGTAGCCCCGTCAGGGGCGATGGTGGCCAGGCCTGCGGCCGGACCTCCAGGTCCGGCCTCCACCCCTCACTCCCCGCTCTGCTGCAGCAGCTTCGCCACCAGCGCCGTCCACCCCGTCTGGTGCGACGCGCCCAGCCCCGCGCCGTCGTCCCCCTGGAAGTACTCGTGGAACAGCACGTGGTCGCGGAAGTGCTCGTTGGTCTGGAACAGCTCCGTGTCCCCGTAGCACGGCCGCCGCCCCTTTTCATCCCGCAGGAACAGCCGCGACAGCCGCCGCGACAGCTCCGCCGCCACCTCCCCCAGGTGCATCAGTTGCCCGGACCCCGTCGGGAACTCCACCGTCAGCCTGTCCCCGAAGAAAAAATGGAACTGCTGCAGGCTTTCGATAAGCAGGTAGTTCAGCGGAAACCACACCGGGCCCCGCCAGTTCGAATTCCCGCCGAACATCCGGCTCCTCGACTCCGCCGGCGTGTAGTCCACGCGGTGCTCCTCGCCGTCCAGCTTCAGCACGAACGGCCGCTTGACGTGATACCGCGACAGCGACCGGATCCCATGCGCCGACAGGAACTCCTCCTCGTCCAGCATCACCTCCAGCGCCCGCAGCATCCGCAACGGCTCCACCAGCGCAATGATGCCCCGCTCCCGCTCCGGCCCCGGCGGCGAAAACAGCAGGTTCACCGTCAGGTCGTGCCGATGCGTCAGGAACCAGTTCGTCCGCTTCGCGAACCCCTCCAGCCGCCCGAACTCCTCCGCGCTCCAGGCCTCCACCGCGCACAGCGGCAGCAGCCCCACCAACGAACGCACCCGCAGAAACTTCGTCGTCCCGTCCGCCATCCGCAGCCGGTCGTAGTAGAACCCGTCCTGCTCGTCCCACAGCCCCGCGCCGTTCCCCTTGTTGAACGCGCTCGCGATGTACAGGAAGTGCTCGAAGAACTTGCTCGCAATATCCTCGTAGGCCGGGTTCACCCGCGACAGCTCAATCGAGATCCGCAGCAGGTTCAGGCAGTACATCGCCATCCATGCCGTCCCGTCCGATTGCTCCAGAAGCACCCCGCTCCCCACCGGCCGCGACCGGTCGAACACCCCGATGTTGTCCAATCCCAGAAACCCGCCCTCGAAGATGTTATCGCCCAGCGAGTCCTTGCGGTTCACCCACCACGTGAAGTTCATCAGCAGCTTGTGGAAGCACCGCTCCAGGAACCCGTGGTCCGGCCGCCCCGTCTGCTTCGCGTCGATCTGGAACACCCGGTAGCACGCCCACGCGTGCACCGGCGGGTTCACGTCCTCCAGGTTCCACTCATAGGCCGGGACCTGCCCATTAGGATGCAGGTACCACTCCCGCAGCAGCAGTTCCAGTTGCTTCTTGGCGAAGGCGGCGTCGATCAGCGCGAACGGGATCATGTGGAACGCCAGGTCCCACGCCGCAAACCACGGGTACTCCCACTTGTCCGGCATCGACAGGACGTCGTTGGTGAAGAAGTGCGGCCACGCCCTGTTGCGCCCCTGCTTGCGCGCCTCCGGCGGCTTCGGCCACGCCGGATCGCCCTCCAGCCACTCTTCCACCGAGTAGTGGTAGAACTGCTTCGACCACAGCAGCCCCGCCAGCGCCTGCCGCTGCACCTTCCGCGCGTCCTCCGACAGCCCTGGCGCCTGCACCGCCGCGTAGAACTCGTCCGCTTCCCGCCGCCTCCGCCCGAAGGCCTCATCAAAACCCGCGAACGGTTCCGCCGGCGCCGCCCCCGGCGCCAGCCGGCAGCGCACCGTCACGCTCTCGCCCGCCCCCACCACCGCCTCGTGCCACAGGCACATCTTCGTCCCCGTGCGCGCCGGGTTCACCGCCTCCGCCTCCCCCTTCACCACCCTCCGGTGGAACGCGTCCTTCGGATACGGCGTCCTCTCCGGCTCGTCCCACAGGGTCTTCGCGTCGCTCTCATTCTCGGCAAACAGCAGCTCCCCGCCCGCGTCCGCCGCAAACCACAACTCCCCCAGCGAGTGCTCGGTCAGCGATACCCGCCCTTGCCCCGTCTGCCGCATCTCCGGCCTCGGCCGGTCCGGCTTGCCCCACGACCACCGGTTCCGGAACCACAGCGACGGCAGCAGGTGCAGCCGCGCCGCCTCCGGCCCGCGGTTGGTCGCCGTCACCCGGATCAGCACGTCGTCCACGTCCGCCTTGGCGTACTCCACCTCCACGTCGAAGTAGCGGTCCCCGTCAAAACACCCGGACTCCCACAGCTCCACCTCGTGCCCCTCTGAGCCCAGCTCCCGGCTGCGCCGCCGCAGCCACTCGTAGGGGAACTCCGCCTGCGGATACTTGTACAGCCCTTTCAAATAGGAGTGCGTTGGCGTCGAGTCCTGGTAGTAGTAGATCTCCTTGACGTCCTCGCCGTGGTTGCCCTCGCCGTTCGTCAGCCCGAACAGCCGCTCTTTCAGAATCGGGTCCCGCCCGTTCCACAGCGCCAGCGCGAAGCACAGCCGCTGGTGGTTGTCGCTGATCCCCAGCAGCCCGTCTTCCCCCCAGCGGTAGGCCCGCAGCGCCGCGTGCTCGAACGGCAGGTAGTTCCACGCGTCACCGTCGGCCGAATAGTCCTCGCGCACCGTTCCCCACTGCCGCTCAGATAGATAGGGGCCCCACCGCCGCCAGTGCTTCTCGCGGCGCTCGTCTTCGGCCAGACGCTGATGCTCGGCGGTCATGCGTCCATTCTAGACTGCCGCCGCCTGGCTTCAGGCCTCAGTCCGCCACCTCGGCCGGCGCCATCTCCCGCTTGTACTTGCACTCCTTGTTCGGGCACGCCGCGAAGTGGCCCGACTTCAGAACTTTCTCCACCAGGTAGTTGCCGCCGCACTCCGGGCACTTCTCCGGAATCGGCTTGGCCCACGCCACAAAGTCGCAGTCCGGGTACCGCGTGCAGCCGTAAAACGTCTTGCCGCGCTTGCTGCGCCGTGCGCTCAGTTCCGCCTGCCCGCACTGCGGGCACATCACCCCGATCGTCTGCTGCTTCACGTACTTGCACTTCGGGTAGCCGGAGCACGCCGTGAACTCCCCGAACCGCCCGCTCTTCACCACCAGATGCAGCCCGCACTGCGGGCACTTCTCCTCCAGCGGCCGGTCCGGCGCCTTCTGCGCCTCGCCCAGTTGCTTCGTCGTCTTGCAGTCCGGATACCCGGTGCAGGCCAGAAACGTCCCGAAACGGCCCTTCTTCAGCACCATCTCGCGGCCGCAGTTCGGGCAGTACTCCGTGGCGTCCTGCTCCGAGATCTCGACCTTGCCTTCCTCGCCTTCCAGCTCGTGCAGTCCCACGTTCAACTGCCGCGTGCTGGTGCACTCCGGATAGCCCGTGCACGCCAGGAAGCTCCCGTGCTTGCCCCACTTGATCACCATGGGCTTGCCGCACTTGTCGCACACCTGGTCCGTCGGCACCTCCATGCGCTTGATGTCGCGCATCGACCGCTCGGCCTCCGCCAGGTCTTTCTGGAAGCGCTCGTAGAAGTCGGACATGGCCGTGCGCCAGTCCATCTTGCCTTCTTCGATCTCGTCCAGCTCGTCTTCCATCCGCGCCGTGTACGTCATGTCGAAGATGTCGGCGAAGCTCTCCACCAGCAACTCGGTCACCACCGTGCCCAGCTCCGTCGGGAAGAACCGCCCGCCCTCTTTCTTGACGTACTCGCGCTCCTGGATGGTCGACAGGATCGACGCGTAGGTCGATGGCCGCCCCACGCCGTCCGCTTCCAGTTCCTTCACCAGCGTCGCTTCCGTGAACCGCGGCGGCGGCTCCGTGAAGTGCTGCTCCGGCTCGATCGACTTCAGCTTCAGCGTCTCGCCTTCGCTCACCTGCGGCAGCCGGTTGCTCTCTTCGGCGTCTTCCTCGTCCTTCTGGTCCTTGCCTTCCTTGTACACCGCCTGGAAGCCGTCGAACTTCGGCACGCTGCCCGTCGCCCGCATCAGGTAGTCGGCCTGGTCGCCGCCCCGCGCCGTCACTTCCACCGTCGTCTGGTCGAACACCGCCGGCGTCATCTGGCTGGCCACGAACCGCTGCCACACCAGCCGGTAAAGCTTCAGCTCGTCTTCCGACAAGTTGCCCGCCACCTCGTCCGGGTGGCGCATCGCCGACGTCGGCCGGATCGCTTCGTGCGCGTCCTGCGCCGCCTTCTTCGTCTTGTAATAGTTCGGCGACTCCGGCAGGTAGCCCGCGCCGTAGCGCTGCGCGATCAGCTCCCGCACCTCCGTCAGCGCGTCGTCGCTGACGCGCGTCGAATCGGTTCGCATGTAAGTGATCAGGCCCACCGCGCCTTCCGTGCCGATCTCGACGCCTTCGTACAGCCGCTGCGCCAGCATCATCGTCCGCTTCACGCTGAACCGCAGCTTCCGCGCCGCCTCCTGCTGCAAGGTGGACGTGATGAACGGCGGCACCGCGTGGCGCCGCTTCTCTTTCGTCACCACCGAGCGGACCACGTACTCCGCCCCGCCCAGCGCCTTGACGATCGCCGCCGCCGCTTCCTCGCTCGCGACGTCCAGGTTGGCCCCGTTCCGCTTCGCCACCGACGTCTTCAGCGCCGGCGCCTTCTTCGCGTTCAGGTGGACTTCGATCGACCAGTACTCTTCCCGCTGGAACGCCCGGATCACCCGCTCGCGGTCCACAATCAGCCGCAGCGCCACCGTCTGCACGCGCCCCGCCGACAGCCCGCGCCGCACCTTGTCCCACAGCAGCGGCGAGATCTTGTACCCCACCAGCCGGTCCAGCACGCGCCGCGCCTGCTGCGCGTCCACCAGGTTCGTGTCCACCGGCCGCGGACTCTCGAAAGCCTTCCGCACCGCGTTGGCCGTGATCTCGTTGAACGTCACCCGGTACATCGCCGGCTTGTCGGCCCGCTTCGGCTGCAGTTCTTCCTGCAGGTGGTAGCAGATCGCCTCGCCTTCCCGGTCCGGGTCGGCCGCCAGGTACACGGCGTCGGACTCCTTCGCCGCCTTCTTCAGCTCCTCGATCAGTTTCTTCTTGCCCTCAATCACTACATACGAGGGCCGGAAGTCCCGTTCCACGTCTACCGCAATGTCGTTCTTCGGCAGGTCCTTGATATGTCCCAGACTTGCCTTGACAGTGAAGTTCTTTCCCAGATACTTGCCGATCGTCTTCGCCTTCGCGGGCGATTCGACGATCACGAGAGATTTCGCCATAACAGGATTACGATTGATGAATTCGGCGAGCAAAGAGATTCCGAAGGCCCGCTTTTACGCCGGCTCCGGCAGACCTCCTCACTCGCTCCATACCTTAACATAACTGCGGCCCGGCAGTTGGCGGATCCGCCCCGCCAGCTCCAGTTCGAACAGCATCGCGATGATCTCCGACGACGATCGGTGCGGCAGCGCAGCCAGCAGGTCGTCAATCTGCCGGGTCTTGTCAACCTCCAGCAAACAAAGAACTTCCCTGGCCATTTCAGCCATCGGGCCGCCGATTTCCGCCTCCGCCCGCTGCCGGTCGGAGCCCGTCAGCCCCAACTGCGCCTGCCCGCTCAGCCGGCTCCGCGCGTCCCAGCTCAGCCCGTCCAGGATGTCGCCGGCCGCCTGCACCAGTTGCGCCCCCTGCTTGATCAGCAGGTTCGGCCCGAAGCTCATCCGGTTCGTGATGTTGCCCGGCACCGCGAACACCTCACGGTTCTGGTCCAGCGCCAGCCGCGCCGTAATCAGGCTCCCGCTGTACTGCTCCCCCTCCACCACCACCACGCCCTCGCTCAGCCCGCTCACCGTCCGGTTCCGCACCGGGAAGTTCTGCGGGTGCGCCGGCGCCCCGAACGGGAATTCGCTCAGCAGCAGGCCCTCCCGGCCGATCCGCTCCGCCAGCTTCCGGTTCTCCGCCGGGTAGATCACGTCCAGCCCGCTCCCGAACACCGCGATGGTGCCTCCCGCCGCCCCCAGCGCCCCCTGGTGCGCCGCCGTGTCGATGCCCCGCGCCATCCCGCTCACCACTACCACCCCCGCGCCGGCGAGCTCCGCCGACAGCCGCTCCGCCGCCGCCATGCCATACGTGCTTGCCCGCCGGCTCCCCACCACCGCCACTTTCACTCTCTCCAGCAGCTCCAGCCGCCCCAGCGCGAACAGCAGCGTGGGCGGATCGAAGATCTCGCTCAGCAGCGACGGATAGACGTCGTCGCCCAGCGCCACCGCCTGCGCCCCGCTGCGCCGCAGCCGCTCCTGCTGCTCGGCGGCGTCTTCAAACGCGCAGCCGCTCGCCACGCTCCGCGCCACCGTCCCCGGCAGCCCCGCCGCCTCCAGTTCCGAGACCGTCGCCCGGAACACCGCCACCGGGCTGCCGAACCGCGCCAGCAGCTCCCCCGCTTTCTTCGGGCCCAGCCCCGGCGTCAGGCGGAACGCCAGCCAGTGCAGCAGTTCTTCTTCGCTTCTCAGTTGTGTCGTGCCAGGCATTCTTAGAGATGGTGCGCGCACGCCGCCGCCCGTCTCTTGTGGGTTACCCTGGATCTGTCCCCATGCGCCGCGAAGAAACCTTCTTCCCCGATCAGGAACTCGTCCTTGTCTACATCGCCAAACGGCTCAGGGAAGCCAGAAAGGTGGAGGATCTCTTCGACGCCCATTCGCTCGACTACCTCGTCGAGCCGGACCGCTACCGTGGCGGCGTCCTCTTCGTCCGCGAGTTGATCGGCGCCTTCTTCTACCTGCCCGAAGCCGCCGTCCCTCACGGCAGGGAAGTCCTCTCCTCGGCCGGCCTGAAGCCCTACGAGCCGGATAACCCCGCCTGAGCCGGAATTACTTTTCCACGGCCACGAACAGCGTCTGCCCGCTCTCGCGCCCGTCCACGCTCACCCGCAGCGCCGCCGGGCCGCTTTCGGCCTGCTCCGGCACCGCGATGCGGAACTCGTAGACGCCCACCTTGTCCGGAGCCAGCCCCGCGGAGACCACCTGCGCCTCCACGCCGCCGATCTCGAACTTCACCGGCGCCAGCAGCGTCGAGCCGTCTCTCGCCGGCTCGCCCGCTTCCACATACGGCGTCACCGCCCCGAAGCCCGTGCCGGAAACCACCAGCGTCTCGCCGGCCTTCACCGGCCGCGACTCCAGCCCTTCCACCGCTGCTTCCGGCAGCGCGTACACTTCGCTGTCGCCGATCCGCGCCGCCGCAAACTGCCGCTCTTCCACCCGCAGTTCCGCCCGCGCTTCCAGCCCCGGCTCGGCCGCCGCCACCTGCACCGTGTAGGGCTCGCTCTGCCCGGCCTCCGTCGCCACCGTCACCTGCCGCTCGCCCGCGCTCAGCGAAAACGGCGCCTGCGCCTTCAGCCTTTCGGCGCCCGCTTCCACCACCACCGCCGGCTGTCCGTCGATGGTCACGCGCGTCGCTTCCGCCGTCTCGCCGGCCAGGCCGCTGCCGCGGATCTCGATCCACGCCCCCGGCGCGATCGTCCGCGACGCGCCGTACTCCGCCGCCAGCCCCACCCCGCCTTCCGAAATCACCGGGTTCCCTGCCGCCGTCGGCGGCTCCGCCACCGGCGTCAGCACTTTCACCCGGTGGTTCTGGCTGTCGGAGAAATAAACCTTGCCCCCGGATGTCGCCAGCACCGCCGTCGGGAACTTCAGCTTGGCGTTCAGCCCCGGTTCGTCCTCGCCCGTATCGCCGAAGCGTCCCGAGCCGCCGATCGCCTCGATGGTCCCGTCCTCGGCGATCCGCCGGATCCGGTTGTTCGTCATATCGGCCACGTAGACGTTGCCCGACGCGTCCACCGAAACGCCCGTCGGGTAGAACAGCTTCGCGCTCGCCGCCGGTCCCCCGTTGCCCGTGTAGCCCGGCAGGCCGACGCCCGCGATCGTCTGGATCACCCCGTCCGGCGTCACCTTGCGGATCCGGTGGTTCTGCTGGTCCGCGATGTACAGGCTGCCGCCCGAGCCCACCGCGATGCCCGTCGGGTGGTTCAGCTTCGCGTCCGTCGCCGCCCCTCCGTCGCCGCTGTAGCCGCTCACGCCCGTCCCCACCACGGTTGAGATCTTCAGGTCCGTCCCCACCTTGCGGATCCTGTGGTTGGCCGAATCGGCAATGTAGACGTTGCCCGAGGAATCCACCGCCACGCCCGTCGGGTAGTTGAATTCGGCGTACTTGGCTTCCACGTACGTATCGTCCGAGTTCTTCTCCACGAAGCCCGCCACGCCGTCGCCCGCGAACAGCGTGATCTTGCCGTCCGTGCCCACCTTGCGGATCTTGTGGTTCGTCGTGTCGGCGATGTAGACGTTGCCGGAAGAGTCCACCGCCAGCCCGCTCGGGTTGTGCAGCGCGGCGTCCGTCGCCGTCCCGGCGTCGCCCGTCACGCCAGGCACGTCCTTGCCCGCGATGGTCGTGATGGTCCCGCTGGCGCTCACCTTGCGGATGCGGTGGTTCAACTGGTCGGCGATGTAGATGTTGCCGGACGAGTCCGCCGCCAGGCCCAGCGGTCCGTACAGCTTCGCCGCCTTCGCATCGCTGCCGTCGCCCTCGAAGCCGCTGGTCCCCATGCCCGCAAAGGAATTGATCGTGTACTTCGGCGCCTGCGCCGCCAGGCTCCCCGCCAGCAGCGCCGCCGCCGCCAGCCGTCCCGCCCCGCGGGAGATCTTCGTGATTGAAACCAGGTTCCTCATCTCGCGTTCTCCCTTACTGCGCTTCGTTCTTGTTCAGCACCGGGATCGTGAAGACGTTCGATACCTGGTAACTCTGCGCGATCGTCACCTGTGTCTTCGGATTCGTTTCCAGATCCGGGTTCAGCTCCAGGTGCACTTCGTAGACCCCCACCGCGCCGCGCCGCAATCCCGCGAACAGCACGTTGGCCGTCTTGCCCCCGGCCAGCGACGAGACGAACTCCGCCGCGTCGTTCAACTCCGGCCCGTCGTACGGCTGGCCGTTGAACATCGCGTCGCGCGCCGCCTCCGGCATTACCACGCCCAGCCCGCTCGCCAGCACCACGATGGTCTCGCCCGGAATCGCCGGGTTCTCTTCCGTCACCAGCGCCCCGGCCTCGTTCGCGCAGCACAGCTCCGTGTTCAGCGCCGTCATGATCACCTGCGCGTCCGACGTCGCCGACGCCTCGATCGGTATCCCGTTCCCGGCCGGGCCGGGCACCTTCGCCCGCAGCCGGATGCGCTGGAAGGGCCCCGCCGCGTAAGCCTCCACCTCCGGATCGGCCGCGTTGATCAGCGCGATCAGGTTGTCCCGGATCACCGTCAGCGTATCGGTCGACTGCACCTGGTAGCTGTACTCGCGGTCCCGGATCTTGATCGTCGCAATGTCCCCGGCGTTCGCCGTCCCGTCCACCGAAACCGTGCTCGTCGCCTGGCTCGAGGAGTGGTAGGCGATCCCCGGCGACGGCTGCAGCGAATCGGCCGTGTACACCGTCGGGTTGTACTCGATCAGCCGCACCGCCACCGCCGTCGAAACCGTGATCCCGCCGTTGGCCCGCTGCACCCTCAGGATCCCGCTGGCGCTCGTCGAGCCCGACACCTGCACCGGAATCTGCGCCACCACACGGTCCGGCGCCACCGCCAGCAGCGGCACCTGGATGCCGTCCACGAAGAACTGCACGCCGCCCATCTCCAGCGGCAGCGGCTTCGTCAGGTCGCTCACCGCCTCGGTGTGGTCGCTCAGGTTCTCGCCCAGGATCGACACGATTGCGTAGGGCGCGATCAGCGACGGATCCTGCCCGCCCGTCAGCTTCGTCCCGCTCGCCGTCAGCGTCACCGTCGCGGAGGTCGACACCGCCGTCTCCAGCGTAATCGCGTTGCCCGCCACGTCCTCCTCCCGCGCCGTCAGGATGATCGCGTCGAACGCCTTGTTCGGCGTCGCGATCACGTACGGGTTCCCGTCGCCTGCGTTGATCGACGCCACAAAGCGGTCGATGATGTCCGAAAACGTCTCCTTGGCCACCGTCTTGATGATGTAGGAAGCCGGGTCCGCCGTGGTCCCGTCGGCGTTCTTCACGTTCTCGTTGCCGATCTTGATCGTCAACTCGAAGTCCTTGTCCACCGTGCCGCCGATTGTCACCGTGCCCGACGCATACGTCTTCGGGCTCGCCGCGTTGCGCACCGCCGTAATCGGCAGGCTGAAATCGGCCGGCGTGTACACCAGCACCCGGCGGTTGTACGTGTCGCCCACGTACAGGTTCTCGCCGTCCCAGGCCAGCCCCACCGGCGTCTTGAACGAGTCCGTCGCCGACACGCGCCGCGGCTCGCCCGAATCCGAAGCCTGGTTCAGCAGAAAGTCCCACTGCCCCAGCACCAAGTCCGCCACCTGCCCGTTCTCGTGCGGAATCTCGTTCCAGATCAGGATCCGGTCGTTGCCCGAGTCGGCCACGTACAGCCGCTTGCCGTCCGTCAGTACCGACCGCGGCAGGTCCAGCGTCGAGGCGCAGCGCTCCGGATACGTCGGTTTCCCGTCGGCGTCCGTCCCGTTCGACGCGCACAGCTTGTTCCGCGTCGGCGTCCCGTCCACCTGCAACTCGGGGCTCGTGAAGTCGGGCTGCCCCAGCACCACGTCCGCCGGCTGCCCGTTCTTCGCCGGCATCGCATTCCAGATCAGCACCCGGTTCAGCCCCAGGTCCGCCACCACCAGCTTCGTGCCGTCGCTCGTCACCGACGTCGGCCCCAGCATCGAGTCGCTCTTCACCACGAATTCCGGATACTTGCCCTGCTGCTGATTCGTGCCCATGTCCGGCTGGCCCAGCACCAGCTTCGCTTCCTGCCCGTTCTGCGTCACCACGCCGAAGTACAGCACCCGGCTGTTGCCCGTGTCCGCCACCCAAAGCTCATTGTTTGCATTCAGGTACAAACCCTGCGGCCCGCGCATTGTCGAGGCCGAGCGCCCCGGCATATTGCTCGTGAAGTCCTTCTGCCCGATCACCAGGTCCGCCGGTTGCTGGTTCGCCGCCGGCAGGCTCTTCCAGATCAACACCCGGTTGTTGTCCGTGTCGCTCACCACCAGGATGTTGCCGTTGTAGGCCACCCCCAGCGGGCTGCGCAGCGTGTTCTGCGCCGTCGCGTTCTGCGTCGTCGTTGCGAAATCCGGCTGGCCCAGCACCGTCGCCGCCTGTCCAACGCACGCCGGGCAGCGCGTATCCGTCTGCTGGAAGGCCGCCTTGCGCTCCGGCACGAACGAACTCACGTTCCTGTAGATCAGCACCCGGTGGTTCAGCGGCGTGCCGCCGATGTTATTGGAATCCGCCACCACCAGCGTATCGGCCGCGTACGCCACGCCCGTCACCGAGCCCAGCAGGATGTCGCTGGCTCCCGGCGATGCCGCCGTAAACGGCTTCTGGCCGATCACCAGGCGCGCCGCCTGCGCCGAAGAAAACTCCTGTGCAGGGCACAGGGATGCGAACAAGAGCAAAAGGACTGTCCACTTCATGGGGAATCTCAGAGGATGCAAACTCTCAGTATATCAGCCGAAACACGTGGCTTCCCGCGCCGGCACTTCTTTGAAGACGCTTCCCGCCCGCCTTCCGGTTTCACCAGATGTAGCGGCTCGCCGTCTCCCTCCGCGCGTACCCGTCCAGCACGTGCACTACCCTTAGTTTCTTCAACTTGGCCGGCGATAGCTGGCCCCACGGGATGTACACGATCTGCCGGTTCAGGTGCGCCGCAATCGACCGGAAGATCGTTCTCGGCGGCCGCGCCGCCACGTACACCACGTGCCGCTCTACGCTGTAGTCCAGCCCTGCCATCAACAGCCGCTCCGCCTTCGTCTCCGCGAAATCGTAGTCCGGGTCGCTCCATACGTCGAACATTCGCCGCGGCGGCAGCGACATCAGGAACCCCCCGTACTCCGCCCGCCCGATCCCCGGCCCCACCATGTGGTCGAACGGCGGCGTCGAATAAAACGCCATGTCGCTCTCGTTCTGATGCTCGCCCAGCCACGTCGTCTGGTACGGATACCGCTCCCCCCGGTCTTCGTCGAAGATCACCACTACCGCCCCCACGTCTCCGCTCACCCGCTCCAGTTTCCGCACGAAAATCTTCCCCTCGTGCCAGTTCCGGATCGTCTCCCGCATGTCGATCCCGTCTTCCACCGACGTCGTGAACGGCTCCACCCGCGCCCGCTCCTCGCTCAGCAGGCTCTTCGCCTTCCGCCTCAGCAGCTTCCCGTAGTCTTCGATGACCAGGTCTTCCGGCGGATAGCTGCAAATCGCTTCGCCGTCCACCTGCTCGGCCCACTCCCCTTTGAACTTCTCCTTCAACCGCGGCTTCAGCCCGCGCGGCATCAGCCGCCTCTTCTCCCGCGGCAGCCGCCTCCTCAGCCGCATCTTCCGGCTCCGCAGGAACACCTCTTCCGCGCTCAGGTTCACCGTCTCCAGCGCGCTCCGCTCCTCCTGCCACGAATACGAGTTCGCCGCCTGCCACACCTCCCACGCGAAGTTATCGTCCACTATCGCCCGCGCCGCCGCCGTCAGGTCGAACAGGTTCGCCACCAGTTGGCTATCCACCATCGCCAGGTTGCGCGTGTAGCGCGCCATCATTCTTCTCTGCCAGTGCGACACCCGCTCGCCCGTCTGCGCCTCATAGTTCCGCTCGGACTCCTTCAGCAGCCGGAACTGTGCCAGCCGCCGGTCGGCCAGCTCTTCGGGCTCCATCCAGGTCCTGTACTGCTCGTACAGCTCCTGCAGGAACGGGTACTCCGCGGTGATCTGCGCCAGGCACTCCGGGTGCGGATTCACCAGCTCCGCCTGCGCGCCGCGCCGCGCCCGCGGCGCCTCCTGCGGCTCCTCCATCGCGTCCAGCACGCTCTCCAGCAGGTTCAGGCTCAGCACCACCAGCGTCGGCCGCTCCGGATCGGTCCCCTGCAGCCGCCAAGCCATCGCCGCGGCGTGCTCGGCCGCCTCCACCGGCCGCGCCTGCCGGTGCACCCGGAAGGCTTCCACGTACTTTTCATACCCTGTCGTCCGCACCGCCCAG
This sequence comes from Bryobacterales bacterium, assembly GCA_027324255.1. Lineage (GTDB taxonomy): Bacteria > Acidobacteriota > Terriglobia > Bryobacterales > Bryobacteraceae > Paludibaculum. The sequence goes on along the minus strand of DAHVTI010000030.1, from coordinate 5,908 downwards.
GTATCCGGGTACAGGTCCGGCAGGTGCGGCCGGTCGATTGTGTCCGGCTCCAGCCACACCACTTCGGCCCCCGTTTCCCGCGCGGTCCTTACCGCCTCCACAAACGGATCGGCCGGCTCCACCACCACGTACACGCCCCGCTCGCTGCCCTCTTCTTCCGGATACACGATCACCGACATCGCCGGCAGCCGCTCCACCGCCGCCCGGTACGGCCGCTCCAGCCACCCCGGCAGTTCCACCGCCACCACCGCGGGCCGCTCGGCCAGAATCGTCCGCCGCACCTCTGCCGCGAACTCCATCCGCCCCGGCGCCACCGGCAGGTAGCTCAGGTGCCCCCGCCTCAGCCCCAGCGCGCCCGCCCGGCTCTCCTCACCGCCGCCGCACATAGCGCATCGCCTCTTCCCCCAGCACCTGCCGCACCGCGAAATGCACCGCCGGCGTGAAGTCCCCCTGCGCCTCCAGCCCGGCCATCAGCTTCAGCGCGTAGCGCCCGATGTTGATCCCGTCCCGCACCGTGTAGCGCTCCTCCGCCGCGTGCGCCATCTGCAGGAAGTCCGTCACGTACTCCAACACCTTCTCTTCGGCGAACGGCAGGTTCTCCCTCAGAATCGCCAGCTCCTCCTCGCGCTCCGGAAAGTCGATCAGGATCTGCGGCTGCAGCCGCGAGTGAATGTACTCCGGCAGGTCGAACGTCGACGCGTCGTCGTTCATCGTGCACACGATCCGGAACAGCGGGTGCGCCTTGATCTTGATCCCCGCCACGATGCTCTCCACGTACCGCCGCGCGTCCAGCAGCGGCGCCAGGCTCGCCCAGCTCTTCTCCGACATCCGGTTGCCTTCGTCGAGAATCGCCACCCCGCCCCGCAGCATCGCCGTCACCAGCGGCGACGCCACGTACCGCAGCCGGCCCGGCCCCTCGATCACCGGCTGCACGATCAGATCCTCCGGCCGCGTGTCCACCGTCGCCTGCATGATGTACACTTCCCGCCCCAGCCGCGCCGCCGCCGCATACGCCAGCGTCGTCTTCCCCACCCCCGGCTTGCCCACCAGCCGCGGGTTCATCGGCACGTCCCGCTCGTCCACCACCAGCCACGCCGCCAGCAGTTGGCGCAGCACTTCCTCCTGCCCCACCCACTTCGCGTCCAACTGATCGGGGTGCGAAAGGTGCAGCCCCACTCCCTCGATTTCGACAATCATCCTCTCTATTGTGCTAAAACCGCAGGCGGGAGGCGATCGGGCCCATGACCACCATCGGCGAAAAAACCACCTGCTGCGCCGTCTGCGGCGAGATGTCCACGCGCGTCATCCTCGGCAGCTCGAACACCATCGAGCCGCCCGACTTCGACACCCGCCCCGGCGAGATGCTCCGCTCCACCATCGGCCATTGGGTGGTGGAGTGCCCCCATTGCGGCTACGCCGCCCCCGACATCGGCGAGCGCCCCGAAGGCGTCGCCGAAATCGTCCGCTCAGAGGAATATCTCCAGAAGCAGGGCCCCTTCCTCCGCCACGCCTTCATCCTTGAGCAGCTCGGCCACTTCGCCGAAGCCGGCTGGACCGCCCTCCACGCCGCCTGGCTCGCCGACGACTCCGGCGACGAAGCCTCCGCCCGCTCCGCCCGCGCCCTCGCCATCGATCTCTGGAAGCGCGGCAAGGCCGCCCGCCAGAACTTCATGAACAACCCCCACGAGGAGTTCGCCCTCGTCACCGACGTCTGCCGCCGCATGGGCGCCTTCGACGAGGCCCTCCAAACCTGCCGCGCCGGCCTCCAGGGCGACGGCATCCCGCCCCTCATCGAGGACCTCCTCCGCCTCGAGCTCACCTTCATCCAGAACCGCGACACCTCCTGTCACTCGCTCCAGGAGATCCCCGAACGGCCCGCAGGCGCCCAGCGCGTCACGCTCCAGTAGCCGGTCGCCCCCATGTTCTCCCGCCGCGCCCTGCTCGCCTCTCTGCCCGCCGCCGCCCTCGCCGCTCCGCGCTCCAGGCTCACCATCGGCGTCATGGACGGTATCACCGGCCACGCCTCCGATCCCGCCTCCGTCGCCGTTGCCGCCTCCCTCGGCTTCGAAGGGCTCCAGGTCACCCTCGGCCGCCGGACCCCCGACGGCCCCCTGCTCCTGTCCGACCCCGAACTCCAGTCGCGCTTCCTCGCCGAGTCCCGCCGCCTCCGCCTGCCCCTCGTCTCCACCTACCTCGACATCCTCCACGTCCACTGCCTGAAAAACGATCCCGCCGCCCTGCGCCTCGCGGCCGAGGCCGTCGCCGTCACCCGCCGCCTCGGCGCCCCCATCCTCATGCTCGTCTTCTTCGGGCCTTGCGCCCTGGAATCCCGCGCCGACATGGATGCCGTCGCCGGCCCTTTGAAGGAACTCGCCCGCGAAGCCGAAAAAGCCAGGGTCACCCTCGGCTTCGAGAACACCATCCGCGCCGCCGACGACCTCCGCATCCTCGACGCCGTCGGCTCCCGCGCGCTCAAAATCTACTACGACATCGGCAACGCCACCAACCTCTACGGCGCCGATCCGCCGGCCGAAATCCGCATCCTCGGCCGCGGCCGCATCTGCCAGTTCCACTTCAAGGACAAGGGCTACCTCGGAGAAGGCAAGGTGGACGTCGCCGCCGCCCTGCGCGCCATCGCCGCCATCGGCTGGCAGGGCGCCATCGTCCTCGAGACCGGTTCTCCCTCCCAGGACCGCCAAGCCGACCTGCGCCGCAATCTCGCCTACCTCGCGCCCCTGCTCGGCCGCTAGCTCCGGCCGGTCAGCGTCTCGATGCCCGCCACCACCAGCCGAAGTTCCGCCGCCTGCGCGCTCAGTTCCTCGGCCGCCGCCGCACTCTCCTCCGCGCTCGTCGCCGTCTGCTGCGTCAGCGACTCCAGGCGACCCAGCGCCAGCCCGATCTCCCGTACCGCCTCGCTCTGCGCCTGCCCGCCCCGCCCCGTCGCTTCCACCAGCTCCCGCGCCTGCACCGCGCTCCGCTCGATCGCCGCGGTCGACTCCTGCACGGTCCGGAACCGCTCCGTGCCTGTCTTCGAATGCGCCAGCGAAGTCTCGATCAGCCCGGTCGTGTCGCGCGCCGCCTGCGCGCACCGCTGCGCCAGGTTGCGCACCTCTTCCGCCACCACCGCGAATCCCAGCCCCGCCTCGCCCGCCCGCGCCGCCTCCACCGCCGCGTTCAGCGCCAGGATGTTGGTCTGGAACGCAATCTCGTCGATCACCCGGATGATCTGCGAGATCTTACCCGACGACGCCGAAATCTCGCCCATCGCCTCCGCCATCTGCTCCAGTTGGCCGTTCGACACCTCCACCGCCCGCGCCGTCTCCGCCATGTGCGCCGCCGCTCCCCGCGAATGCCCGGCGTTCTTCTCGATCGTGGCCTGCAGCGCCTTGCCCGTCTCCGTCGTCCGTTCCAGCGCCGCCACCTGGTCGCTCGCCGCGCTCGCCAGCGTCTGGCTCACGCTCGAAATCTGCGCCGTCGCCCGCGCCATCTGCTCCGCCCCCGCGCTCAACTGCTCCACCGCTCCGCTCAGCTCTTTCCGCAGCCGCTCGGCCACGCGCCGCGCCGTCAGGCACAGCGCCGCCAGCATCGCCGCCGCCGCCAGCACCGCCCCCAGGTTCAGCCGCACCCGCCGCTCGTTGGCCCGCTTCGACTCCGCCGCCTGCTTCTCGCTCGCGCTGTCCTGCAGCATCTCGATCCGCTCCAGCACGGCCTCAAACCGCGGCGCGGCTTCTTCAATCAGAGCCTGCTGCGCCTCCGCGTAGCCGCCCCGCACCACGGCTTCGGTCACCTTCTCCCCGGCGGCGATCAACTGCTCGACGCCGTCCGTCAGCGCCTCGTCGCCGAAGCCGCTCACCCTGCCCCGGCAGTCCCGCGCCACCGCCCGGCTCTGCTCCATCAGCTTCTCCAGCGCATCCGGGTCCCGCTCCCGCACCAGCCGCTGCGTCAGCGACTGCAGCCCGCCCACCGCCTTCACCAGGTTCAGCAGGCCCTGGCTCTGCCCGATCGCCCGGGCCTCCCGCGCCTGCGCCTCGCCGGACGCCGATTCCAGCAGGTAGGCCTCGGCTCCAACTCCCAGCACCGCCACCGCGGCAAACGCCGCCACCAGCATGCCCATCTGGCCCGTGATGCCTCTCGCCTTCATCGTTCGCCCTCCGGATGCCCTGCGGCCTCTACTTCAACTTTCCTACTGCCAGCCCCACCACCAGCGATCCCGCCGGCCGGCCCCCGTCCAGCACAGGCACCGCCACCTGCACCTGCTCCTGCCCCGTGGAATCGTCCACCTCCGCCGGCCCGATCCACACCCGCCCGCCCATCGGCTGCGTGTGCTTGTCCTTCCCCTTGTGGCTCCAGTTCGAAGGCTTGCTCAAGAACGCCACCTTCCCACCGTCCGCCCCTGACACAAACGCCTCCGTCACCGTCTCGTCGCGCTTCGCCTTCAGCGCCACCGCCGCCGCGTTCTTCGTGTACGCCCGCACGGCCGGATCGAGCACCGTCAGAGCCTTCCATTGCTCCTGCGTCATCGCTTTCGCCGCCGCCGGCGGCGCCGCATTGTACGTCTTCACCGCCGCCACCACCGCCGGGTCTGACGCCAGCCCTTTCATCGCCGCCACCTTCGCCTCCACCTTGCCGCGCGCTGCGGCCGATAGCTCTGCCGCCGCGGCCCCGCTCCACACCCACGCCGCGGCCAGTCCAGCCGCCACTACGCTCAGTCTGATCCTCATGGTTGCACTCCTTTTGCCTGGTCCTTCCGTCCGGCCGCACCGGCCCGCCCCTCCGCACCTTCTAAAACGAGTAAGTGTGGAAGAAATACAGGTACGACGGGCCCGCCCCCGGCGTCGTCGCGCGGACGAACTCGCCCGCAAAGAAATAGCCGTAGCCCCCGCCCACCGTCCACCGCCGCCCCACCTTGCAGGTCGCGAACAAGTCGGCCTCCTGGCCCACGTGCCTTCCCGCCGTGCCCGCCGCCGACCTGCTGATCGCCTTGCCCGGCCCGTTATACAGCGCGTCCTTCTCGCTCGCCAGCCAGTAGCTGTCGTACATGAAGTTCAACGCCAGCCGCCGCGTCACCGCCAGTGTCGCCAGCGACCGGATGTTGTGGATGTTCTTCCACCCGATCAGGTCCTCGTGCCCGAACTTGTCGTGGTTGGCCGGGTAGAACTGGTCGAATGTCCCGCTCCGCCCCGCATTCCCCGGGTCCTTCGTGCCCGAGGCGTACTTGTACTCCCCGCTCACGTCCAGCGCCCGCCCCGCCAGGGCGAACTGCCGCCCCACGCTGCCGTAGTAGCCCGCCGCCCGCTGCTCCGCCGGCCCCACCTTGCCGTTCTCCAGCGTCGCTTCCATGTTGTACTTGAAGCCCTCCCCCAGCGGCACCGTCAGCCGGAATCCGTACGCGTTCACGCCCAGCCGGTCCGTCCCCGCCGCCTGGCTGCCCCCCGTGTAGCCCCCCGCCCGGTTCTGCTCGTGCCGCAGGAAGTACAGGTCGTACTGCGCCTTCTTCGATACCTTCGGCGCCGACGCGTAAACGCCCCAGATCCGGTCCCCGAACACCGGCCGGTTGAACTCCTCGCTGCGCACCTTCACCGGCGACGCCACCAGCAGGTCCACTGACCAGCTCTCCGTCCGGTAATACGCCCGCCCGAAGTCCCACGTGCGCGCCACGTTGCCCCACTGCGGCGAGCCCAGCAGCCGCGCCTCGCCGTAGTTCAGCATCTGCCGCCCGCCCGACACTCCGAAGCCCCGCGTGCCGCTGCCCCCGATCTCGAAGTAGGCCTCCTGCAGGTCCAGCGCGTCCCGGAAGCTGTTCGACGCCTTCACGTAGCCCGGCGCCCGGCTGTCCTGCGCCAGCGCCGACACCTTCAGCCACTTCACCGGCGTGTAGCTCATCCCCAGCCGCGTCCGCAGCAGCCCG
>DAHVTI010000016.1 GCA_027324255.1 Bryobacterales bacterium | reverse complement strand
ATTCAGCAGCGCGCTTTCGATCTCCTGGGCGTCACACTACGACTCAACTAATACCGCTCTGTAGGCAGTAGGCCGCTCCACAAAACCCGCTAAGTTCCTGCCCTGCCCAGACTTGCTTCAATCGGGTCGAAGAACTTCGGCTTAGTGCATCATCACGGGGATGGAGGCTTCGGCGTCGGACCAGGAGATCTTCAGCGTGCCCTTGTCGCCGCCGGCGGGCACCACGGCGATGGTCACCTGCTCCACGGGGCTGGAGAGCTTCTTTGCCGGCATCTGCACGCGGCCGAGGTCCTGCTTCTGGTCGTAGTTGAAGGCGCCCCACTGCTTGGCCACCTTGTTCAGGATGAGGGTCCACTCCTTCTCGCCGGGGATGGTGAACAGCGAATAGGTGCCGGCGGGCACGTGCATGGAGCCGAGCATCACGTCGCCTTCGGTGGTGAACGTGGTGGCGTCGTCGGCGCCGGTGCGCCACACCTTGCCGTAGGGGGCCAGCGCGCCCGCCCAGACGTTACGGCCCTTCACGTACGGGCGGCCGTAGGTGATGGTGATCTTCTTGCCGGCGATGACCGCCGAGGTGGTTTCGTGCGGGCTGGCCGGCTTCTTTTCCTGGGCGGGGAGCGCGCAGGCCAGCAGGCCGAGTCCGAGCAGCGTCGAGAGCATTTTCTTCATGGCAGGTTTTCCTTTCGTCAGACGAGCGGGCATGAAAAGCCGCGGCGCGGCCTTTGATACAATCTCTGGTTTAGATGCAACGGGCCCCGGGGGAGATCCGCGGGGTAAGCGTTAAAGCTGTTTGTCCCCCGCGGGCCGGGTGCGGTTTGCCGGCTCAAGCGGGCGGGTGACAAAGATGGGTAGAATTGAAGTCACGCGCGGAGCAACCGCCGCGCGGACGGAGTCAAGGGATTGCGGGCACGGCGCGCCGTGGCCCGGACTGAACGAGCAGAGAGGAAACCTCGATGGGTGAAGCACTAGGAATGGTGGAATGCCGCGGACTGGTCTCCATGGTGGAAGCCGCCGATGCGATGGTGAAGGCAGCCAAGGTGACCCTGGTGGGCTGGGAAAAGATCGGATCGGGCTACGTGACCGCGCTGGTGCGCGGCGACGTGGCCGCCGTGCGAGCCGCCACTGATGCCGGCGCCGCCGCCGCGCGCCGCGTGGGCGAGCTGGTGGCCGTGCACGTCATTCCGCGCCCGCACCCCAGCCTGGAAGACGTCCTGCCCATCGGCAAGTCCTCGAAGTAAGGCCGGGCAGGGCCTCGATCATGACGCTTGCACGCGTCGTTGGAACTATCGTCGCCACGCGCAAGGACCCGCGCCTGGAGGGCTACAAGATCCTCATCGTCAAGCCCGTCACTCCGGACGGCAAGGATGAGGCCGGCTACCTCGTGGCCATCGACACCGTCAGCGCGGGTTTCCGCGAACTGGTCATTACCGTCGCCGGCAGCAGCGCCCGCATGGCGGACGGCTGCAAGGACAAGCCGGTGGATTGCGTCATCGTCGGAATCGTCGACGGCGTCTCCATCGACGAACCGCGTTGAGGGAGTCACCGGGATGCAACTCGGACGTGTGATCGGGCGGGTCTGGTCGAGCGTGAAAAACCCCGGCCTGAAAGGCCAGCGCCTGCTCATTGTCCAGCCCGTCAAGGCGGATCTTTCGCCCGCCGGCCGCTGCCTGATCTGCACGGACTGCACCGGCGCCGGAGCGGGAGAACTGATCTACTGGGTCCGCGGGCGCGAGGCTTCCTTCCCGTTCACGCCGGAAGAAGTAGCCAGCGACGCCACCATCGTGGGCATCATCGACGAACTCAACCTGGCCGGAAAGAAGAAGGAGCCCGCATGCTGATCGCGCGCGTGATCGGCGACATCACGGCTACCTGCAAGCACCCCACGCACGAGGGCAAGAAGATCCTGCTGGTGCAGCCGCTGGACCTGGACGGCTCCGACCGCGGCAACCCCGTTGTGGCGGTGGATAGCGTGAATGCGGGCGCCGGAGACCGGGTGCTGCTGGTGCAGGACGGCTTCGACGCGTTCACTTCGGTCGGGCACAAGCTCGCCCCCATCGACGCCGCCGTCATCGGCGTGATCGACCACGTGGAGCTGGTTTCAGGCTTCGAGGGCGTCGGTGCCCAGCCGGCTGCTGCCGCGGCTGCCGCGGCGGCGCCGAAGAAGCAGAACAAGAAGAAAAACTCCTAGCACCGCCACGGCCGCCTCGAAGGTGCTGAAGCCGGTGTGCAGCGCGCGGAAGCGCTGCGCCGCAATCAGCGCCTGCGCCGCCTGGGCCGTGTGCAGGGTGCGCCCCGTCTCCACGATCCGCGGAATCAGCAGCCATTTCATGGCGGCCGACATCAGCAGCATCAGCAGCGCCAGTCCCAGGCCCGCGCGCCGCACGTGGCTGAAAAAGAGCAGCAGGAAGAAGATCAGCGCGCCGAAGAGCACCTGCATGGTGCCCCATGTCTCGAACAACTGCCGGTTGGCTTCCCCCACCTGGTAGCGCAGCAGGTCGTGCACGTCCGGTTCGCCCATCACCTTGATCGCCTGGGTCACCAGCGGCGTGCGGAACTTCAGCGTCGCGTCCACGCTGCTGAAGGCGGCCGGCGCGGCCACCGCGACCATCAGAATCGCGCCCAGCCAGGCGCCCAGCAGGATGGCCGTCAGGCGGCGCACGAAGGAAGCGGATTCGTCGCTGATGGGGCGGAATCCCGTGGAAAACGACCCGGAGTGCTTGGATGAGGAAGAGTGCGGCATTGGGCGGATGGAAGGAAACGGGCTGTTTCCAAGTCTACAAATTCGCCGGGAAGGCTGTCCACGCGGGAGGGCCCGGCCGCCGTTCCGGCCTACCCGAGCCGCGGCCGGGCGAACAGGCCGCTCAGCGCCTGCCGGATGGCTCCGTGCAGGAAGAGCTCTTCGGCCGGCATGCGGGCCGGCCGGAGCCGGGGCCTGCCGGGCAGTGCGGCCAGCGCTTCCTCGATGGGCGGCGCGATGATGCCCCACACCTCCGTCAGCCGCCCGGCCAGGATGACGGTTTCCGGATTGAGCACCAGCGTGATGTTCGAGATGCCGAGCCCCAGTCGCCGCGCGGTGGTCTGAAAGGCCCGCACCGCCCTCCTGTCTCCGCCCCGGGCCTGCCGGATCAGCTCTTCAAAACGCGATTCCGTGAATTCGGTGGAAGCGTCGAAGTGCTTCCAGGTGGCCCTGTCGCAGACGAACAGCTCCCAGCAGCCCCTCCGGCCGCAGTTGCAGGGTGGGCCGGAAGGATCCACCACCATGTGCCCGAATTCGGCGGCGAACGTGGAATTGTGGCCGGTGCACAACTCTCCGTTGACGATCATCCCCGCGCCGACGCCGACGTCTCCGACTTCCAGGAACACCAGGTTCCGCAGCTCCGCCGAGATGTCGCCCATCCAACGCTCGCAGGTGGTGGCCAGATGGCAGTCGTTGGCTACGGTCGCCGGCACGCCCGTCATCTCCTGCACCTTCTCTCTCAGCCCGAATCCGGCGTAGCCAGGCAGAGCGTTCATCCACAGGATCTCCCCGCTGGCGTGGTTCACCATGCCGGGCACGCTGATGCAGATGTGCTGGATGCCCGCCGCCCAGCGCCGGGCGCCTCCGCACAGCTTTTCGATGGCGCGCCGGAAGTGCTCCAGCCACGCCTTCGGCGTCTTCGGCGTGCGGAAGGCCGCGGAGTCCAGCACCCGGCCCGTCAGGCCGGCCAGCGCCGCCACCGTTTCCGCCGCGCGGATACTCACCCCCACCACGCGGCATCCGTCGGGATTCAGCGACAGGAACATCGGCACCCGCCCCCGGCCGGCCGGCCGGCCCCGCTCCTCCCGCACCAGGCCCTCCGCCAGCAGCTCCTCCACGATGAAGGAGACGTTGCTGCGATAGATGCCCGTCAGGGCGGATAGCTGGATCCGCGAAACGGGCTGGTGCATCCGGATCAGGTTCAGCAGGATGGCGCGGTTCACCTGCCGGACGCTGGCCGGCGTCGCTGTGCTCGGGCTGCCGGCGCGCGGCGGCTCCGGCGCTGCCGGGACTCGTTTCGGTTGCCTTTTCGTGCTCATGGTTCGGCGCCGCGCCGGCTCCGCTTTCCAGTATGCCACTGTTTTGTCTTGACCCAAGACAAAACAGTGGCATACCATTTAGATGCGAGTCGCATCATAAATGGATCCGAGCCGCAAGCCGCCCGTTGTCCGAGGGAGCCGCAAAGCACCATGCAGTCCAAATACCCCGTCTTCGACCGATCCCGCCTGCTGATCAAGCCGCTCGCCGAGCGCACGCACGACTTGCAGGCCAGCCAGTGGCTGGAACTGGACGGCGACGCGCCGCCCTTTGAGCACCCGCAGCTCGGGGTAGTGGCGGCCCGCATCGCGTCGGCCCGTTCGCAGGGCGCCGCCCGCATCCTGATGATGGGCGCGCACCTGCTCCGCGCCGGCAACAACCGCCAGATCATCGACCTGCTGGAGCGCGGCGTCCTCAGCGCCATCGCCATGAACGGCGCCGGCGCCATTCACGACTACGAACTGGCGCGCATCGGCGCCACCACGGAAAGCGTCGCCCGCTACGTCCGCACCGGCGAATTCGGCCTCTGGAAAGAGACGGGCGAGCTGAACGACTGGATCGCCGAAGCAGGCCGCCTGGAGTTGGGCCTCGGCGAGAACGTCGGGCGCCGCCTTGCCGAAAGCGAATTCCCTTACCGCCACCTCAGCGTGCTGGCGGCCGCCTGGCGCCTTGGCGTCCCCGTCACCGTGCACGCCGGCATCGGCTACGACATCCTCCACGAGCACCCCAACTGCGACGGCGCCATGCTCGGCGCCGCCAGCTACCGCGACTTCCTCATCTTCGCCCGCGTCATGGAGGGTCTCGAATCGGGCGTCCTGCTCAACTTCGGCTCCGCCATCATGGGGCCGGAAGTCTACCTGAAGGCCTTGGCCATGGCCCGCAACGTCGCCCGCCAGGAAGGCCGCGAGATCCGCCGCTTCGCCACCGCCGTCTTCGACCTCGTCCCCATCCAGGGCGACATCCGCCACGAGCTGCCCAAGACGGATCCCGGCTACTACTTCCGGCCTCACAAGACCATGCTGGTGCGCACCGTCGCCGACGGCGGAGAAAGCTTCTACTTCCGCGGCCACCACCGCGCCACATTCCCGGCCCTGCGCCGCGCCGTCCTGGAGGCGCTGTGACCTCACACACGATCCTCTCGAAATTCCGCGACCTCTCGGCCCTCGTCGTCGGCGATATCTGCCTGGACCGCTGGTGCCGGTACGATCCCACGCTGAGCGAGCCTTCGCGCGAGACGGGCATTCCCAGAATCGCCGTCGTCTCCTCGGTGTTGACTCCCGGCGCAGGCGGCACCGTGGCCAGCAACCTGATGGCGCTGGGCGCCGGCCGTGTGGACGTGCTCGGCGTCCGCGGCGCCGACGGCCACGGCACGGAATTGAAGCGCGCGCTGGAAGACCGGGGCATCGGCGCGCGCCTGCTCCTCTCCTCCGATTTGGCTCCCACCTTCACCTACACGAAGCTCCTCAATCTCCGTACGGGCGACGAGGACCAGCCGCGCATCGATTTCGTCAATCCGGAACCGATGCCGGCCGCACTGGAGACGGCCGTCCTGGCCGCGCTCTCCGAGGCGATCCCGCAGTTCGACGTGATCCTCGTGGCCGACCAGGCTGAGACCCGGCAGGGCGGCGTGGTGACCGCTGCCGTGCGCGAGGCCATTTCAACCGCCGCCTCGGCCAACCCTGGGAAGATCTTCTGGGTGGATTCGCGCGAGCGGCCGGAACTGTTTCGCGGCGTCATCGTCAAGCCCAACGAGAGCGAGGCGCGCCGGGCCTGCCTGCGCCTGTTCGGCGAGGAGGACCTGCCGCGCCTGAGGGCCAGCATCGAGGCCCCGTTTCTCTTCGTCACCCGCGGCCCGGGAGGCGTCGATGCCTTCACGCAGAATGCGATGATGCACATCCCCACCGTGCCGGTTGAACACCCGGTGGACATCTGCGGCGCCGGCGACAGCTTCTCCGCCGCCGCCGCGCTGGCGCTGGCGGTGACCGGGTCGGCCGTGGAAGCGGCCCGCTTCGGCAACGCCGCCGCCTCCGTCACCATCATGAAGAAGGGCACGGCCACCGCCTCGGCCGCAGAGGTGATCGCGGCCCTGGCCCTCCCATAGCCAACAGAAGCGCCGCTGGCGAGAGGGATCGAACAGAGATGAGCAGGTGGATGGAATGGAGCCGGTGGCGGTTGCTGGCCGGTTCGGCGGCGGCATGGGCCGGTCCGGCCGCGCAGCGGGTCCCCGGCGCCAACGCGCGCGTGCGCGTTGCCGGCTGCGGCGTGCGCAAGCGCGGCTGGCATCACGTGCGGCAGTTCTCCGGGCTGCCCGGCGTGGAGGTGGCCGCCCTCTGCGAGGTGTATGAGAACGTCCTCAACGGCGGCCTGCAGGACGTGGAGAAGCTCGGACTGCCCAAGCCGAAGACTTACATCGACGTGCGCCGGCTGATGGCGGACAAGTTCATCGACGCCGTGTCCATCGCCACGCCCACCAGTTGGCACGCGCTCATCGCCATCTGGGCCTGCCAGGCCGGCAAGGACGTCTAGGTCGAGAAACCCTGCTCCCAGAACTGGTGGGAGGGCAAGCAGTTGATTGCCGCGGCCAGGAAGTACATCCGCGTGGTCCAGCACGGCACCCAGGGCCGCTCCCGCCGCTCCGGCATGGAGTCCATGGAGAAGCTCCGCGCCGGCCTCAGCGGCGACATCTACATGGCCCGCGGCCTCTGCTTCAAGCGGCGCGCCACCATCGGCAGGACCCCGCCCGGTCCGATCCTGGACGCCTTCCGGTCCAGGCTGGAAGCAGCAGACCCGTTCAACCGTTCTGACATGCCGAACCCCTTTTTCGCAGTTGCGTGCCGGCTCTTCCTCTGGCCGTTCCGGCGGCGGCGGCTTGGGCGCACGCCTCCGGGACGGTTACTTCGTATCTGCCAATTGATGCCCCGTTGATGGTGAGCGGCGGCGTGACGGCGAGTTGCGGCCGCCGGCCGTTCGCGGCGCCGCCATGATCCGGCCGGGAGAAACGGCCTCATCCTCAGGGGGTTGCTTCCGCGTGCAGCCGCGGCTTGCCGTACACTTTCTGCTCGTCGCCCTGCTCCCGCATCCATCGCTCTACCCGCGCCCGCAGGTCAGCCAGGGTGGTTTTGAAGCGCGAGTCCCCTGCCAGGTTCCGCACTTCGTGCGGGTCTTCGCGCACGTCGTAGAGTTCTTCCCGGGGCCGGATCTGGTAGCGGCGGATCAGCGCCGCCGCGGCCGGGTCCTGCTTCGCCTTCGCCACCCAGGATTCCCAGTAGACGCGGCCGTCGCGCGGCCCGGCGCGCTCGATGTGCGTCCCGAATTCGAACTCCGGATGCAGGTTCAGAATGTATTTGTAGCGCTCCGTGCGCACGCAGCGCATCGGGTAGACGTTCATGTTCCCGTCGCCGGAATGCGTCGCATACACCTCGCTCCGGTGGCCCTTCGCCGCGCCTGTCAGAGCCGCCAGCACCGGCCGGCCGTCCAATCCCTCCGGCGCCTGGCCGCCCGCCGCCTCGACGAACGCCGGCAGAACGTCGGTGAAGCTGAACAGCGCGTCCGAGCGCGTGCCGGGCCGGATGCGCCCAGGCCAGGAGGCCAGGAACGGCAGGCGGATCCCCGCGTCGTACAGGTTCCACTTGGCGAAAGGCCACTGCGCGCCGTTGTCCGCCGTGTACACGAACAGCGTGTTGCCGCCCAGGTGGCGCCGCACGCTGGCGCGGACTTCGCCCAACTGCCGGTCGGCCTTGGTAATTTCCGTGTAGTACTTCACGCGCTCGGCCCGCGTCTCGGGCGTATCAATGAGGGTCGGCGGCAGTTCGACGCGCGCGGGATCGTAGCCTTCGTTGTCCATCCAGTACACGTGCGGGCTGTGGCAGCCGACGATCAGGCATAGCGGGTCCTGTCCCTGCCGCGCCGCCAGCCACTGCTCCAAGACGCTCGGGTCCAGGTCGTTGTTGAGCGGGCCGCGCAGAATCTCGCTCTTCACGAACTCCATGTCCGGATAGGAGCTGGCCGGCTGGAAGTGGCTCTTGCCGAAGTGCGCCGTGCGGTAGCCGAGCGACTTCAGATACGTTGGCAGCGTCTTCACCGAGGCGCGCATCTGTGTGTGATTGGCCTCGGCGCCGTTGCGCGCCGAGTGCAGGCCGCTCATCAGCACGGCGCGCGACGGAACGCAGGTCGGCGTGCCGCAGAACGCGCCCGTCATCGTGACGCCCTCCGAAGCCAGTTGCCGCAGGTGCGGCGTGCGCACCACGCGGGATCCATACATGGGCGAGTCCAGGTAGCCGTGGTCGTCGGCAACGAAAAGCACCAGGTGCGGCCGGGCTTTCCCGCCCTGGGCCGCGGCGCAGAGCCCGGCGGCCGGCAGTGTCATCAGGTTTCGGCGGCTGATCATCGCCCGATATTGTGTCACTTCCCGCACGCGCGTTCTCCCCCTGCGATATCATTTCATCCAGACTGGGGAGGGATGCATTGCGCCTCATTGCGATCCTGAGTTTGCTATCAGCCGGCGCCTTGTCCGCCAAGGTGGACTTCACGCGCGACGTGCGGCCCATCCTGTCCGACAAGTGCTTCCAATGCCACGGGCCCGACGATGCCGCCCGCAAGGCCAACCTGCGGTTCGACGACAAGGATTCCATGGCCCGCGTCCTGAAGTCCGGTGACGCCGCCGCCAGCAAGCTCTATCAGCGCATTTCGCACGAGAAAAAAGCGCTGCGCATGCCGCCCCCGTACTCCGGCATGTCGCTCACGGATACCGAAATCCAGGTGCTGAAGCAGTGGATCTCCGAAGGCGCGGAGTGGCGCAACCACTGGGCTTACGTGCCGCCCCAACGCATCGAGCCACCCGCCGTGGCCAACCGCGAATGGTCGCAGAATCCCGTTGACCGCTTCCTCTTTGCCCGCCTGCGGCGCGAGGGCCTGAAGCCCTCGCCTCCGGCCGGCAAAACCACCCTCCTGCGCCGCGTCACCTTCGACCTCACCGGCCTGCCGCCCACGGAAGCCGAAATCGATCAGTTCCTCAAGGATCGCTCTCCGGATGCCTACACGAAGGTAGTGGACCGCCTGCTCGCTTCGCCCCACTACGGCGAGCGCATGGCCATGCAGTGGATGGACCTCGCCCGTTACGCCGACACTCACGGCTACCACATCGATTCGCACCGCGACATGTGGCCCTGGCGCGATTGGGTGATCTCCGCCTTCAACCGCAACATGCCCTTCGACCAGTTCGCCGTCTGGCAACTGGCCGGCGATCTGCTGCCCAACGCCACGCGCGAGCAGCGCATCGCCACCGGCTTCCACCGCAACCACATGATCAACTTCGAGGGCGGCGCGATTGCCGAGGAGTACCAGGCGCAGTACGTGGCCGACCGCGTGGAAACCACCGCTACCGTCTTCCTCGGCACCACGCTCGGCTGCGCGCGCTGCCACGACCACAAGTACGACCCGCTCCGCCAGAAGGACTTCTACCGCATGGCGGCGTTCTTCAACACCGTGCCGGAGAAAGGCCTGGACGGCCAGAAGGGCAATGCTAAGCCGTTCCTCGCCTTGCCGGATGAGGCCCAGCAGAAGCGGCTGAATGAACTGAAGAGCGCCATCGCCGGACGCGCGGACATCCTGGATCCCTTCGACGTTGCCGTGGCCCAGGCCGTCTGGGAACGGGCCCAGTTCGACACCGTTCAGCCCGCTGCGCCGCGCCAAGGGCTCACCGCCTGCTACGAACTCGACGGCAGCCTGGGCGACTCCGCCGGCCGCTTCCTCAACGCGCGCCTCCTCCAGGGCGACCTCAACTACGCAGCCGCAGGCATCGTTCACCGCGCCGCCGACGTCGACTCCTCCGACCGCATCCGCATCCCCGCCGAAGCTCTCGACGCCGGCAAGCCCTTCACCATGGCCTTCTGGTTCCGCATCGGCCGCCAGAAGGCAGCCAAGGCCTTCCAGCAGATCGCCGGAGGCGCCGGGTTCGAGGTCGGCTTCGGCACGCCGGAAACCCTGCCGCGCCTGCGCCGCGGCCATCACCTCGAGATCCGCTGGTTCGACGCCCAGGGCAGGGAACTGCTCCTCCGCTCCGGCGATTGGATCCTGCAGGGCGAGGTCTACCACGCCGCCATCTCCAGCGACGGCCGCACCGTCTCGCTCCACCTGAACGGTCAACCGGCGAAGCTGATCGAAGTGGCAAGCAGTCTCTCCGCCCCGCTCTCCGTCCAGGCGCCCATCGAGATCAACAGTGAAAAGCACGGCGGCTTTTTCCGCGGCCGCCTCGACGACCTGCGCTTCTACTCGAAGCCGCTCTCCGCGGAAGATCTGGACCTCCTGGCCGTCCGCTACCCGGCCGAAGTCCTGCTCGCCACGCCCGGCAAACGCACCCGCGAGCAGTGGCAGCGCCTCAACGCCTACTACCTGAAGCACGCCGCCAGCCCCGCGTGGCGCACCGCCGCCGCCGAGCTCGAGAAGCTCGACGAGGAGAGGGTGGAGCTGGAATCCGAGATCCCCACCACTATGGTGATGGCCGAGATGGAGAAGCCGCGCGACACCTTCGTGCTGGGCCGGGGCGACTACCAGAACAAGGGCGAGAAGGTCACGCCCGGCGTGCCGCCGGTGCTGCCTCCGCTGCCCGCCGGCGTGAAGGCGGATCGCCTCGCGCTGGCCCGCTGGATTGTGGCGCCCGAAAATCCGCTCACCGCCCGCGTCACCGTCAACCGCTACTGGCAGGCCCTCTTCGGCTACGGCATCGTCAAAACCTCGGAGGACTTCGGCTCGCAGGGCGAGCAGCCCGTGCATCCGGAACTGCTGGATTTCCTCGCCGCGGAGTTCGTCCGCAGCGGCTGGGACGTGAAGGCGCTGCATCGCCTGTTGGTCACCAGCGCCGCCTACCGGCAGAGTTCAAACGTGACGCCCGCGCCGCGCGAGAAAGATCCGGAGAACCGTCTGCTGGCCCGCGGCCCGCGCTTCCGCCTGCCCGCGGAGATGATCCGCGACAACGCCCTGGCCGTCTCCGGCTTGCTCAAAGACAACATCGGCGGCCCCAGCGTGCTGCCCTATCAACCCGCGGGACTGTGGGAGGAACTGGCCTTCGGCGAGGCGTTCTCCGCCCAGGAGTACCGCCAGGACCACGGCGACAAGCTCTACCGGCGGGCCATGTACACCTTCTGGAAGCGCACCGCGCCGCCGGCTTCGCTGAACACCTTCGACGCGCCGGACCGCGAGAAGTGCATCGCCCGCCGCGCCGTCACCAACACCCCGCTGCAGGCCCTGGTCACCTTGAACGACCCCACCTACATCGAGGCCGCCCGCAGCCTGGCCCGGCACGCCTTGCGCCAGCCCGGCGGCGACGGCGCGCGGCTCCAGTGGGCCTTCCGCCGCGCCACCGCCCGCCGCCCCTCCGCCTCGGAGCTGAAAGTGCTGCGCAGCCTGCTGCGCAGCCAGTCGGAGACGTACTCGAAGGACAGCGCATCGGCCGCCAGCCTGCTCGAAATCGGCGAGTCGCCCGTCGATGCCCAGGCCTCGCCCGCCGCGCTGGCCGCCTGGACCAACGTCTGCACCGTGCTGCTCAACCTCGACGAGACCATCACCAAGGAGTAGACCCCGATGAACCGACGCCAACTTCTGACGCGTCTGCCCGCGGGCATCGGCATCGCCGCGCTCTCCCGGCTGCTCGCCGCCGATGACCGCAAAGGCATCCCGGGCCTGCCCGGCGTGCCGCACTTCGCACCCAAGGCCAAACGCGTCATCCTGCTCCACCAGTCCGGCGGCCCGTCGCAGATCGACCTGTTCGACTACAAGCCCGGCCTGTCGAAATACCAGGGCATCGACCTTCCGGCGAGCGTCCGCATGGGCCAGCGCATCACCGGCATGACCTCCGGCCAGTCCACTCTGCCCGTCGCCGCTTCCACGTTCAAATTCGCCCGCCACGGCCAGACCGGCACGTGGCTCAGCGAGCTGATCCCCTACACCGCCAAAATCGTGGACGACCTGGCCATCGTCAAGACCGTCCACACCGAGGCCATCAATCACGATCCCGCCATCACGTTTTTCCAGAGCGGCTCGCAGCAACCCGGCCGCCCTTCCATGGGCTCGTGGGTCAGCTATGGCCTCGGCAGCGAGAATGAGAACCTCCCGTCCTTCGTCGTCATGGTGAGCCAGGCGCACGCCCTGAATACGGACCAGCCCCTGTTCTCGCGCCTTTGGGGCAGCGGCTTCCTGCCCTCCAACTACCAGGGCGTGAAGTTCCGCGCCTCCGCCGACCCCGTGCTCTTTCTCTCGGACCCCAAAGGAATCTCCAAAGGCACGCGCCGCGGCATGCTGGATTCCATCGCCGCCCTCAACCAGCAGCGCTTCCGCGACACCGGCGACGCCGAGATCGAGACGCGCATCTCGCAGTACGAGATGGCGTACCGCATGCAAACCTCCGTGCCCGAACTGGTGGACCTCTCCAAGGAGCCCGACTCCGTCTTCGAGATGTACGGCCCCGAGTCCCGCAAGCCCGGATCGTATGCCCGCAACTGCCTGCTCGCCCGCCGCCTGGCAGAGCGCGGCGTGCGCTTCATCCAGCTCTACCACCGCGGCTGGGATCAGCATAACGACCTGCCCCGCGACCTCGCCCTGCAGTGCCGCGGCACCGACCAGGCCACCGCCGCGCTGGTCCAGGACCTGAAGCAGCGCGGGCTGCTCGACGACACGCTCGTCGTCTGGGGCGGCGAATTCGGCCGCACCGTCTACTGCCAGGGACGCCTCACCGAGTCCAACTACGGCCGCGACCACCATCCGCGCAACTTCACCATGTGGCTGGCAGGCGGCGGCGCGAAGGCCGGCGCCCGCATCGGCGAAACCGACGACTTCAGCTACAACATCACGGCCGACCCAGTGCACGTCCACGACCTGCAGGCCACCATCCTCGACTTCCTCGGCATCGACCACAGGAAGCTCACCTTCAAGTTCCAGGGCCGCCACTTCCGCCTCACCGACGTGCACGGCGAACTGGTGGACCAGATCATCTCCTGATCCCCCCGGCTGGCCCCGCTGCGGGAAACGTGGTACGAAGGATCTCATGCCCGAACAGATCTCACGCCGGATGATGCTCGGCGCCCCCTTCGCGGCGCCCCTCGCGAACGCAGCCTCCGCTGCCGCTCCGAAGGAACTCCAGTGGGAAGGCATCTTCGTCATCATGCAGACGCCGTTCCTCGAAACCCTCGAGATCGACGAGGAGTCGCTGCGCCGCGAATCGGACTTCCTGGCCCGCGGCCGCGTGCACGGCATCGTCTGGCCCGCGGGCGCCGGCGAGACCGTCTCGCTCTCCTTCCGCGAGCGCATGCAGTACTCCGAAGCCGTGGTGAAGGAAGCGAAGGGCCGCACCACCGTGCTCATCGGCGTGCATGGCGTCAGCAAGTTCGAAGCCATGGAGTACGCCCGCCATGCCGAAAAGATCGGCGCCGACTGCCTGCACGCCCTCGGGCCCTCCAACGGAACCACCGACCAGGAGATCATGACGGACTACTTTGAGGCCATCGCTTCGGTCTCCAGGCTCCCCATCTGCATCCAGGTGAATAACGCCGGCATGACCACCGACTTCCTGCTCAAGCTCGCCGACAGGATCCCCGCGGTGAAGATCCTCAAGCTGGAACTCGGCGACGTGACCCACGAGGTCACCCGCGTGCTGCGCGACCGCAAGCGCACCGTCATCCCATCCACCGGCGGCGGCGCCATGAATCTTTACGCCGAGATGGAGCGCGGCTCCGGCGGCACCATGGCCGGCGCGGGCCTCGCCGACATCCAGGCCGAAATCTGGGACCTCTACCACGCCGGACGCAAGGCTGAATCCGAGAGCCTTTTCAACAAATTCCTGCGCGCCGCCGTGCTCGAGCGCCGCACCACCTACGTCCTGATGAAGGAGATCCTGCGCCGCCGCGGCATCTTCAAGACCGTCGTCATGCGCAACACGCGCCGCTTCACCATGGACGACGGCGACATGAAAGAACTCGACCACATCATGGAAACGCTCAAGCCGCAGTTCCGCGTCTAGCGGTAAGCCCATGTTCGCAGCCCTACTCCTGCTCGCTCTCGCTGCCGATCCGGCCCAGCAGATGGTCGAGGGCATCTGCCGCTGGCTGCTTGAGCAGACCGCGCAAAGCGCGCGCCACCGCCAGCCCTCCCGCGATCGGCTGCGCGTCGTTCTCGGCGTGGTGGACCCGCGCGTGTCTTTCGACGCCCTGCGGTTGGTGGCCACC
>DAHVTI010000013.1 GCA_027324255.1 Bryobacterales bacterium | reverse complement strand
CGAAGACTACTGGGAGACCCGCCGGGCGGCTTGATCTCCACTTCTACGTCGTGCACCCTGTCCACGGCCAGCTTGGCGTCCCACTGCTCGGCCGCCTTGACCACCTCTTCATAAGTGACGGTGCGGCCGGTGTAAGCGGCGGTGCGGCCCATGATGGCGCTGAGCGTGCTTTCCGCCCCCTGCGCCGCTTCGTTGATGAAACGGCCGGAGGTGATGCTTTCGATCCAGTGGCGCTCCTTCTCGGCGTCGGCGTCCTCGATGGCGCCCTTGAAGGCGCCGGCCGCGGCGGCCTGCCCGGAGTTCTCGACGGGTTTGCCGACGCCCGGCGCGTCCCACGGGTGCTTGCCGGTGATGCGCACCGGCGCGTCGTACTTCATCTCGGAGCAGCCCTCGGTGCCGAACAGGCGCACGGCCACGTCCCAGCCGCCGTCGATGAATTGCGTGGAGGTGAGCGTCACGTGAACGTCGCCGGGGTAGGTGAAGGTGACGTTGAAGTGGCTGGAGCAGTCGCCCTGGTCCTTGCGGCCCTTGCGGCCGCAGGTCCCCTGGGCGCGCAGCGGGTGCGCGTTGAGGATCCAGTTGTTGAGGTCGAGCAGGTGGATGTTCTGCTCCACCAGGATGTCGCCGCTGAGCACTTTGTCGTAGATCCAGTTGCGCAACCGGCGCTGGTTGGGGGAAGCGTCAGGCCATGCGGGACGCTCGATGGCGCCGGCGTAGTAGTGCGACAGGCCGCACACGGGCGAGCCCAGCGCACCGTCCGCGACGCGCTGCTTCAACTGCACGTAGGGCGGCGCGTGGCGCAGTTGGAATCCGATGGCGAGGCTCACAGCGCCTTGCGCCTTCTCGCCGGCCTTCAGCACGCGCAGGCAGCCGGCCGCGTCCACGCCCGTGGGCTTTTCCAGGTAGACGTGCTTGCGCGCGGCCACGGCTTTTTCGAGGTGCCCGGGGTGGAAGTAAGGCGGCGTGGCGATGTAGACAGCGTCCACTTCCCTGGAGGCCAGCACGCGGTCCAGCGAATCGGCGCCCTGGAAGAGCTGCGCCTTGTCGATGCCGGGCTTGCCCTTCTTCGCGGCGGCGGTGTCGAGTTTGTCCTTGGCCTGGGCGAGCGGGTCGGGGAAGAGGTCGCCGAGCGCGGTGACCTGCGCGGCGGTGTTGGCGACGAAGGATTCAGCGACGCCGGTGCCGCGTCCGCCGCAGCCGAACAGCGCCAGCCGCACGGCCGAATTGCGCTGCGTGCCGCGCACGAGTTCCGGCTTCATCACCATCCATCCGGCCGCTCCGGCGGCGCCCACGAACTCACGTCTCTGCATGGAAACCCACGCTATCACGAAGTCCTCCCGGCGTGCCCGTGGTCCGGGGAGGTAGCATCAGAATACAAGCTCTCATCATGCGTATTTCTCTTTCATTTCTGATTCTGGCGGCCTGCCTGCTGGCGCCGGGTTGCTCGCAGCCGGCCACATCGAAGGGCCCGGGCAGGCGGCCGCCGGCGCCGGTGCGCGTGGCCGCCGCCGGGCTCAGCGACGTGCCGCTGGAGATCCGGGCCATCGGCAACGTGGAGGCGTGGTCCAGCGTGGCGGTGAAGTCGCGCGTGGCGGGCCAGTTGCTGAAAGTGCACGTGCTCGACGGCGCCGACGTGCGTCAGGGCGAACTGCTGTTCGAGATCGATCCGCTGCCGTACCAGGAAGCTGTACGGGCCGCGGAAGCCGCCGTGGCGCGAGACCAGGCGGCAGACAAGCAGGCCCGCGCCAACATCGCCCGCACCCGCGCCCAGGCACGCCGCTACGAGAAGCTCTTCACCGAAGGCATTGGCGCGCGCGAGCAGGCCGACCAGATGACCAGCGCCGCCGAGGCGCTCGACGCGCAGGTCAATGCCGACGAGGCCGCCCTGGAATCGGCCCGCGCCGCCTTGCGCGCCGACGAAGCGCGCCTGGCGCAGGCGCGGCTCGACCTCGGCTACACCGGCATCACCGCGCCCATCGCCGGCCGCGCCGGCTTCATCAACGTGCGCGCCGGCAACCTGGTGAAGGACAACGACTCGATCGCCCTGGTCACCATCCTGCAGCTCAACCCGGCCTGGGTGGTCTTCTCCGTGCCGGAGCAGCACCTGTCCGAGATCCGCAAGTCGATGGCCACGCATCCTGTCCTGGTGGAAGCCGTGGAGGAGCCCTCCGGTGCGCCCATCGCGCAGGGACAGTTGGAGGTGATCGACAACACCGTGGACGCCACCACCGGCACCATCCGCCTGAAGGCGCGCTTCGCCAACGACGGCCGCCGCCTGTGGCCCGGCGAGTTCGCCAACGTCCTGCTGCGCCTGAGCACCGAAAAGGGCGCGCTCACCGTGCCGAACTCGAGCATCCAGTCCGGCCCCGACGGCCGCTTCGTGTGGCTGGTGAAGCCCGATTCAACGGCCACGCTGCGGCCCGTGCAGGTCAGCCGCGTCAACGGCGACATCGCCGTCATCACCCAGGGCCTGGCGGCCGGCGAGCGCGTGGTGACCAGCGGCCAACTGCGAGTGACCGAAGGCGTACCGCTCCAGATTCTGGGCGACGCGACGGCGAAGTAAGGCGGGACGAACATGAGTTTCACCGACTTCTTCATCCGCCGGCCCGTTGCCACCACGCTGCTGATGGCCGCGCTGCTCGTCTTCGGCATCTTCGGCTACCGCACGCTGCCGGTCAGCGACCTGCCGCCGGTGGAGTACCCCACCATCAATGTCAGCGCCAGTCTGCCCGGCGCCAGTCCGGACACGATGGCCTCCACCGTGGCCACGCCGTTGGAGCGCCAGTTTTCCACTATCGCCGGCATCGACAACATGTCGTCCACCAGTTCGCTGGGCAGCACCTCCATCACGCTGCAGTTCGCGCTGGAGCGCGACATCGACGGGGCGGCGCAGGACGTGATGGCCGCCATCAGCCAGGCCGGAAGGTCGCTGCCGCCCAGCATGCCGGCGCCGCCTTCCTATAACAAGGTGAACCCGGCGGACCAGCCCGTGCTGTTTCTGAACCTGCGTTCGAAGTCGCTGCGCGCGTCCGAGGTGAGCGAATATGCCGACACGACACTGGCCCAGCGCATCTCGATGGTGAGCGGTGTGGCGCAGGTGCAGGTGTACGGCCTCAAGAAATACGCCGTGCGCGTGCAGGTGGATCCCGACAAGCTGGCCTCCACCGGCGTGGGCATCGACACGGTGCGCGACGCGCTGGTACGCGGCAACGTCATTCTGCCTTCGGGCGCGCTGTACGGCGACAAGAAGTCCTACACGGTGCAGGCCAATTCGCAGCTTTCCAATGCCGCCGGCTTCCGCCCGCTGATCGTCACATACCGCAACGGCAGCCCCGTGCGCCTGGAACAGTTGGGCAGCGTGCTGGACAGCGTGCAGATGGACAAGTCCATTTTTTGGCTGAACGACACGCCCGGCGTCACGCTGGCGGTGCGGAAGCAGCCCGGCACCAACACGGTGGAGGTGGTGGACGGCATCCAGGCGCTGCTGCCAACGCTGCAAAGCCAGTTACCCGCAAGCCTGGAGCTGAGCGTCATCTTCGACCGTTCGGAGAGCATCCGCGAATCCATCGCCGACGTGAAGTTCACGCTGCTGCTGACCATCTGCCTGGTGATCTTCGTCATCTTCCTGTTCCTGCGCAACGCCTCGGCCACGCTCATCCCCAGCCTGGCGGTGCCGCTGTCGCTCATCGGCACGTTCGCGGCCATGGTGCTGCTGGGCTACAACGTGGACAACCTGTCGCTGATGGCACTGACGCTCTCCGTAGGCTTCGTGGTGGACGACGCCATCGTGATGCTCGAGAACATCGTGCGCCACCTGGAGATGGGCAAGCCGCGCATGGAGGCCGCCCTGGCCGGGGCGCGCGAGGTGGGCTTCACCATCCTCTCCATGACGTTCTCGCTGGTGGCCGTCTATCTGCCGCTGCTGTTTCTGGGCGGCATCGTGGGGCGCATCCTGAAGGAGTTCTCGGTGACCATCGCCGTGGCGGTGCTCATCTCGGGGCTCATTTCGCTGACGCTCACGCCGATGCTGTGCAGCCGCTGGCTGCGGCGCGAGGAGGACATCCACCACGGGCGCCTTTACCTGCTGAGCGAGCGCGCGTTCCTGGCGCTCATCCACTGGTACGAGACCAGCCTGCGCTTCGTGCTGCGCCACCGCCTCTCGACCATTGCCGTCAACGTGGTGCTGGTGGTCCTCACGGTCTACACCTTCCGCTTCCTGCCCAAGGACTTCCTCCCGCCGGAGGACACCGGTAGCGTGATGGGCGGCACGGAGGCGGCCGAAGATACTTCGTTCCCCGAGATGGCGCGGCTGCAGCGCCAGGTCACCGACGTCGTGCTGAAGAACAAGGCGGTGCGCTTCGCCGTCTCCGGTACCGGCGGCTTCGGCGCGCAGAACTCCGGCTTCATGTTCCTGCGGCTCACCGACTCCTCCCAGCGCCCGCCGGCCGAAGTCGTCATGCAGCAACTGCGGGCGCAGCTCGCCACCGTCCCCGGCATCAATACGTTCCTGCGCATCCCGCCGCTGATCACCATCGGCCAGCAGGGCCGCGTCGCTTACATGGTGTCGATCCTCGACGCCGACACCGCCAACCTGTACGCCTGGGCGCCGCGCGTGGAAGCGGCCATGCGTTCGCAGTCGGCGCTGCAGGACGTCGTGAGCGACCTGCGCCTCTCCACGCCGCGGCTCAACGTGGAGATCGACCGCGACCGCGCCACCGCCGTCGGCGTCACTTCCGACGCCATCGCGCAGACGCTGTTCTCCGCCTTCGGCAACCGCCAGGTGTCCACCATCAACACGGCCAACAATGAGTACGCCGTGATCCTCGAAGTGACGCCCGAGTTCCAGAGCAGCCCGGCCGCCCTCAACCGCCTCTACGTCAGCTCCAACTCGGGCAAGCTCATTCCGCTCACCGCCGTCACGCGGCCCACCGCCGGCGTCGCGCCGCTCAGCGTCAACCACAACGGGCAACTACCCGCCGTGAACATCTCCTTCAACCTGCGGCCCGGCGCGGCGCTCGGCGACGCCGTCGATCAGATCGAGCAGTCGGTGAGCGCGCTCGGCCTGCCCGGCACCACGCGCCTGCTGTTCCAGGGCACGGCGCAGGCCTTCCAGGAATCCACGCAGAACCTCACCGTGCTGCTCATCATGGCCGTGCTCGTCATCTACCTGGTGCTCGGCGTGCTATACGAGAGCTTCATCCACCCCATCACCATCCTTTCGGGCCTGCCCTCGGCCGCGCTCGGCGCCTTCGTCACGCTCATCGTGTTCAACAAGGAGTTCTCGCTGTACGCCTTCGTCGGCCTGCTGCTGCTGGTCGGCATCGTGAAGAAGAACGCCATCATGATGATCGACTTCGCCATCAACGCCCAGCGCCAGGAGGGCCGCACGCCCTACGAAGCCATCATCGAAGGCTGCCTGCTGCGCTTCCGCCCGATTCTCATGACCACCATGGCCGCGATGCTCGGCTCGCTGCCCATCGCCATCGGCATCGGCGCCAGCGCCGGCGCGCGGCGGCCGCTCGGGCTCTCCATCGTCGGCGGGCTGGTGGTCTCGCAGGCCGTCACTTTGTATCTCACCCCCGTGTTGTACCTCTACTTCGAGCAGTTCCAGCAGTGGGTGGTCCGCCGCAGGAGCGCATGATGCGAACCCTCGTTCTGTCCCTCGCCTTTTCCCTGGCCGCGCTCGCGCAGCCGCTCGACGTGCTCATCGTCGACGGCGTCAACAACCACGACTGGCAGGCCGCCACGCGCGGCATCCGCGCCATTCTCGACGCCACGGGCCGCTTCCGCGTGGACGTCTCCACTTCGCCCGCGCGCGACGCCGCGCCGGAGGCGTGGGCCGCGTGGCGGCCGGACTTCGCGCGCTACCGCGCCGTCGTCGTCAACTTCAACGGAGGCCATCTCGATAGCGGCCTGCGCTGGCCGCCCGAAGTCGAGGCCGCCTTCCTCCGCTATCTGCGCGGCGGCGGGGGCGTCGTCATCTTCCACGCCGCCAACAACGCGTTCCTGCGCTGGGCGGAGTACAACGACATCGCCGGCCTGCTGTGGCGCGATAAGTCCTTCGGCCCCGGCCTGGTGTTCGACGATGCGGGCAAGGCGGTCACCGTCCCCGCCGGCGAAGGCCTGAATCCCGGCCATGGCCCGCGGCACGATTTCCAGATGCGGGTGCGCGACAAGCGCCACCCCATCACGCGCGGCCTGCCCGAGTTGTGGATGCATCCTTCCGAGCAGCTCACCCACGGCCAGCACGGCCCGGCGCGCGATCTCACCCTCC
>DAHVTI010000006.1 GCA_027324255.1 Bryobacterales bacterium | reverse complement strand
TTCAGCCGCGCCACCTCCGGCCCGATCTTCTCCGCCAGCGGTTTCAGCTCCCAGTCCGGAGCCACACCCGGCGATTGGGCGGCCAGCAGCAGAATGGCGATTCCAGTGAGCACTCTATGGCTAGTGTACCCGCACTTCGCCTGCGGCGGGACAGGCTGTCGAAAGGAATTTGTGCGGAACTCAGTTGCCGCCCGGCGGTGGCGGCGGCGGAGGAGGAGGCGGTGGCGGCGTCGCGCCGGTGTCGCCCGGCAACCCTCCGCCCGTGGGCGGCGTCGGAACGCTGGTGGGCACTCCCCCTCCACCGCCCGGCAGGCGGGGCGTGCGGACCAGGATCTGCCACACCGCGTCGGCCAGGTACTGCATCACGCGTCCGCGGTCCAACCGGCGCATGGCGGAGAGCGGGGCGTTGCGGTAAACCACAAGTTCGTCGCCCGCGTTCAGAATCTTCGGGTCGCCGTCGCGCGGCATCAGCCGGTGCTCCACGGCTACCTGACCCTCTTCCACGGCCACGTGCGTCGTCTCGTCGTCGTCGTCCACGCTGATGTCGAACGTCGTGCCGCGGACCGAGATCACCGCCGTCGGCGTGTGCACCCGGTTCGGGTTCGGCTGCCCGCCCAGCTTCTGGATGTGCACCCGGATCCGTCCCAGCCACACATCCACCAGGTCGCGCCAGTTGCCGGGGTTGGCCCGGAACGTCACCCGCGAGTTCGGAAACACCTCGAAAGTGCTGCCGTCGGAAACCTGGAAGGAGGCGTAGCCGTCAGGACCCGTGACGATGACCTGCCGCGCCTGGATGCTGTCTCCGGCCGAAACCGCCCACAGCGATCCGTCCCGCACCAGCGACACGTTCCCCTCCACCACATCGGCCTTCGCCGCAGTGTCGCCCACCCAGGGCATCTGGATGTTGAACTGCGCGCGCGCCGAGGGCGCGGCCATGGCTAGCAGCAGAGCCGCCGCCAGGACCTTCCCTGTCCGGTACTGTCTCGCCGGGTGCATGGGGAATCCCGTAAGTACTTACTCTATCACCAAAATTGCAGAGCAAGTAGTGGTCCGAGAGCGAATTGTGTTGAAAAATCAGAAGGGTAGATGCAGTTCCTGAAGGAAATGGACGATCATTCAGGGGTAGAATGGACGCAGGCCATGGGTCGCTTGTCCACACCCCGGATCACCACCCGCTGCCTCGGCGCGTTGCTGCTGCTCGCTTCCTGGGCTGAAGCCCAGATGCCGGCCCTGCGGCCCGCCTGGCGCCGCATCGGCAACTCCAGCCTGGTCACCGGCCTCTCCTCGAACGCCGGAGGACCCGTAGAAAGAGTTTGGTTTCAAGCGGATGGCGAAATTGCCGTGCGTCTGCCCGGGGGGCGCGCCTTCACTTCGGCCAACCTCGAATCCTGGCAGCCCTCCACCTCCGCCGCCCCGGAGATCTCTGCCCCCCCACCCGCCGGCGCCGCCGGACCCGAATCCGGCGCCCTGCTCCGGCCGGCGCGCCCCGGTTCCCCGGTGGTCTACGCCGCCGCCCGCCAAGTCTGGCGCTCCGACGACGGCGGCCTGAACTGGCAGAACCTCACCCTCTATCGCGGCCAGTCCATCCTCGGCGCCCCGGTGGTGGATGTGGCCGTCGATCCCTCTGATGATCAACGGCTTGCCGTCGCCGCCGCCACCGGCGTCTGGTTCTCTTCCGACGGCGGGACCTCCTGGCAGGGCCTCAACGACGGACTGCCCAGCCTGCCTGTTCGCCGCATCCTCGCCGCCCCCCGCGGTGTGCGCGGCGTGCGCGTCGCCGTGGCCCAGCCCGGTGGACTCAACGAGTTTGAATGGGCGCCCGCCCAGCGCCTCGGCTGGATCGCCTCACAGGGCACCGCCCTGCAAACCGAGCGCGCCGCCCGCGCCCAGCTTTCCGCCTCGCTCGGAGTGGTGATCACCGCCGTCGCCGCCACCGGCGACGCCGTCTACGCGGGCGACTCCTCAGGCCGCCTCTGGGCCAGCCTCGACACCGGCCGCACTTGGCGCTCCTCCGCCGCCGCCCCGGACTCCGGCCCCGTCGAGCGCCTCTGGCTCGATCCCGCCGACCGCAGCTTTGCCCTCGCCGCCCTCTCCAGCGATCTGCCCGGCGCTCCGCGCATCCTCCGCACCCTCAACGCCGGCGCCTATTGGGACGATCTTTCCTCGAACCTCCCCGAAGGCCCCGCCTACGGCGTAGCCGCCGATCGTGCCACCGGCGCCGTCTACGCCGCCACGGCCCGCGGCGTCTTCCTCACTTACGGCGACCTCCGCGCCCCAGCTTCCGCCACCGCCTGGCAGGCTCTCCCCGCCGGACTCCCCGACGCCGCCGTCCGCGACGTTCGCCTCGACGATCCGGCCAACCTGCTGCTGGCCGCCGTCGACGGCTACGGCGTCTATGCCATCCTCGCCCCCCACCGCGGCCGCAACCCCCAACTGGCCCACTCCGCCGACTACACCGCCCGGCCCGCCGCCCCCGGCGCCCTGCTCAGCATCATCGGCGCGCGGGCGTCTTCCGTGACCGCCGGCTCCGTCTCTTCGCCCATCCTCACCGCCGCCGACGAGGAGTCCCAGATCCAGGTGCCCTTCGAGGCGGCCGGCGATTCGCTCCAACTCGTCGTCAACTCCACCCGCGGCCGCCTCGTCTTCGGCCTCCCCCTGCAGCCCGCCGCCCCCGCCGTCCTCATCGATCCCGACGGCACGCCCATGATTCTCGACGCCGGCTCCGGCGCCCAGCTCGACATCCTCCACCCCGCGCACCCCGGCGCCATCCTCCAGATCCTGATGAGCGGCCTCGGCCGCGTCCAGCCCGACTGGCCCACCGGCCTCCCCGCTCCGCTCGAGGACGCCCCCCGCGTCACCGTCCCCCTGCGCGCCACCCTCGACGGCGTCCCGCTCAAAGTCTCCCGCGCCACCCTCGCTCCCGGCTATATCGGTTACTATCTGGTTGAGGTCGAGTTGCCTGAGCTGCTCGACAGCGGGGCTTCCGAACTCGTCGTGGAAGCCTCCGGCATTTCCAGTAACCGGGTGCGCGTCTACGTGGGTCAATAGAGGAGGAGCCTCCAGCCATGACATTGCGATTCAGCCTGGCCGCGCTGTTGTGCGCGGCGTTCGCCTGCGCGCAGGAAAACAAGCCCGTTGAAAAGCTCGCGCCCTATTACCCCACGCCGGAGACCGTCGTGGAGCGCATGCTCAAGCTCGGCGGCCTCAAGCCTGGCGAGAAGATGTTCGACCTCGGCAGCGGCGACGGCCGTATCGTCATCATGGCCGCCGACAAGTTCAAGGCCGATGCCACCGGCGTCGAATTTGACGCCGACCTCTACAAGGAATCCACCGCCCGCATCCGCGCGCTCGGCCTCGAAAAGCGCGCCCGCATCATCCACGGCGACATCGCCAAGCAGGACTTCTCCCAGGCCGCCCTGCTCACCGTCTATCTGCTGCCTTCCTCCAACGACAAGATCCGCCCCATGCTCGAAAAGCAGTTGAAGAAGGGCACCCGCGTCGTCGCCCACGATTTTTTGTTCCAGGGCTGGACCCCCGTCAAGGAAGAGCACGTCGAGGACGACGGTGAAGGCCGCAGCCACACCCTCTACCTCTACATCCGCTGAGCCCGAGGCGCTCCGCCCATGGTCACAGACCAGATCGTCCTGCCGTATCTTTGGCGCCGCTACCTCAGCCTCCTGCGCGCCCTGGTCAGCGCCGCCTGCCTCTGGGTGGTGATCGGGGCCGCCGGCGTCACCTCCGCCACGTGGGTCATGCTGGCCTCCGTGCTCGCCATCTACAGCGTCGTGTCCATCTTCTGGCGCTGGCCCGAGCGCGTCGACCGCCTCGATGTCTTCAACCTCTTCCTCGACGTCGCCACCTTCTTCCTCTGCGTCGCTCTAGCCCAGGATGGCGGATTCTGGCTGGCCGCCATCGCCTCCCTTTACCTCTTCCTCGCCACCGCCACCCAGCAGGACTGGCGCGACGTCCTCCTCATCACCGTCCTCTCCCTCGCGTTCGTCAACAGCGCCCAGCCGCCCAACTCCGAACGCCTCCAGCCCCTCCTGCTCATCCTCGGCATGTTCGGCTGCGTCGTCGCTCTGCAGAAACAAAGCCTGCTCGACCGCCTCTCCAGCGCCTCACGCCAGGCCGTCCTCTCCCGCGCCGAAGCCCAGCAGGCCCGCGAGGCCGAGCGCGAGCGTATCGCCGCAGACTTCCACGACGGCCCCCTGCAGAGCTTCATCTCCATCCAGATGCGCCTCGAAATCGTCCGCAAGATGATGGAGCGCAACGTCGAGGCCGGCATGGATGAGCTGCGCCAGTTGCGCGAAATCTGCGATCGCCAGGTCACCGAGGTCCGCACCTTCGTGCGTGGCATGCGCCCCGTGGAACTCGACGGCGCCGGCCTCGCCGCCGCCCTCCGCTCCACCGTCGGCTTCTTTCAGAAGGACTCCGGCATCCCCACCACCTTCCAGGCCGACGCCTCCGCCATGCACGACGACATCGACGCCACCATCGACATCGTCCAGATCGTTCGTGAAGCCCTCAACAACCTGCGCAAGCACTCTTCCGCGTCCCGCGCTGCCGTCACGCTCGCCCGCGGAGAAGGCCAGCTTCTGATCGGCGTCGAGGACGATGGCACCGGCTACCCCTTCGCCGGCTCCTTCTCCCTCGACGAACTGGAACTGCTGCGCCTCGGCCCCCAGAGCATCATGCGCCGCGTCCGCTCCCTGCAGGGCGAACTCACCCTGCTCTCCCGCCCCGGCCGCGGCTCTGAACTCCACATCCGCCTGCCGCTATGAAGCGTCTCCTCTGGCTCGCTCTGCTCTTGCCCGGCTGTGGCCGCTACCAGGACTTCACCCTCCCCGCCCCCGGCCCCGCCCAGGCCGGCGCCTACGTCTGGGAGCCCCGCCCCTCCGCCGTCATCCCCAACCTCGCCGTGGACACCCTCAACCCGTCCGTCGTCTCATGGCAGGGCGCGCTGCTCAATCTCTTCTCGCTGTACGACGGAAAGATCTGGCACACCGCCGCGGCGGCCTCCCGCGACGGCCTCGCCTGGCAGCCCGCCGCCCGCGTCCTCTCGCCCGCCTCCGGCACTTGGGAGGGCTCCTACATCGCCGCCA
>DAHVTI010000002.1 GCA_027324255.1 Bryobacterales bacterium | reverse complement strand
CAGTCGTCCTAGCCCTAGCGGCTTTGCATGGCTTTGTCGGAGAGGTTGTCAGTATTCTCAGCCCGCATACAGAAGCTGATCCTGCGGCGATTCTGATCCAGTTCCTGGCTCTCTTCGGGAACGTGGTTGCCAGGACCGTCTCTGTGCGTGTGGGTCACATTGTGCAGGTCCTCGTGCTCTTCATCTGTCTGGCAGGAGAGTCGGCGAAGGCTCGCAAGGGCACCTCATGGACCTTGGTGAAGGAGTTGTTTGCCGATGCAGACGGACCTTGGCTCACTGGCCGCTTCCAGGGAGGGCTGGCATCCGGGGAGGGGCTGATCTATGCCGTCCGTGACGCCCGGAACCTGCAAGGGCCAAACGGCAGGCGATACCGTGACCCTGGAGTTGCAGACAAACGCCTCGTCGTGTTTGAGCCCGAAATGGCGGGGGTGTTCCGTGTGGGCCGCCGTGACGGCAACATCCTGTTACCGCTACTGAGGCAGGCGTGGGATGGCGAGCCACTGGGGAACCTGACGAAGAATGAACCCTCCACGGCCACAGACCCTCGTATAACCTTGATCGGCCACATCACTGTGGGTGAACTCCGTCGGTGCCTGAGCAAGTCCGAGCAGTCGAACGGCTTCGCTAACAGGTTTCTCTGGGTGTGGGTAAAGCGGTCCAGGGTGCTGGCTCTGGGTGGATCCTTGAACGAGGAGGAGATGGGTTACCTACAGTGGCAGGTTGCGGAGAGGGTTGCTGCTGCCCGCCAGTTGGGCGTGATCGAATTCGGGCCGGAGGCGCAGAAGCTGTGGATCGAAGAGTACCCCCAGCTCTCTCGAGATCGGGAGGGGTTATCTGGTCAGGCTACAGCGCGGGCCGAGGCACAGGTGCTGCGGCTGGCCTGTCTCTACGCCGCCATCGATGTAGCTTCGGAGATCAGTGTTGACCACCTGCGAGCCGCCCTGGCCGTCTGGCGGTACTGCGAGGAGTCAGCGGAGTACCTCTTCGGGGAGATGGTCGGCGAGCCGGTTGCCGACACGATCTTGATAGCACTTCGAGGGAATGCAAACGGGCGGACCCGCACGGAGATTAGCAAGCTCTTCTCCGGGAACAAGCCTTCGGCTGAGATCGAGACCGCTCTGATGCAATTGAAGGGGCTGGGCTACGCCCGGGTCGAAGCGACGACCAGCAAGGCTGGCCGCCCCGCTGAGAGATGGTTTGCCGCTGCGAACCCGCCGTCCGGCACGGAGGCCTTCAATGGCTGACGAGGGGACGTACTTCGTTTCTTCCGTTTCTTTCGTAGTTTCCTATACTCATAAGGCTGGTTTTTGTTCTCACTATCTTACTCAGTGTCTTCTTGATGCTGCTATCTACGAAAGAAACGGGTTAAACGAACAAAGTCCCGACCTCTTCACCCGTAAGCACTACCGGACCACCGCCATCACCCCGACCCGGTTGTTGATGGACACCGGCTACTTCGTGGACGAATTAGAGTTCGGGGTCAGTAGTTCAGCAGCCGGGGGAGCCCCTGACACCAGCGGGCCCCATGGGAATCCGATCCTCCCACACGCCATGACCATTACCGTTGTGCGCCCGGAGGAATTCGACGATGCGACGGAGACCAGCACGGCACCAGTTCAATGTAATCGGGCAGGGCTAGCCCGCCACCTCAGGGTGGTCGGGGTCGCCTTGTCTCCACAAGCAACCCCGTCAGCCGCCCGCCCCCCTGTGTGGCTGGCCAACTCGCCCAGCACCATCTTGGCGACCAGGGTGGTCCATGACCATCGATATCGAACCGGAAAGAGGTAAGCAATGAAGCCGCTGACCGCGAGAACGACACAGCTGCACGGGGGAATTGACCCCGAAGTTAACTACTCCCCAGCGCTGGCCGATGGGACACCCGGCGCCACCCAGTGGGAATCCGGCGTCGATCCCATCACGACCTTCCTGGAGGATGAAGATGTTCCGGTTGCGGACGTGTCCGAATGGATGCCCGAGAACAGGCCGAAGCCAACCTCATCGCGGGCCTGGAGCATTTCGCTGAGCAGGAGCGGCAGGAGGTGAGGGCCATGGCTAACGAGAATTCTGTGGCGGCGTACGACGACTACATGGAGTCCATTAACGCCCCCGAGGATGGAGCCGACCCGGTGAATGGAGACCCGGCATGAGCCGTCCAGTTGCCGCGTCCAGGGCCCCCACCCCCGCCCACGTGCTCGGTTTAGCCGCTGACCTCCCGCCGCACTCAGGGGGCCGGCTGCCGCACGGCGAACCACCGACTGGCGGCTGAGCCGGGGAGTTGGAGGATGCGCCCATGAACGCCCACCGCCAAGCCGCCGACCAACCCCTCCCGGACGCCCTCTGCGCCCAGTTGACCACTTTCCTCGCCCCGCAGCCGCCGCCCTGGGATACCGACTTGCTCTCGTTGGGCTGGCCCTCGCTGGGCGGGCCCTCGCTGGGTTGGCTCTCCCTCGATAGCTGGCGGTGGCCGCACTGGTCGTTCAACTGGCCCAGGAGCTTGTCGTGGGGCCACTACGTCCCAATGGCCGTCCTGGGGATGGCACTCGGCCTCACTCTGGCCGTGCCCCAGGCGGCAGCAGCCGAGCCGAAAACGGTCACCCGGACGGAGGCGCAGGTGAGTCTGGCCGCCCCGGTAGGCCGTACAGTCACCGTCAAGCTCGATCCTGGGCTGGCGGCGATGCGAACGGGCCGAAAGAAGGCCGTGGAGCCCGCCCACGACGCGCATGAGAATGCCGTCAGTGCCAGAGTACCCCCGGCTCAGTCGGCCTATGCTACGCTTCCGGGCGAGGCGGCACCCAGCCCGAAGCCGAGAAAAAGCCAGGGCCGGGAAGGGCCGCAGTTGGAGATTCAGGCCGACGTTTTCAATCAGGAACAGGTGCGAGGCTTGGCGGAAGACTGGCTGGTTCCGCTGTTGATAGAGGGCCTCATCCGGGAGCGACTGGCGACGAGTAAGGAGGGATAGGGACTATGCGGTGCGCGATCTACACACGGTACAGCTCAGACCTACAACGGGAGTCTTCCATTGAGGACCAGGAACGCCGGTGCCGCCATTACGCTGAACGCCAGGGGTGGGAAGTGGTGGAAGAGTTCGTTCGAGCGGACAAGGCGGTGTCCGGCGCGAGTCTTGCGGGGCGTGGCCAGCTGGATGCCCTCGTCCAGGCAGTGAAGTGGAAGCCCCGCCCCTTTGATCGGCTTCTTGTAGATGACACCTCCCGCCTTGCACGGGATTACGCTGACTCATCCAAGCTCGTTAAGACCCTCCAGTATTACAGTGTCGAAGTCACCGTGGTGGCCAACGGTATCGACACCAGCCAGAAGTCGTCGAAGATGATGATGGCTTTTCACGGAATCATCGACGAGCAGTACTTGGACGGGCTTGCTGAGAAGGTCCACCGGGGCCAGGAGGGGCGTGTCCTAAACGGCTTCAACCCCGGCGGCAGGATCTACGGCTACCGCAACGTGCCCATCGAGGACCCCACGAGGACTGGCAAGTATGGGCGGCCTGCTGTACTGGGTGTCCAGCTTGAGGTATTTGAGGAGCAGGCTACCGTCATCCGGCGCATTTTTGACCTGTACGCCGCCGGGATGGGATTCGGGGCAATCGCTAAACTGCTGAACTCGGAGGGGGTCCGGCCCCCACAGCCGCCACGAAACCGAGAGGACAAGGGGTGGTGCCCGACTGCCATCCGGGCCATGTTGAGGAACGAGCGGTACCGGGGTGTGTTCGAGTGGAACCGCACCAAGAAGGTACGCAACCCAGAGACAGGCAAGAAGACCAGCCGGAAGCGGGAAACCGATGATCTCGTGCGGCAAGAGATCCCGGGGTGGCGACTCGTCACCGAGGAACAGTGGGAGGCGGCGCGGCAGCAGAACGAGAGGGTGAACGCCAGCGGCATCCAACGCCTTGGGGGTCAGTACCGGACTGAGAACAGCAAGAGCTACGTGTTCAGTGGCATCCTGCGTTGCTCAACTTGCGGCGCGAAGATGGTGATCGTAAGCGGCGGCGGCAAACGGGGCTACGTGAAGTACGGCTGCCCCAGGCACCGTTGCCGGGGCACCTGCGAGAACAAGCTGTACATTCGCCGAGATCGCCTGGAAGAGCAACTCTTCGCCGCCCTCGAACAGCGACTCTTTCAGCCCGAAATGTTGGATGCTGTGATCACCCGGGTGCGGGATGGGGTAGCACGACGGGTCGCGGAGATGGAACAGCAGGGGGCCGTGACGACGGTGGACACCCTAAAGCGGCGCAGGGATGACCTCCAGGCCCAGGTAGACCGCCTGACCAACGCCATTGCCACTACAGACGGCATGGAGGTGCTGGTGGCCAAACTCAAGGCGGTTGTCGCCGAACTTCAGGCCGTCGAAGCCCAGATCGCCACCTACCGCCCGATGGATTTGAAGATCACCGACCAGCAGGTCCGGCAGCACGTCACCAAGACGCTGCTGGTGCTGAAGACCAAACTGGTCGACGACAACGTGCTGGTCGCACGTGCGGCCTTACAGAAGCACATCCCGCAGCTCGTGCTCACGCCCGTGGAGCGCGAAGGCAAACCCGTTTACAGGGTGTCGGGGGAGATGGATATCAGCGGGGGCGATAAGTGCGTAATGCAGGTGGTGGCCAGGGACGGACTTGAACCGCCGACGCCGGCCTTTTCAGGGCCGCGCTCTACCAACTGAGCTACCTGGCCATCGGCTGAACTTCAGTTTACCAAATCACTCCCCCTATCCGCTATCTGGCCGCCAGTTCGTACCACGGCGCCTCCGCGTCCAGCTTCAGCCGGAACCCGCCGTCCGTCTTCTCCGCCTCGACCCCCGCCAGCCGCCTGCCCGTCCCGTCCAGCGGATACACCGTCACCTTCTTCGCCCGGCTCCGCAGCGTCACCACCGCCGCCACTTTTTCCATCAGCGTCCGCTGCCCGCTCACCGTGAACGGCGAGGACGGCTTCGCCCCGTCCAGCGGCGCCAGCGTGAACCAATCCGCCGCCCCGCCGTAGTTCACCAGCCGCTGCTTCTCCCCCAGCGTGTAGCCCGGATTCGTCACCAGCATCCGCCGCGACTCCTCCAGGCGCCGCCCGTCCAGCGCCGTCACCAGCAGCGCCGCA
Organism: Bryobacterales bacterium; assembly: GCA_027324255.1. Lineage (GTDB taxonomy): Bacteria > Acidobacteriota > Terriglobia > Bryobacterales > Bryobacteraceae > Paludibaculum. The sequence goes on along the minus strand of DAHVTI010000002.1, from coordinate 15,523 downwards.
AAGCCCCGCGCCCCCTCGGCCAACTCCAACTCCACCGCCCCGGCCCGCGCTTTCTCTGTTCCGGCGAACCCGAACACCCCCGCCGCCTGCGGCGCCGCCACCAGCATCAACTTCCGAGCCGCGTCATACGTCAGCTCGCCCGTATCCGAAACGTACGGCCCCTGCACCTCCACCCGCGCCGGCCTCCGCGCCGCCGCCGTGTCCATCGACACCCGCCGCGTGAACGCCACGTTCGGGTCGACCCCCTCTTTGCCGAAGAACCGCGCCAGGTTGAACTGCTGCCGCTCCTTCGCCGCCTGCTCCCGCATCTCGCGCGGCAGGGCGATCCTCATCTCCGAAACGCCCGCCCGCACCAACCCCTTGCGGTACACGTACCCCGCCTGCCCGAACGCCGCCAGCTTCGTGAAATCCCCGTTCAGGTTGAACCCCGACGGCCCGTTCCGGTCCCACTCCCGCCCGTGCTCGTAGGCGAAGTGCATCACCCCGTCCCAGTCCTGGAAAGACGCGAACGCCGCCAGCGCCGGATCCAGCTCCGCCCCCTGCCGGTTCGGATAGGGCTGGTTGAATTCGCTCACCGTGAACGGCTTGCCCGCCTCCCGCGCGAACGCTTTGTTCAGGTACTGCAGAAACCCCGTCCCCGCCCCGGAGCTGTCGCGCATGCGCCAGTCGCTCGTGTCCCACGCCCGGTTCGGGAAATTGTAGTGGTCGATGTAGAAGTGGTCGTCGTGGTAGTCCAGTCCGGCGTGCGTGTCGAACGTCAGCGGCCCGCCGAACTCCACCTGCGTGCCCGCCACCGGCACGTGCTCGCCGAGCGCCGCCCACACCGTGTCGCGCATCTTCTCGAGATATGCCCGGTCCAGCTCCATCGCCTTCGACACGTCGATCCCCGCCAGCAGCGTCGCCGCGTCCTTGCCCTGCAGCGTGAAAAGCACCGACGCCTCGTTGTCGATCTCCACCATCCCCAGCACCGGGTCGCCCTTCAGCTTCAGCGCTTCAATCACCTTGCGCGCGTACTCGCGCTGCAGCTCCACCATCCGCGGGTTCATGATGTGCAGCGGCTTGGACTGCGCCGGCACCGGACCCTCCACCCCGTCCACCTCCGGCCGGAACCGGTAACCCACGTGCAAATTCAGGTTGACGTAGATCCCCTCCGCCTTCAGCGCGTCCAGCAGCACACGCAGCCGCCGCACCGACACCGGGTTCAACGCCGGATACGGCCCCGTCGTCAGCAGGCTCCGCGCCGTCTCCGGCTGCGCGTCCGGGCTCGTGTCCATGTGGTGCAGCCGCACCAGGTTCACGCCCAGCCGCCGCAGCCGTTTCGCGATCCGCGCCGCGTCCTGCTCTTCCGGGAAATTCGCCCCGAACGCCAGGTTCACGCCCCACAGCCGCACCCGCTCGCCGCGCGCGTTCACGAAATGCCCGTCTTTCACCCGCAGCCGGTCGGCCGCCGTCAGCGGGTGGTTCAACCCCGAAAAATCGACGGCCCCGCTCAGCCGGTCCTGGTCGATCGACACAGGATACATGGCTGCGCGGGGCGCGCCCGTCTGCGCCGCGCACGCCAGTGCCAGCGCCACCGTCAAACCGGACATGCGGATCCGCATGCCTAGGATTTTAGTGCTTCCAGCACCTCGCCGGTAGCCTTCTCCACGCCCGCGTGCAGCGAGTTGCCATGCGCGTCCATGGTCACGATCGCCATGAAGTCTTCCACCTTCAGGTGCCACATCGCCTCGGGGATGCCGAACTCCAGCAGGTGCACGCCCAGCACTTTCTTCACCGTCCGCGCGTAGAATTGCGCCGCGCCGCCCACTCCGTGCAGGTACACCGCGCCGCACTCCTGCAAGCCCGCCAGCGTCTTCGGACCCATGCCGCCCTTGCCGATCACCGCCTTCACGCCGTACCGCCGCAGCACCTCCGCCTGATAAGGCTCTTCTCTGGAGGACGTCGTCGGCCCCGCCGCTTTCACATACCACTCCTCGCCCTGCTTCAGCATCACCGGCCCGCAGTGGTACAGCACCGCCCCGTTCAAATCCACCGGCGGCGCGTTCGTCATCAGGTGCGCGTGCACCGCGTCCCGCCCCGTGTACATCTCGCCGCGGAGCAGCACCACGTCGCCCACCTTCAGCGCCCGCATCTGCTCCGCCGTCAGCGGCGGCTCCAGCACGATCTCGCGGCCCGTCAGCGGGAACCCGCTCTCCTTCGCCAGGTTCTCCACCTTCCTCGACGGATCCCGGTACAGCCAGCCCGTAATCGCGCCCGTCTTCGCGTCCAGCGTCACGCCCAGGCGCCGGAACGCCCAGCAGTCGTACGCCACCGATACGAAGAACGACGCCGGCAGCCGGTTCGCCGCCGCGATCTTGCACCCGATCAGCGCCACGCCCCCGCCCAGCCCCATCGCCCCGATCCCCAGCTTGTTGGCCTCTGCCACGATCTCCGCTTCCAGCTTCGCCAGCTCCGCATTCGCGTTCGTATCGTCCAGCGTCCGGAACAACTGCATCTTCGCCAGCATGTAGCCGTGCGCCCGGTCCGACCCGATGCACACGCCCAGCGCCCCCGGCGCGCATCCCTGCCCCTGCGCCTGCCACACCGCGTGCAGCAGGCACTTCTTCACACCCGCCAGGTCGCGCCCCGCCTTGCCCAGGTGCTCCAGCTCGCACGGCAGCGAGTACTGGATGTTCTTGTTCTCGCAACCGCCGCCCTTCAGCACCAGCTTCACTTCAATCTCGTCGCTCTCGTGCTGCTCGAAGTGGATCACCGGCGTCTCCGCCCCCAGGTTGTTGCCCGAGTTCGCCCCGGTCAGCGAATCCACCGAGTTCGGCCGCAGCTTGCCGCGCTTGGTCGCCTCCGCCACCGCTTCCCGGATCGCCTTCGCAATCGCCATCTGGTTCACGCCCACCGGCGTGTGCACGATGAACGTAGGCATCCCCGTGTCCTGGCAGATCGGACCTTCGTCCTCGTACGCCATGTCCGTGTTCGTCGCCATGATCGACAGCGCCTGGTGCGACTGCGTCCCCGGCGTCTCCCGCTCCAGCGCCAGTCCCATCGCCGCCCGCACGTCCGGCGGCAGGTTCGTCGAGGTCTGCGTGATCAGTTCAAGAAGGCTGTTGAAAAGGAATTCCATGATGTCCGGCTCCTGAATCGCTACTCATATCCTACCCCCCGCGGCTCCCCAAAAAGGGCGAAGCCCCCCCGCCCGAATGTTACCTTTCCAACGCGAACAATTCCTCCGCTCAGCCGTAATAGCAGACAGAGGGGATTTCAACCGGACCATTCGGCCGGCCTCGCTGTGGCACCCGAAGGAGGTTTCCGTGAAACCTATTGGATCCACACTCCTGGGATTCGTCTGGCTCGTTCTCGCCGCCGGCCTTGCCGGCGAGGGAGCGTCGCCCGCCGTCCCCACGCCCCCTCCTGGGACTGCTGAACCGGCCCAGGCGCTCGCGCCTCCCGCCAGCCCCAGGCGGCAAAAGCCGCACCGCCAGCGCCGCGACGACGTCCGGCGCAACCAGGAACCCATCGTCCTCTTCACCATTCGCTGATCCCCGCCGCGGGGCATGGCATCGACGGTCCCCCCGTTCCACGGGGCCGCTATCGGCACTCCGGCGGCGCGCCGCGCGCCGCTGCTAACCCCGGCAGACGTCCGGGCTTTGTTTGAACCATCGGAGAACTGACATGTCCGCAAACTTTTCACGCATCCCCGCGGCCGCCGCCGCGCTGCTGCTCACCTTCTTCCTCGTCCCCGCCGCCTTCGGCCAGGCCGCCCAGTTCCAGCTTCTCGCCGACGTCCCCTTCGACTTCCACATCAGCGGCAAGCTCCTGCCCGCCGGCACCTACCGCATCACGCCCCTGGGCGCCCACTCCGTCATCGTGGTCGCCATGGAGCCCGCCGGTCCCCACGCCGCCGCGCTCACCAACCCCTCCGGGGGCGGAGCCGTTCACGACCGCTCCGAACTGATCTTCAACCGCTACGGCAGCCAGTACTTCCTCCGCCAGGTCTGGCGCGCCGGCGTGGACACGGGGCGCGACCTGCCGGCCTCCCGCCCGGAGCGCGAAGTCATGTTCCGCGCCGCCGACACGTCTGAGCGCGTCTACGTCGCCGCCCGCGACACTCGCTAGTTCAACTGGAACCGCACCGCCGCCGTCATACCCGGCTTCACCAGCGGCGAAGGACTCGCAAACTCCACCACCACGCGCTCCGCCTCCACCGCCTTGATCGTCGCTTGCAGCCCGTTGCCCGGCAGCTCCGCCATCACGATCAGCGCCGGCTGGCCCGCCGCCAGCCGGCGCGTGTACTGCGGAGGCGCATCCACCACCACTTCCAACTGCGTCGCGTCCGTGGCGATGTCAATCAGCGAGCCCGTCCCTTTCTGCACTTCCTCGCCCTCGCCCCTCCTGACCGCCACCACCAGCCCGTCGGCCGGCGCCAGCACGTCCGCCGCCGCCAGGTCCGCCTTCGCCGCCTCGTACGTCTCTTCCTTCTCCGCCTCCGCCCTTTTGCTCGCGTCGATCTCTTTCAACAGGCTCTGGATCCGGTCCTGCGCCACTCCGGCCAGCGTTCGCACCCGGTCCAGTTCGTCCCGCGCCGCCGCGTACTCCTTCTCCGCCCGCTCGAACGTCAGCCGCGGCGTCGCCCCTTCCCGTCTCAGCATGTCCTGCCGCTGGTAGGTGCGCTCCGTCTGCGCGCTCTCCGTCCTCGCCCGCGCCAACTCCGCCGCCAGCCGCGAATCTTCCAGCCTCGCCGCCGTCAGTTCCGCCTCCAGGGCCGAGATCCTGGCCTGCGCCCGTTCCACCTCCAACTGCGCTTCGCGCTCGTTGTCCCGCAGCGCCGAATTCGCAATCCGCGCCAGAATCTGCCCTTCGAACACCTCATCCCCCGCCTTTACCGCCACCTCTTCCAGCACGCCGTCCAGCGGCACCTCGATCGCCGTCACCTCCGCCGCCTGAATCCTCCCCGTCAGCGTCACCTCCGCGCCCTTCGGCAGTACCGTCTCCGTCTTCGCCGGCGCCGGAGGCGGCGGCGCCCGCCGCTTCAGAAAAACAACCGCCGCTACCCCTCCGGCGGCGATCAGTACCGCTCCCGCCAACAGAATCCACTTGCCGCGCACCATGTCTCAATCATAGGACCTTGCTCCCTTGGGATTGAGCCCGCCGCCGGTTCAATGATAGTCTCACCTTGGAGATCCTCATGTTCCAACTGCGCCTAGGCGACGATGTGGACGACTACTGCATCAAGTGCAAGCGCCTCACCAACCACTCCATCCTCTCCCTCGTCAATAGCGAGCCGGCGAAGGTGCGCTGCCGCACCTGCTATAACGAAGGCCCCTACCGCAAAGGCGAAGCCCCGCCTTCGAAAAAGGATCTCAAGAAAGCCGAACTCTTCAAGTCCGTCCTCGGCTCCATCCCCGGCGCCCAGCCCGAGCCCGAGCCCGAAAAGAAGCCCGCCCCCCGCAAGAAGAGCTAGCTCTTCGGCGTCTGCTTCCGGATCTCGTCCAGCACCACCGCCCGCCGCTCCGAGTCCAGGTCTTTCTCCAGGCACCGCAGCGCCGCCCCCACCACGTCCCGGTGATGCAGGTTCGACCCGAACCCTTCTTTCGACGTCAGCCGCAGCCAGATGCCGTGCAGCCGGTCCACGTCCTCCGGCCACAGCCGCGGCGGGTGCGGCCCCAGGTTCACGTACGACGGCGGCCGGTCCGGCGCGATGATCTCCAGCGAAAACGCCTGCCGCGGCTCAGGCAGCTTCTCCCACGCCAGCCCGATCCGCCGCGCCAGCTCGTCGCTCGCCATCGACCGCGAGACTCCCGTCACCAGCCGCGACGCCTTCAGGTTCTGCGCCGTCTGCACCATCGCCACGAACGGGTCCGTCGATGGCACCACCAGCAGCTCCACCGGCTTGCCTTCCTTCTCCGCCATCGCCACCACGCCCGTGAACAGTTGCTGCTCGTAGTCGCTGAAGAGCTGCGCCTCGCTCAGGTCGTACTCCCCCGCCCCCGCCGTCACCGGCCTCACCGTCATCACCACAATGTCGTGCCGCCGCAGGTTCGTCTTCTCCAGCACCCGTTTCAAGTGATCCATGTGGTTGAAGTCCCGCACCGCCACCAGCACGCAGCCGGCCCGCGCGTGCACGTTCGCCTCGTCCACCTCCGGCTGGTGCTCCAGGTTGAACTCCTCCAGCGCGTGCCCGTCGACGGCCGTCTTTCGCGCCTTCGCGTTCAGCCGCTCCGAGATCGTGAACACCACAAACAGCACCACCGTCAGGCTCACGCCGTAGATCGTCGCCACTTTCTTCGTCAGCAGATTCGCCACCGCCACCATCAGCAGCATCAGCGTCGTCACCGCCAGTCCCACCGGGATCTCGATCCGTCCCACCCGGATGTTGGCCGGGAACTTGTACTCCTGGTCGTGCCGCTGGAACCTGAGCGCCAGCACCCCCAGCCCCTTCAGCGCGAAGCTCCACACCACCCCGAACGCGTACGCCTCGCCCAGCAGGTACACGTCCCCGCGCGACGCGATGATCGTCAGCAGTTGCGCGATCGCGATCAGCGAGATCAGCCGCGACGTCGTCCCGAACTTCTTCTGCGGCTTCCGGAACCACGGCGTCAGCACGCCGTCCTCCGCCACCCGGTTCAGAATCCCGTTCGCCCCGATGATGGACGTGTTGACAGCCCCCGACAGAATCAGCGCCCCCACCATCACCACGAAAATGTGGAAAGCCAGCTTCAGCACCTCCGGCCCCGCCAGGTTCATCGACAGCCCGCCGATCAGGTTGTCGTAATATTCTTTCCTCTGCCCGGCCGGAATGATCATCACCGCGAAGAACGACACCAGTCCCGTCGCCAGCAGCGCGTAAGTGCACACGATGTTGGCCGTGATTTTCAGGTTCTTCATCTTCGGGTAGGCGATCTCCCGGTAGACCTGCGCCAGCGTCTCGAACCCGCTCATCGCCAGCAGCGTGTGCCCGAACCCGATCACCAGCGCCGCCGGCCACAGCGTCGGCCAGAACGTCCCTTCCAGCCACCCCAGCGACGTCGAGTCGAACCGCAGATTCCCCAGCGTCGGCGCCGGCGGCAGTTCCACGTGGTCCTGCAGCATCAGCGTGATCGGGCACCACACCAGCAGCATCAGCACCATCACCGTCGTGATCTGCATGATCCTCAGCGCCTTGCTCGACGACTCGTGGATGCCCTTGATGTTCTGCCGCCAGAAGTACACCGTCACCGCCACGCCGAAAAACATCGCGAACAGGTTCGGGTTCAGCTTCATCCCCGTGTGCGTGAACTCGAACAGCTCGTTCAGCAGCCGCCCCAGGTACTGCCCCGCCGATACCGACGAGATCGGCCCCGTCAGGATGTAGTCCACCACCAGCGCCGACACCTAGATCTTTGCCATCCGCGGGCCCATTGAGTCCCGCACCACCACGTACACCCCGCCGCGCACGAACATCCCGCAGCTTTCCAGGTAAATCGAGCGCACCGCGAACCCGAACAGCAGCACCGCCAGTACAAACCACGGCGCCGACTCCCCAATCGCCTGCTCCGCGATCCCGCCCACGTAGAACATCGTCGACGCCAGGTCGCTCAACACGATCGACGCGCCGCGCCAGAACGAAATGAACGATAGCGCCACCGTCGTGGCCACCACTACCTTCGTTGTGGCCTGCGGCCGGCCTGCCAGGTCTGCCATGGGTGAATGATAATCCCCTACCCGCACTATTCTACGATCAATACGTGGCAGCCTACGCGCCAGACCCCCTCGTCCTCGAGGTCGCCCGCGCTCTCCGCGCCGCCGGCCACCATGTCTTTCTCGTCGGCGGCTGCGTCCGCGACCACCTCCTCGGCCTCCCCCTCCACGACCACGACCTCGCCACCTCCGCCACCCCGTCCCTCCTCACCACCCTCTTCCCCGACGCCCTCCAGGCCGGCGCTCACTTCGGCGTCGTCCTCCTCCGCCGCAACTCCCGCGAGGTCCAGATCGCCACCTTCCGCTCCGAAGACTCCTACCTCGACGGCCGCCACCCTGATTCCGTGCGCTTCGAAACTGATCCCCGCCTCGACGTCCTCCGCCGCGACTTCACTATCAACGCCCTGCTCCAGGACCCCTTCACCGGTGAAATCACCGACTACGCCGGCGGCCTCGACGATCTCCGCAACCGCACCATTCGCGCCATCGGCGATCCATCCGCCCGCTTCTCTGAAGACCACCTCCGCCTCCTCCGCGCCGTCCGCTTCGCCGCCCGCCTCTCCTTCGACATCCACCCCGCTACCTTCGCCGCCATCCGCGCCCTCGCCCCCGCCATCGCCAACATCTCCCCCGAGCGCGTCCGCGACGAACTCTCCCGCCTCCTCACCGAAGGCCATGCCCGCCGCAGCTTCGAACTCCTCGACGAATCCGGCCTGCTCCCCGAAATCCTCCCCGAGGTCGCCCGGATGAAGGGCGTCCGCCAGCCGCCCGAGTTCCACCCCGAAGGCGATGTCTGGGTCCACACCCTCGGCCTCCTCGAGCGCCTCGAATCCCCATCTCTCGAACTCGCCCTCGCCGCCCTCCTCCACGACGTCGGCAAGCCCCCCACGCAAACCTTCCAGGACCGCATCCGCTTCTCTGGCCACGACCGCGTCGGCGCCGCGCTCGCCCGCGACATCCTCGCCCGCCTCCGCTATCCCAACGAGACTGTCGATACGGTCGTCGCCCTCACCGCCCAGCACATGCGCTTCATCGACGCCCCCCGCATGTCCGGCGCCACCTTCAAGCGCTTCGTCCGCCAGCCCGTCTTCGACACCCTCCTCGAGCTCCACCGCCTCGACCTCCTCGCCAGCCAGCGCCCCCTCGCCAGCTACGACACCGTCCGCCTTCGCCGCCGGCAGCTCCAGCCCGAAGAACTCCACCCCCCGCCCCTCCTCAACGGCCGCGACCTCATCGCCATGGGCTACACCCCCGGCCCGGCTTTCGCAAAGGTGTTGCACGCCCTCGAAAGTGAGCAGCTCGACGGCCGCATCTCCGCCCGCGCCCAGGCCGAAGACTTCGTCCGCCGCTTCTTCCTCAACTCAGCTTCGGACAAAGCATCCACTTGAGCACGCCCCGTGGCCGCGGCGCCGCGCTCTCCACGTCGATCCGTATCAGCGCGCCCTTCTTGAAGTCGATCTCCAGCGCCGCGCTCCGCAGCAGGTACCCCGCCAGCGCTCCGCACAGCGGCTCGTGGCTCGAGCACAGCACCTGCACACGGTCGCCGTAGATCCGGATCTCGTCCCACGCCTCATCCGGCCGCGCCATCGGCGTCAACGCCCGCGTCTCCGCAATCAATGCCGCCGGCGCCAGCACCGCCTTCGCCATCTCTGCCGTCTGCCGCGCCCGCACGTAGGGGCTCGTCAGGATCAGCCCCGGCGCCGCCCCCGCCGCCTTGGCGCGCTTCAGCACCGCTCGCAGCTTCTTCTTTCCTTCAGCGGTCAGCGCCCGGTCCGCATCTTTCTTCCCAGAAGGCGCATCCTCCGCAATCCCGTGGCGCAGCAGGTAGATTTCCATTGAGGAACGCTCCTGCCCGCCATTGTGTCACACTGTTCCACTGGAGATGCTTCCCGCCCCCTCCCGCTTCGAAACCGCCGCCTTCTTCTGCGCCCTCGCCAGCGCCGCCGCCTCTTCGGTCTCCATCGCCGCCTCCCAAATCCTCCTCGGCGCCTCCCTCGCCGCTCTTCTCATCGGACGCGTCGAGTGGCGCGCCCCCCGCCATTGGCCCTTCCTCGCCGTCTTCGCCCTCCTCTCCCTGCTATCCATGGCCTTTAGCGACGCGCCTGCCGCCGGCCTACCCCAGGTCCGCAAGTTCTATGTCTGGCTGATGCTCGTCGCCGTCTGCTCCACCTTCCGCACCCTCGCCCATGCCCGCTGGCTCACCCTCGCCTGGCTCGCCGGAGGCACCGCCTCCGCCCTACTCGGCCTCTGGCAGTTCGCCTCCAGGTACCAGCACGCCGCCGCCGCCGGCGAGAACTTCTATCTCGCTTACGTCGGCAGCCGCATCACCGGCTTCAACAGTCACTGGATGACATTCAGCGGCCAGATGATGATCGTTCTCCTCGCCGGCGCCGCCCTCCTCTTCTTCGGCTCTCCCGATAAGCGCACTCGCCGCGCCCTCCTCCTCTGCCTCCCCGTCGTCGCCCTCGCCCTCGTCCTCGCCTTCACCAGAGGCATCTGGATCGCCACCGCCGCCGCGCTTCTCTACCTGCTTTGGTACTGGAAGCGCTGGACCGTCGCCCTGCTCCCCGCCGCCGCCCTCGCCGCCTTCCTCCTCGGCCCCGCCTCCCTCCGCGAGCGCGTCACTTCCCTCGTCCATCCCCACGGCCAGCAGGACTCCAACCTCCACCGCGTATACACCTTCCGCATCGGCCTCGAGATGATCAAGGCCCACCCCTTCCTCGGCCTCGGCCTCGAGCGCGTCGGCCCCAACGTCACCCGCTTCATCCCCCCCGATCTCCCCCCGCAGCTCCCGATCGGCTACTACGGCCACCTCCATAACATCTACATCCACTACGCCGCCGAGCGCGGCATCCCCGCTCTCCTCGCGCTGCTGCTGTTCTTCATCTTCACCTTGAAGGACTGGCTCGCCCGCCTCCGCGCCCGCCCCGACGCCCCCGGTTCCTGGGTCCTCCGCGCCGGCGTCGCCGTCGTCCTCGGCGTTCTCGTCACCGGCCTGTTCGAATACAACCTCGGCGACAGCGAAGTGCTAGGAATGACCCTCGCCGCCGTGGCCGCCGTCGCCAGTCCCCGCGCGGACGCCTGACTCCCGCTTCCGCATCCCGCTCTTCCGCAGGGCACGCACCTCGTCCTGCGTCAGGTGCCGCCAGTGCCCGATCTGCAGCCGCTCGATCCGCACCGGCCCCACCGCCACCCGTACCAGCTTCAGCACCTGGCTCTCCAGCGCCTCCACCATCCGCCGCACCTGCCGGTTCCGCCCCTCCGTGATCGTCATCTCGAAGAACGACTTGCTCTCCGAATCCCGCACCCTCTTCACCTTCGCCGGCCGCGTCATCCCGTCTTTCAGTTCCAGCCCGTCGCGCAGCTTGGCCAGTTGTTCATCGCTCAACAACGTCGATGCCTTGACCAGGTACGTCTTTGGCACGTGGAACTCCGGGTTCGTGATCTGCTCGGCGAACTGCGTGTCGTTGGTCAGAATCAGGAGGCCCGACGTGTCCTGGTCCAGCCGCCCCACCGGGAACACCCATTGATCCACCTTCGCCATCAGGTCGTACACCGTCGGACGCCCGTCCGGGTCCTTGTACGTGGTCAGGTACCCCTTCGGCTTGTACAGCAGCAGGTAGATCTTCTTCTCCGCCCGCAGCGGCCGCCCGTCGATCACCACCGCGTCGTGGTCCACGTCCACCCAGTGCTCCAGATCCCGCACCGTCCTGGCGTTCACCTTCACCCGCCCGCGCACAATCCACTCGCGCGCCTCGGTCCGCGAGCAGATCCCCGCCTTCGACAACACCCGGTCCAGCGTCTTCAGAACACGCTTCTCCGGCGCTTTCTCCGGCCGCGCCTTCCGCCGTCTCTCTTTCCTCTGCTCCAAGCCTGCGATTGTAACGCGCCCGCCCCCTCCCCTCCAACACGCAAAGCGGGCGCGCCTCGCTGGAGACGCGCCCGCCCTGGTCCTGCCTGTCTGCCGAAGCTCAGAACATGAACTTCACCATCACCCGGCCCGCGAAGCCCGGGTTGAAGAGGTCCGCCATCCCGTAGCGGGGATCGAACGGGTCCGTCCCCCGGGCCTGGATCGCCTTCAGCATCGACATGTAGTCGTAGCCCTGGTACAGGTTCGTGTTCGTCAGATTCAGCGCCGCCGCCCGGTAGCCCGTGCCCGCGCCCCGGTTCAACTGGTTGAAGATGTGCCGCGCCGTCTTCTGGTTGAACAGGTTCTGCGCGTTGAACTCGAAGCGCAGCCGCTTCGTCTCTCCCAGCTTCACTTCGTGCCCGATCAGCAGGTCCGTCTGCGTCAGCACCGGAGTCCGGCCCATCGAACCGCGCCCTTCCACGAACAGCGGAATCCTCTGCACCTGCGCCACCACCGTGCTCGCCGGCGTGCCGCTGCCCGCGTAGAAGAACCCGCCTACGTCCGTGCCCCACTTGAACTTGTAGGACCCGTACGCCTTGAACACGTGCGGCCGGTCCGTCGCCAGCCGCCCTTCCACGAACTGCCCGTGCGAATCGAACAGGTACTGGTCGATGTCCCACGCCCGGGAGCCCGTCGACCCCGGCCGCGCGATGCTCCCGCCCGACTGCTGCGTCGTGCCCGAGCTCACCCCTGTCGTCGGCGTCGAGATCTCGTCCGAGTTCCCCAGCCCCGCGTAGTTGCCGTACAGCCGCGACCACACGTAGTTCGCCGACACGAAGAACCGGTTGCTGAAGCGCCGGTTCAGCGAGATCTCCAGCGCGTCGTAGTCCCGCTTCGGCCGCGGCGTCCGGATCTCCGGCGTCGCCGTGCTCGGCGCGAACAGCTCCGCCGCCCCCTCGCCCGGGTTGGCGAAGATGTACGTCTCATTGCCGTTCACCAGCACCCCCAGGTCTTCGATCGTCCGCACCAGGTGGTTCCGCACGTAGCCCGCCCGCAGCACCGTGCTCGGCGCAATCTGGTATTCGAGGCCCGCGTTGTACAGGTCCGTCGACATCGGCTTCAGGTCCGGCGCCACCGCGTCGAAGCTCGGGCTCCGCCGGTCTTCATACGCGCCCTGGTTCCAGATGTTCCGCCCCGGCATGTTCGTCCCGCTCAGCGAGAACACGTCCAGCGTGTCCAGGCTCCGGTAAAACACCGGCCACGAATCCCCGCCGAACGTCCCGCGCGAAGTCTCGTACTTCACCCAGTCGTAGTAACGCCCATAGGATCCGTATACCTTCACCTTCCCCTGACCCGTCACGTCCCAGCTCACGCCCAGCCGCGGCGACATCTTCTGGCTGAACGGGAAGCTGAACGCGTTGTCCCGGATCGAACGCACGAACGACGGCACGTTCTCCCGCTCCGTCCTCAAGCCGAGCGTCAGGCTCAAATTCGGCCTCACCCGCCAGTGGTCCTGGATGTACAGGTTCTGGATGTTGCCCCCCGTCGTGCCCCGCGTCCCGAAGTTGTGCACTTCGTAGTAGCCGTACTGCCCGCGGTCCGCCGTCCCGTCGTTCAGTTGCAGCGGCGTGTTCCAGTACACGAACACATACCCGCCGCCCGGATACGAGACGTCCACCTTGTTCACGTTCTTCTGCACCCCGCCGCCGATCTTGATATCGTGGCTGCCCAGAAATCCGCTGACGTATTTCGAAAAATCCGCCTGCACGTACGTCCGCGTGGTGATGTCGAAGAACGTCTGTTGCGTCCGCGGCGTGTTGAAGAACCCCGCCGGCTGCTGCATGTTCGCCGGCAGCCCTTCCACGCCCGCCGCCGGCGTCTGGTACGTCACGCTCGACATCGTCGGGATGCCCCACGTCCGGAAGTTGTCCCAGAACCGCCCGCCCCTCACGCTCAGCATCGACGTGTTCGACACCGTCCAGTCCACCTGCCCGCTGTAGTTGCTCTGCGGCTGCGTCCAGCCCTGCGTCTTCTGCGCCTGCGACGACGCCTTCGACGTCAGCCCGCTGTTGCCGTACCCGTTGTACGCCGGCAGGATCCCGTCCGTGCGCATCGGCGTCCACAGCCAGCTCGCCGTCGCCCGCAGCCGCTGCCCGATGTTCCAGTTCACCTTGTTGAACAACTGCTGCGCCGTCTGGTCCTGCTTCAGCGTGTCCGCCTCCAGCCCGTTCGAAAACAGGTAGTCCTGGCTCCGCCGCCGGAACTGCGGCGAGTACGACGTGAAGAACCACAGCTTGTCCCTCACCAGGTAGCCGCCCAGCGATCCCCCCAACTCGTGAAAGTCGTCCTTCGCCTTCGCGTCCTGCTGGTAGCTCGGGTTCACCCCCACGTTCGAATACGGGTTCAGCAGCAGCAGCCGCTGAACTGGACCCGCGCTGAGCCCGTTCCCCGCGTAGTAGTAGTGCCCTTCCCCGTGGAACTGGTTGCCGCCCGACCGCGTGATCGCGCTGATCACCCCGCCCAGGGCCCCGCCGTACTCCGCGTCGATCCCGCCCGTCTTCACCTGCACCTCCTGCAGGAACTCGAACGCCCCGTTCTGCCTCGACCGCCCGTCGACCAGCGAGTTCGTCGATACCCCGTCCACGAAGAACTGGTTCTCCGCCCCACTCGCCCCGTTCACCTGGTACCCCCCTTCTATCTGCCCCGAGTTCACCCCCGGCGACAGCAGCGCCACGCTCTGAAAACTGCGCGCCTTCGGCAGCAGCCCGAACTCCTCGCTCGTCACGTTCGCCGCCACCGTCACGCCCCCCGTATCGATCAGCGCCGCCGCCTCCGTCACCTGCAGCACCTGCTGCGTCGCCCCCACTTCGATCGTCGCGTCCGCGATCGAGTCCTTCCCCAGCAGCACCAGCACGTCCTGGATCTCCGTCTTCGCGAAGCCCGTTTTCTCGAACCGCGCCGTGTACCGCCCCGGCTCCACGCTCCGCACGATGTACACCCCCGTGCCGTCCGTTACAGCCGTCAACGTCCGCGACGTTTGTGTGTTTACGATCGTCACGGCCACGTCCGGCGCCGCCGCTCCGCTCGCATCGCGCACGGTTCCACGAATGGTAGAAAATCTCTCCTGACCGTTCAGGCCGCCGCTGATTACCGCCAGCATTCCGGCCAAAATCCATGCATATCTTTTTCTTTTGCACATATGTGTTTTCATAGACTCCCTGTCCCTGCGGCGAGACTCGCCCGGACCCGGCCCGTGGCCGCGCCCCCACTGTGGGACAACTATGAAATACGGTTGTACTCCCCCGTTCAGTTCTCTCGTTTTACACGCCAGCCCGCCAATTTACAGATGTATATATCCGTATTCCGCCTGAATTGCCGCCCGGATCCCCGCCCGGTAATCCGGATACCGCAGCTCCACCCCCAGCGCCCGCCGCACCGCCCGCCCGTCCACCCGCCGGTTCGCCCGCCTCGTCTCGTGCAGCTCTTCCCCCGCCGCCCCCTCCGGCATCGCGCACCCCAGCAGCCCGCACACGTACTCCGCCACCTCCCGGGACCTCGCCGGCTCGTCGTCCGCCACGGGCCACGCGCCCCCCAACTCGCTCAGCAGCGCCGCCTCCGCCAGCGCCGCCAGGTCGTCCACGTGGATCCTCGAAACGTAATTCGAGCCGTCCCCCAGCAGCCGGAACCGCCCCGCCGGAATCGACACGTGCGCCCCCCGCCCCGGCCCGTAGATCGCCGCGGGCCTCAGCACCATCCCGCTCCATCGCCCGCCCAGCACCATCTCCTCCGCCGCCACCCGCAGCCGCGACGCTTCCGTCTCCGGCGCCGCCGCCGTCGTCTCGTCCACCTCCCGCTGCCGCCCGTGCACCCCCGTCGTCGACAGATACACGATCCGCGCCGCATCTCCCCCCACCGCTTCCAGCAACTCCCGCGTCCCGTCCCACGGGCCGTCCAGAACCGGCACGGAATCGAGCACCAGTTCCCCGCCCCGCGTCAGCCGCG
>DAHVTI010000589.1 GCA_027324255.1 Bryobacterales bacterium | reverse complement strand
AAAAGCTGCCCGGCCAGCGCGAAGACAACTGGGTCTGGTCGCCGCAGGGCGTCGTCAACATGCACCGGCCGGAGATGTGGGCCACGGTCGAAATCGGCGGCGCGAACGCCACCGGCCGCGAGGTGGCCGAGGACCCCCTCTGGACCGTGAAGATGAGTCTGACCGCCGCCTACGACGCGCAGCGCGAGTTCAAGCGGAAGCAGGGCCGCTACGCTTCAACGCTCAGGGAATTGGGCGTCATCGAAGACGGCCTCGAAATGCGCGGCACCGCCTCGGGCTATGTATTGAGCCTGCGGCCCTGCACCCTGGACGAAACGGCGCTGCTGCGGTGCGGCGCGCCTACTGCAGCTCGGCCGTGAGCTGCGCGCCGCCCATCTGCGCCATCACCGCCTCGAGCTTCACCGCCTTGCGCTCCTTCTTGGCGATGTACAGCGTCTGCTTGTCGGTGCCTCCGTCGGCGGAGCTGATCTCCACCTGGTAGCAGCCGAACGTGCCCGCCGGCACGGTCATCGATTGCGAGCCCGCCACCTTCAACTGCATCAGCTTCTCCTTGGCGCGCTGGATGTCGAAGTTGCGGAACGTGGCCATGTACAATTCGGCCAGCGGCAGCGCCGCCAGCGCCTGATTGGCCCCCTCGACGTCGGCAAACAGCAGCCCCCGGAGGTCGGCGTTGATCGGCCGGTCGCTGCCGCCGAGGTTCATCTTCCCCGTGGCCTTGCCGTCCTTGCACTCCACCCCGATCGCGGCCAGCCCCTGCTTGATGCTGCGCTTCAGCACGGCCAGCGTTTTCCTGTCGAGCAGCGCCGTGTCCACCGCCTTGCCGATGGCGGACTCCATCGTGTCGGTCGCCAGCCAGCCGTCGGGGCCGTCCTTGATCTTGGACTGGATCTCCAACGCGATCGTCTGCGGACCGGCCTCGATCTTCGCCTTGTAGAACATCAGCCCCAGCACCGGCGCCGTGGCCACCGCCGGCAGCGCCGCCGCCGCGGCGTCCACCGGCTGGGCCGGCTTCACCGTGGCCGGATCGACGGTCAATTCCTTCAACCGCTTCTCCACCTCTGGCGTCATGCCGGACTGGAAGCGGCCGTCGAGATACTTCGCGAAATCTTCTCCAGGGCCGCGAACATCGCCAGGTTGTTCACCGGCCGCGCGAAGCCGTGGCCCTCGTCGTCGGCCACCAGGTACTCCACCGGGAACTTGCGGTCGCGCAGCGCGATGACGATCTGGCCGGATTCGCGCTTGTTCACACGCGGGTCGTTGGCGCCCTGCACCACCATCAAAGGCGTGGTGATCTTCGAGGCGGAGTTGAGCGGAGACTGCCGCTCCATCTGCGCCTTGCCGGCCGCCGTGTTGGAGTTGCCCATGCGTTCGTGGAACATTTTGCGGACAGGCTCCCAGTAGGGCGGAATGGAGTCGAGCAGCGTGATCAAATTCGAAGGAGCGACAATGGCCACCGCGGCGGCGTAGACGTCCGGCGTGAAGGCGGCCCCGGCCAGCGTGGCATAGCCGCCGTAGGAGCCGCCGGAGATGCCCACGCGCTTGGGGTCCGCCGTGCCGTCGGCAATCAGGAGCTTCACGCCCCACGTGATGTCGTCCTGCATCTTCTGGCCCCACTCTTGGTTGCCCGCGTTCAGGAACTTCCTGCCGTAGCCGGTGGAGCCCCGAAAGTTCATCGAGAGCACCGCATACCCGCGGTTGGCCAGGAACTGGTGGATCGGGTTGTAGCCCCACGTGTCGCGGCCCCACGATCCGCCGTGGGGGAACACCACCAGCGGCAACTTCTTCGCCGGCACCCCCTTCGGCAGCGTCAGGTAGCCGGGGATCTCCAGCCCGTAGGACGATTTGTACCGGATCGGCTTCATCTCCGCCAGCGTCTCCCGCGGCAGCTTCTCTCGGATCTTGTACTGCAGCGTCAGCCTCTTCGCCGCCCGGTCGAACAGGTACGTCTCGCCCGGCTCGACGTCGCTCGAGCTCGAGATGATCCACAGCCGCTCATCCGTGGTGTGCGAACCGAAGCCGATTTCGCGGGCGGCAGCTTCGACTGCAGGCACTTGTAGTCGGCCTCGAAGGCCTTGTTCTTCCAGTACAGCCGCTCGCGGTCGTCCTTGTAGCTGGTGACCACCATCTCGTCGGTCAGGTCGGAAAACAGTGCGCCGCCTAAATCCACGCGGCTCAGCGGGTCTTTCTCCACCAGCGTTGCCTGCCCCGTGGCCGGGTCCATCAGCATCCGCTGCGACAGGTTCAGCTCGCCCTCGTCGGTGGAGAAGTACAGCTTCTGCTAATCCTTGTCGTGGCGCACCGGCGCGCGGGACTCCACTACGCCGCAGGAGTAAATCTTCTCCTGCTTGCCCGCGTCCACCCGCAGGAACTCGGTGTCGCCGTTTTCCGCCGCCCGTGTGGCCGGCCGCAGGTTCGCCTTGGTGTCGAAGATTCAGCCCGTGACGCGGTCGGTGTTCTTGCGCACCCGGGTGCGCTGGCCAGTGGCCAGGTTCAGCTTGTAGAGGTCGTGCCACGCCTTGTCGCGGTCGTTGAAGCCGACGTAGATGTGCGCCTGGTCGGTCTTGGGCACGTTGTAGATGAAGGCGCGGATGCCCTTGGCGTCGGTCGGGTTGCGGGCCTTCGGAACGCCGCCGCCGGGCGCGAGCGCCTCCGGCGGATCCACGGCGTACACGTGATAGTTCTCGTCTGCCGCCTGGTCCTGGACAAACAGAAAATGGTGCGAGTCGCGCGACCAGAAGTAGCTGGGCACGGGCCGCTTCGTCTGGGCGGTCACCGGCCTGGCGGCCGAAAACGGCTCCTCGGCCTTCTGCACCCAGATGTTGCGAGTGCCATTGTACGGCTTCAGAAAGGAGATGAATTTCCCGTCCGGGAGATCTGCGCGCCGGCGACTTCCCCTTCGCCGAAGTAGAGAGTGCGGTCCACCAGCGGCGGCAGTTGAGCCATCAGCAGCGGCGCGCAGGTCAGCGCGAGCGCCATGCGGGAGCACAGTGACGTAGTATGGATTCCCTCCGTAGGGGCAGCCGGAGGCACACCCCTACCATGGGCATGAAGGAGGGAAATCCCGAAAATGTTCTCCCAAAACGGCGCCGTCAGACCGCTTCCGGCTCCCATCCCGGACGGTAGCGCCGGGCCAGGTACTGGTTGGCCTCCGGCACGTTGGTGATCCTGAGATTGGCCGCGTCGTACAACAGCCGGCGGCCCGTGCGCAGGGCCACGCCCCACAGGTTCACCGTCTCGGTGATCGGCCAGGCGTTCAGGAAACTGCCCGGCGACGCCGCCCCGCCGCGCGCGGCCGTGATCCAGTGTTGCAGTCCGGGGTTGACTTCCCTCGCGGCGCGCTGCCGCCGCGCCGGCGGCGCCACCGGCGTCGGCGCCTTTCCTGCCGCGAAAAGCCGCGGCGATTCCACCCGGAAACCGGCCAGGATGAAGCCCTTCTCGCCCGTGAACATCATGCCCTCGATGGGCAGTTCCTTGGGCTCCAGGTCCAGCGCCTCGGGCGTCGCGGGCTTCATGCCGCCGTCGTACCACACCAGGTCCACGGCGCCGCGCTGGCCCTTCGCCGGGAACTTGAAGCGCACCATGGACGCCGTCGGGAACGAGAAGTCGTTGCGGATCCGGTACGCCGCGTTGTCGCGCAGCGCGCAATGGTGCGAAAGCATCGGCTCGATCACCGTGGGCCCGGACAGCTCCAGCGCGTTGAACACCGACCACAGCGAGTAATGCCCCATGTCCGCCATCGTGCCCGCGCCAAAGTCGTACCAGCCTCGGAACACCATGTGCGTGAAGTCCGGATGGTACGGGCGCTCGGCCTCCGGGCCCAGCCACAGATCCCAGTCGAAGCCGCGCGGCACCGGCGGCCTCTCCGCCGGCAGGCTGGTGTACTGCGGCCACACCGGCCGGTTCGTCCAGTTGTGGATCGCGCGCAGCGTGCCGATGGCGCCCTGGTTGATCCACTCCATCACCTGCGGCATGCCGTTGCCGGAGTTCCACGGCAGGAAGTGCGTCGCCACGCCTGTCCGCCGCACGCCGTCGATCACGGCCTTGCCTTCCAGCAAACGGTTGGCGATGGGCTTGTGCAGCATGATGTGTTTGCCGTGCTTCATCGCCGCCAGGCAGGCCACGCCGTGCAGGTGGTCCGGCGTCATGATCTTCACCGCCGCCACGTCTTTCTCCTTTGCCAGCATCTCGCGGAAGTCGGCGTAGGACGTGCAGCCGGCCGCGGCGTCGTTGCCGTAATAGGTGTCGACGATGTCCTTGGTGGCCTCGCGCCCGCCCGGGATGGTCGCGTCGGCGCCCGCGAACCACGACGGCTTCTTCAGCAGCCGCCGGATGGAGTTCAGCAGCCCGTCCGGCGACCAGTCGCGGTAGCCGGAGGCGAAGCGGTTCGGGTCGCACACCGACACGATGCGGATGTCGGGGTTCGTCAGCAGGCCCGAAATCTCGTTCAGCGCCTGCGTGCCGCAGCCGATGCAGGCCAGCGTGATCTTGTCGCTCGGGGCGACGTAGCCGCCCCCGCCCAGCACGTGGCGCGGCACCACGGTGAAGGCGCTCGTTTGCAGCAGTTCGCGGCGGTTCGGTTGGATGGTCATGGCTCAGGTCCCGCGGGCAATATATGACCGCGGCCTGGAGAGTGTCAAGGCCCGCCTTCCAGTGTCAACATGGAAGGGAGGCCGCCAGCGCCTCACCACCGACAAGGGAGGAATCCACGAGTGATTGCGCCGAAGCAGGATGGGAAAGTGAACTGGAGCCGGGTGGCGACCTACGAGGACGCCAACCTGCTGCTGCGTTTGTACGAAATGCGCCGGGAAGACAAGCTCAGAAAGGCCCGCGCCTGGTTCGTCGCCGAATGCAAGCCAATGTCGAAAGCGGATTGGGAGCAACTCTGCCCGCCGGGGTCGGACAACAACGCTTACTACCGCATGGTCACCACTTATTGGGAGATGGCCTGCAGCATGGTGACAAGCGGCGTGCTGCACCCGGAAATGTTCATTCAGAACTCTCTGGAACATCTCCTGGTTTGGGTGCGCATCCGCGGCATCGTGCCGGAAATCCGCCAGTCCCTCAACGCGCCGCACCAGTTGAAGAACCTGGAAGCCGTCGCGGCGATGGCGCGGGAGTGGCTTTCGAAGCAGGGCGATGGCGCGCTGGAAAGCTTCGAAGCGCGCTTCAAGCCCTAACGCAGGCCTCTCAGCAGTCTGGCGCCGAGGAACAGGGCGGCGGCGCCGGGCGGCGTGATGTTGTCCGCAGTCAGGTGCAGCGCCGAGGACATCTCTTCATCGGAGCCCAGCCGCACGCGCTCCAGCCCGGGCAGGAACTCTCCGTTGGCGACCAGGCGGCCGGGGTCGTCCAGCACGAAGACTGTGCAAATCTCCGGCCGCAGGTTCAGCAGGTTCACTGCCGCGCCCGACAGGTACAGCCGCCCGGCGGAGAGCGGCAGCCCGAGTTCCTCCCGCAGCTCGTTGGCGACGTTGGCGGTGACGGAAAAGGGCGGAGCGAACATCCCGGAAGGCACCACGTGCAACTGCCCCGCGCGGTGCGGCATCGCCTTCGGCGCGATGCGTCCCAGAACCAGTTCGTAGCCCTCCGCCGTCCTCAACGCCATCAGCGTGGCAATGCCGATGGCCGCCGTCCGCCCCGCGCCGTCCAGCGGCCGCAGCCCCGGCGGATGCCACCCCCCTGCCCTTAGGTCGAGTTCTAAGGTTTCCGACGTGGAAAGCGCGTCGAAGTACCATCCCGCGCGGGCATCAACTCGTAGCACCGGCCGCGCGCGCAGCCGCGTCATTGCGTAAACGGCTCCATTGAACAGACCTCCTCCGGAAAACCTCGAATCCAAAGGGCCCGGTGGCGGCGGCGCCTCGTCCAGCCTGCCCAAAATCGAGTCGGGCTGCCCCTGCTGCGAAGGTGGAGCGGCATAGCATACGGCGGGGTAATTTCGGCCGGCGCGGCGCAGCGTCCTCAAAACAAGTAGTCCTCAAACTCAGATTGGACTAAGGTGCCCGGCTCATGCCAGAAGTCAGGCAAAATTCCATCTCTCCCTGCCAGCCTAAGTGGCCGATGGATTCACAGAGGCCAGATCGTTGTCACGCCTTCTTACCTCCGCCGCGTTCGCCGCTTGGCTGCTCCTCCTCCATAGTCAGGCGGCGGCCGCGGAGCGTAGTTGGATCCGCGTCTCGACGTCGAGCCTCGAACTGCTCACCTCCGGCGACGCCTCCGTGGCGGAGCAGGCGGTGGGCGAGCTGGAAAGCCTACGCATTTTCTTCCGGCAGTCTCAGCCGACGTTTGCGACCACTGCGGCGCGCCTGCGGATCGTAGCTTTCTCCTCGGAGTGGGAGTTCGACGAGTTTCGTGCGAACCCCCACTCTCCCGCGTACTTCGCGGGCGGCCCGGACCAACCGACCATTGTTCTGGGCCGCCTGTCGAAGAACACCCTCCCCTCCCTGCGCCACGAATACGTGCACTATGCCCTCGCAAGCGCCGGCCTCACCCTGCCGCTCTGGCTCGAAGAAGGTCTGGCTGAATACTATGGCGGCGTCAGCGCCGGCCGGGCCGCCCGCCGGTCGCGCCTGCTGGCCGGACCGGGCTGGGTCCCGCTGAACGAACTTCTGGCAGCGGATCGCACTTCCAACTGGTACCGCCAGCCGCAGCTCGCCGAGCGCTACTACGCCGCCAGTTGGGCCCTCGTGGACTGGCTCATGCAACGGCCCGAAACGGACCCCGCGGCGCAGATCGCGCGCTGGTCGGCAGGCGCCCCCGAGCCGTTGGATGAGCTGGAAGCCGCCCTCCGCCTGCACATCAAGACCTTGCGCGGCAGCAATGCCCTCCCCCCCAGCCTCGTCCGCCTGGATGAGCAGCCGGCGGACCAGGCCGAGGTCGAACTCGCCCTGGCCCGCGTCGCGCTCCTCGCCGGCAACCTGCCCGCCGCCTTGTCGCGGCTCGACCGCGCCCCCCAACTCCTGCCCGAAGCCTGGGCCATCCGCGGCGAAATCGAACTGAAGCGGGGCCGCAGCAGGGAAGCCCGCGCGGCGCTGCGCGAAGCCATGCGGCTCAACGCCGCCGGCAAGCTCGCCTTGTGGCACCTCGCCGTGCTCGAGCAATCCTCCGCTGACGGCGACGCCGTGCCCGTCCTCGAACGCCTCGTCGCCACCGATCCCGCCTTCGACGAAGCCCGCCTCGTACTCAGCTCCCACTACCTCCGGCAGCAGCGCTACCCCGAAGCCCTCACCCAGCTCCGCAGCGTGCGCATGGCGCCGCCGGACAAGGCGGACTTCTTTCAGCGCGCGTTGGCCTTCGCGGAGTCGCGCGCCGCCTCGCTCTCCCCCAGCCTCGAATAGACCACCCTCCCGTCCATCACCGTCAGCAGCACCCGCGCCGAAGCCAGCGCTTCCGCCCCGCCGCTCAGAATGTCGTGCGACAGGATCACCACGTCGGCCAGCTTCCCCGGCTCCAGCGTCCCCTTCTCCCCTTCCGCGAATTCGGCGTACGCCGACCCGCGCGTGTAGGCCCGCACCGCCTCTTCCACCGTGATCTTCTGCCTCGGCACCCAGCCGCCCGGGTTGCGCCCGTCGATGGTCTGCCGCGTGACCGCCGCGCGAATGCCCAGCAGCGGGTCCAGCGGCGCCACCGTCCAGTCCGAGCCGAACGCCAGCACCGCCCCGGCGTCCAGCAGTGAACGGAATGCATAGGTCGTCTGGATGCGCGCCGGACCGATGCGCTTCTCCGCCCACCGCCCGTCGTCGGCCGCGTGGTACGGCTGCATCGACGCAATCACCCCCAGCGCCGCGAAGCGCGGAAGATCGCCCGGCCTCAGGTGCTGGGCGTGCTCGATGCGGAAGCGCCGGTCTCCCGGCCCGTTGGCGGCGATGGCGCGCTCGAACATCCCGAGGATCTCGGCGTTGGCGCGGTCGCCGATGGCGTGCACGCAAATCTGCAGTCCGGCCTTGTCGGCTCCCAGGATGCGCGCCTCCATCTTGCCCGGCGGCATCATCTCGTCGGAGGGCAGCCCGGAAGTCTGCGGCGCGTCGTTGTACGGCTCGTCGAACAGCGCGGTGGTCGAGCCCAGGCTCCCGTCGGCGAAGGCCTTCAGCGCGCCCGTCCTCAGCATCGGCGAGCCGAAGGCGCGCCGCAGACCCGTCTGTGCCAGCCGCTCCCATTGCGCCGCGGGCGTGGCGGCGTAGATGCGCGTCAGCAGCTCGCCGCGCTCCATCAACATCTGGTACACCCGCAGGTCCGCGCCCGCCGACATGTCCTGCACGCTGGTCACGCCCAGTGAGGCCGCGTGCTTCGTGGCGGCCCGCGCCGCGCTCAGCTTCTCTTCAAGCGACGCCCCCGGAATCACCCGCTCCACCAGCGCCATCGCCGCGTCCTTCAACACGCCCGTCGGCTCGCCCGTCCGCGGCTCCCGCACAATCAGCCCTCCGGGCGGGTCCTTCGTTGCCCGCGTCACGCCGGCCAGGCGCAGCGCCGCCGTGTTGGCCAGCGCCATGTGGCCGTCCAGCCGCGAAACAAACACGGGCGTCGCCGCCGTCAATGAGTCGATCCACTCCCGCCGCGGCAGCGGAGCCGACGGCCACAGCTCGTGGTCCCAGTCTCCGCCCAGCACCCACCCGCCTTTCGCCAGTTTGCCGGCGAACGCCGCAATGCGCCGCGCGAACTCCTCCGGCGTGGCGGCGTCGCGCAGGTCCACCGCCGACAGTTGAAAGCCGCCCTGCAGGAAATGGACGTGCGCGTCGTTGAAGCCCGGCAGCACAGCCCGTCCCCCGGCGTCTACCACCCGCGTCCGCGGCCCGGCGGTCCGCCGGATCTCTTCCGTCTTTCCGATGGCCGTGATGCGGCGGCCGTGCACCGCCAGCGCCTGCGCCACCGCGCCCCGGCCGTCCATCGTGTAAACCCGCGCGTTCACCACCATCAGATCGGCCGGAGCCTGCGCCCCTGCGGACAGACTGCAAAAGAAGACAACCGCGTCTCGGAGGGCCATGATGATATTGTTGGATTGAGGGCATCCCCGCGCGCAATGGCCTACTCAGTCCGTGACCGTGGCTACGGTCCGCCATCCATGTTCCGCATGACCCAGGGGGTCAAGTGGCTGCTCATCGCCAACTCGGTCCTGTTCGTGCTCTACTTTCTCACTGCGAACACGGAACTGGGCCGGCAGATCTTCCTGCCGCTGGCGCTGGTCCCCAAGTCCGTCGTGGGCCATCTCGCCGTCTGGCAGCTCTTCACTTACCTCTTCCTGCACAGCCCCTACGGCTTCGGCCACATCCTGATGAACATGCTCACCCTCTGGATGTTCGGCACGCCGCTGGAGGGCGTCTGGGGTACGCGCCGCTTCCTGCATTATTACTTCTTCTGCGGCGTCGGCGCCGGCATCTGCGTGGTGGTCCTCAACCTCATGTTCGGCACCGGCAGCACCCGCACCATCGGCGCCTCGGGCGCCATCTACGGCGTTCTGCTCGCCTTCGGCATGTTGTTCCCCCGGGCCATCATTTATTTCTTCATGATGTTCCCCATCGAGGCCCGCTGGTACGTCCTCATCATGGGCGTCATCGTTTTCCTCAGCGCCCTGGCCGACACCGGCGGCGGCATCAGCCACTTCGCCCACCTCGGCGGCATGCTCTTCGGCTACGTCTGGCTGCGGCTCGATCTCGGCAAGCGCTCCTCCGTCGCATCCCGCCGCCGCCAGAGCCTCTCCGCCCAGCTCAGCGAAGCCTATCGCGACTGGAAACTCCGCCGCGCCAAAAGGAAGTTCCAGGTCTACCTGAAGAAACAGGGGGCCGCCAAGCGGGACTGGGACGACACCGTCCACTGAGCGCTCCCGCAACCCGCACGGGCCCCGAAAGCGTCATATTGGAGAGAGAGGGACAAGCGCCATGAGACTTCGCCGTTACCTGGGACCCGTCATGCTGGCTGCGATGGTGGCCGGCGCCGGAATGCTCTACCCGCAGGCCGGCCCCAAGAAGGAAAGTGGCGACACCGTGGCCCGCCCCAGGAAGAAGGGCGAAGCCGCGCCGGAAGCAGCCAAGGAACAGCAACTGCCCCGCATTCCTTCCAAGATGCAAAAGAAGCCGGGGGAAGCCCCGGCCGAAGGCCCCACCTTCCGCACCGACACGCTCACCGTCAACGTCGACGTCGCCGTCCTCGACAACCGCGGCCGCTTCATCCCCGGCATCCCCGCCGGCAACTTCCGCGTCCTCGAGGACGGCCAGCCGCAACGTATCACCAATTTCAACACCGGCGAGACGCCCATCACCCTCGCCCTCGTCATCGAGTTCAGCAACCTGTACCAGCAGTACTGGTCTTACGGCTGGGAGGAGACCCTCACCGCCTGCTACGGCTTCCTCCAGACGCTGAAGCCCGAAGACATGGTGGCCGTCGTCGCCTTCGACCTCCGCCCCGAAATCCTCAGCGACTTCTCCACCAATCGTCAGGACACCTATGAAGCCATGGCCCGCCTGCGCGTTCCCGGCTTTTCGGAGTCGAATCTCTACGATGCCCTCACCGATACCGCCGACCGCATGAGCGACATCGAAGGCCGCAAAGCCATTCTTTACATCGGCAGCGGCATGGACACCTTCTCCAAAATCACCTTCGACCAGACCCGCCGCAAGCTCCAGACCGCCAGCGTCCCCATCTACGCCCTCGGCACCTTGCAGTCGCTCCGCGAATGGTACGACTCCCGCGGCTACATGGGCTCCATCGAGCGCCTCGACTTCCTTCAGGCCGACAACCAGCTCCGCACCTTCGCCCGCGAAACCGGCGGCCAGGCCTGGTTCCCGCGCTTCTTCGGCGAATACGGCGGCATCTTCCGCCAGGTCAACGAAGCCCTCCGCAACACTTACTCTCTCGCCTACCAGCCCACCAACGTCGCCCGCGACGGAAAATTCAGAAAGATCAAAGTGGAACTCGTAGGACCCACCGGCTCCCCCCTCAAAATCACCGATGAAAAGGGCAAGCCGATGAAGTACCAGGTCATCGCCAAGACCGGCTATCAGGCCCCGCGCGAAGTCGAATAAGCTCCGCATCACAGAGCCGTGCGGAAGTCAAGAATTCGATCTCTTCGCGGATGAGCGCATTACGGAATCGTTGACACCTCGTCCGGCCGTTTGCTACTTTCGGCATGGTCTTTGGTGATGAGCAGACGGTCAAATGCAGCTACAGTCGATGCCGCACGGATCCTCCTGGTGGATGACAATCGTTCGGGCTTGCTTGCCAGGCGCGCCGTGTTGGAAGAGTTGGGATACGGCACCGATGGAGCGCCGGACGGCGGCACGGCATTGGAGATGTTCGAAAAGAAGCACTACGATCTCGTGGTGACTGACTTCCGCATGCCCGACATGGACGGCATCGAGCTCATCTCCCGCCTGCGCGCCCAGCGGCCGCAGTTGCCCGTTATTCTCATCTCGGGCTTTGTGGATGTGCTCGGCCTCGACGAGCAGACCACCGGCGCCAACACCGTCATCATGAAAAGCGCCAATGAAGTCCAGCATCTCATCCGCTCCGCCGGCCGCCTGCTGAAGCTGCCCCGCAAGCCCGTCGCCAGCGAGCGCGCTCTCCCCGCTTCGCGCCGCAAAGCCGCCAACCACTCGTAAGCTCCCGCCGGACACCGCCGCTCGGACGCGGTGCTAGCCTGTGGGTGATGCGCGTCTGCCTCCTGCTCGTCTTAGCCGCCTGCTCTCTCCTGGCGGCGCCCCCGAAAAAGCCCGCGCCCGCTGCCTCGCGGCAGGCACGCGCCTGGCTCCATGCGCTCACTCTCAGAGAGCGCGCCGCCCAGCTCCTCATGGTGCCCTGCTATGGCGACTTCCCCAATACGGGGACACCCGCCTTCAAAGAGTTCGCCTCTCTCGTGCGCGATCTCCGCGTCGGCGGCCTCATCATCCTCAATCGCGTGCAGTACGGCCAGGTGCAGCGCGCCGATCCCTACCAGTCCGCCGCCTTCCTCAACCGCATGCAGCGCCTCGCCCGCATCCCCCTGCTGGTCGGCGGCGACTTCGAGCGCGGCGCCTCCATGCGCATGACCTCCACCGTCCCCTACCCCCACCTCATGGCCTACGGCGCCGCCAACGACCTCGATCTCACCCGCGCCCTTGGCGCCGCCACCGCCCGCGAATCGCGCGCTATGGGCGTGCAGTGGATCTTCGCCCCCGACGCCGACGTCAACAACAACCCCGATAACCCCATCATCAATATCCGCAGCTTCGGCGAGGACCCCCAGCTCGTCTCCGCCCACGTCCGCGCCTTCATCCAGGGCGCGCACGCCGAAACCGCCAGCCCCGTCCTCACCACCGTCAAGCACTTCCCCGGCCACGGCGACACCGCCACCGACAGCCACATCGGCCTCGGCGCCGTCACCGCTTCCCGGGAGCGCCTCGCCGAAGTGGAACTCCCGCCCTTCCAGGCCGGAATCGACGCCGGCGTCGATTCCGTCATGACCGCCCACCTCGCCGTCCAGGCGCTCGAACCCGAGCCGGTCCCCGCCACCGTCTCCAGCAACATCCTCACCGGCCTGCTGCGCCAGCAGATGGGCTTCCAGGGCATCGTCACCACCGACGCCATGGACATGCAGGGCCTCGCCAACATGTTCCCGCCCGGCGAAGCCGCCGTCCGCGCCGTTGAAGCCGGCGCCGACCTTTTGCTCATCCCGCGCGATCCCCGCGCCGTCGTCGACGCACTCGTGGCCGCCGTCAAGAGCGGGCGCCTTACGCGCCAGAGCATCGATCGCTCCGTGTTGAAGCTGCTCCAGGCCAAGGTGCGCGTCGGCCTCCAGCGCCGCCGCCTCGTCAACCTCGAAGCCATGGGCGACGTCCTCAACTCGCCCGCAGACGCGGCCCGCGCCGCCCTCGCCGCCGAGCGCGCCGTCACCCTCGTCCGCAACGAAGGCGCCGCCCTGCCCCTGAAAGAGCCCGCCACGGCCTGCTGGTTCGTCCTCGCCGCCGGCCGCTTCTCCATGCAGGGCCGCGACCTCATGGCCGCCGTCCAGTCCCGCACCCCCAAGGCCCGCGTCACCCTGCTCGACCCCCAACTGCCCGCCTCCGAATTCGAGTCCCTCGCCGCCGGCTCCTCCTCCTGCTCCACCCTTGTCGCCGCCGCCTACGTCACCGCCGCCGCCTACCGCGGCAATGTCGCCCTCGCCGGCGGCTACCCCGCCTTCATGGACCGCCTCCTCGCCTCCTCCCAGCCCGTGGTCTTCATTGCCCTCGGCAACCCCTATCTTCTGCGAGCCTATCCGTCCGTCGCCGCCTATCTCGCCACCTTCAGCACCGCCCCACCGTCGGAGGCCGCGGCCGTCAAAGCCGTCTACGGAGAGATCGCCGTAGGCGGAAAATTGCCCGTTTCCATTCCGGGCTTGGCAACGCTGGGTTTTGGGGTCAATATGGAGAAGCTCAGGTAAACGTCCAAGGAGGATGTATGGCGTTCCGAGTTCGCGTGCTGGCCTTCGACGAAGGCTCGACGATCCCCGCAAGACACACCGGCGAAGGAGAGGACCTCTCCCCTGCCATCGAATGGGAGGACCTGCCGGACGGCACCCGAAGCCTGGCCCTTTTGATGGACGACCCCGACGCGCCCGCCGGAGTCTGGACCCACTGGATCGTGTGGGATATCCCCCCCTCCCAGCACGGCCTCGCCGAAGGCTTCCAGCCCGGCCGCGTGGGCACCACCGGCACCAACGACTTCGGCAGGGAAGGCTATGGCGGCCCCATGCCGCCCAAAGGCCATGGGCCGCACCGCTACTACTTCAAAATCTACGCCCTCGACATGCCGAAGCTCATGCTCCACTCCGGCACCCAGCGCTGGGAGTTCGAAAAAGCCCTCCGCGGTCATGTCATCTCGGAGGTCTGGACCATGGGCCGTTACGAGCGTCCCTGAACACCGCCTCGCCGTTATCTAAAATGGTTCACATGACGGAGATCCTCTGGCTCGGCCACGGCACCTTCCAGTTACGCCTCGACGGCGGGCAGACGGTCCTCATCGATCCCTGGGTCCAGGACAACCCCGCGTTCCCGCGCGGTCATGTCTTTGACCGCATCGATACCATGCTCATCACCCACGGCCACTTCGACCACATCGCCGACGCCGTGCCGCTGGCCCGCCGGCACAAGCCGCAGGTCATCGCCAACTACGAGATCTGCGCCTGGCTCGACTCCAAGGGCGTCGCAAACGCCTGCGGCATGAACAAGGGCGGCAGCCAGCAGGCCGGCTCCCTGCGCGTCACCATGACCCACGCCGTCCACTCCTGCGGCATCTCCGACGAAGGCAAAATCCTTTACGGCGGCGACGCCGGAGGCTACGTCCTCCACCTGCCCGACGGCCGCCGCGCCTACTTCGCCGGCGACACCGCCGTCTTCAGCGACATGGCCCTCATCGCCGAGCTCTATCAGCCCGCCCTCGCCTTCCTGCCCGTCGGCGACCTCTTCACCATGGGCCCGGCCGAGGCCGCCCTCGCCTGCCGCCTCGTCCAGGCCCCCACCGTCATCCCCATGCACTTCGGCACCTTCCCGCCCCTCACCGGCCGTCCCGCCCAACTGAGGCAACTGCTCCAGGGCCATGTCGACTGCAATGTCTGGGATCTCGAGATCGGAGTGCCCGTCCAATGGTAACCCGCCGCCAGTTCTGCGCCGCGCCGGCCTTTCTGCGCGCCCTTTCCAAATCCAAGCCCAACCTCCTGCTGCTGATGAGCGATCAGCACCGCGCCGATTGGATGGGCTGCGACGGCAATGGCGCGGTAAAGACTCCCAACCTGGACCGCCTCTCTGCCGAAGGCGTCCGCTTCCGCCACGCCTACTCTTCCACCCCCACCTGCACCCCCGCCCGCGCCGGCCTCCTCACCGGCATGTCCCCCTGGCGCCACGGCATGCTCGGCTACGGCCGCGTCGCCGCCAGCTACCCCGCCGAAATGCCCCGCGTCCTCGGCGCCTCCGGCTACCACACCCTCGGCATCGGTAAGATGCACTGGACCCCCCAGCGCCACCTCCACGGCTTCCACCAGACCATCCTCGACGAAAGCGGCCGCGCCGAATCCAAGGACTTCCGCAGCGACTACCGCGCCTGGTTCGCCTCCGAGGCCCCCAACCTCAATCCCGACGCGACCGGCATCGGCTTCAACGACTACACCGCCAGGCCTTACGTCCTGCCCGAACGGCTCCACCCCACCACCTGGACCGCCAATACCGCCGTTAATTTCCTGGAATCCTACGAAAAACCAGAGCCATTTTTCCTGAAAGTCAGCTTCGCCCGCCCGCACAGTCCCTACGATCCCCCCCAGCGCTTCTGGGATGAGTACAAGGACGTTGCCCTCCCCAAGGCCCGGACCGGCAAGTGGGCTGAAAAGTACCGCCCGCGCAACTCCCAGCGCGACGACATCTGGCACGGCGACGTGGGCCAGGATCTCGTCCGCCGCGCCCGCATCGGCTACTCCGGCTCCGTCTCGTTCGTCGACTCCCAGCTCGGCCGCGTCCTCGCCGCCCTCGACAAGCGCGGCTGGATGGAAGACACCCTCATCATCTACCTCAGCGACCACGGCGACATGACCGGAGACCACTACCTGTGGCGCAAGTCCTACGCCTATCAGGCCTCGGCCCGCATCCCCATGCTCGTCCGCGGCCCCGGCGCCGCGCGCGGCACGGTCAGCGACGTGCCCGTGGAGATCCGCGACATCCTGCCCACCTTCGCCGCCGCCGCCGGCGCCTCTCTCCCCGACGCCTGCGACGGCCAGAACCTCCTCCGCGCCCAGCGTGACTGGATCGACCTCGAGCACGACGTCTGCTACGACCGCGTCAACCACTGGACCGCCCTCACCGACGGCAAGTGGAAGTACATCTACCACGCCTTCGACGGCGCCGAGCAGTTGTTCGACCTCGTCAACGACCCCCACGAGCTCAACGAGTCCGCCGACGAAGCCCAGCTCCGCCTCTGGCGCGCCCGCATGGTCGACCACCTCTCCGTCCGCGGCGACAAATGGGTCCAGAACGGCAAGCTCGTGCCCCGCCCCGCCAGCATGCTCTACGGCGCCAACTACCCGGCCCCGCCCAGGTAATGCCCCCTCCTTCGGTGCGCCGGCGCCTTTGGACACCCGCTTGCTGTAACTCCTGACGGCAACACCTGCGGCCGCGCCGACGGCCCTTGCTGTCCCGATTCGGTGCACCACGCCCGAACTCGCCCGCCGCCTGTCCCGCTTCGGGACAGTCCGGCCCGAGATCCGTCCGGCCCTCTCGCATTCGTCCATCAGGAGTAGTTCCCCGTATGCGCGTCATCCGTTTCTTCGTCCTGCTCGCCATCGTCTTCCTCGCCTGCCCCGTACAGGCCGCCACCGTCACCTATCTGGGTGCCGATGGCTTGTCCGACGGCGCCCACCTGGTGGGCCCCTACCGGCTGAGCATCGACGGCATCGAGTACACCGCCCTGTGCTACGACTTTGACCATTACGTCTCTCCAGGCCAGACGTGGCAAGCGAATCTCTATCTCTTCAGCGACCTCTCATCGGCTTACTATGCCTCCACCCCTGGCGCAGCCGCGAAGTATGAGGACGCCGCCTGGCTCCTGGATCAGATCCTCCTAACCCCGGAGCCCGCTGATCGCATCGGAATCCAGCATGCCGTCTGGTCCCTATTCTCTTCCGCCGCGCCAACACAAGGCTCGGCACCCTGGCTCTCCGCGGCGGCGGCAGGTCGCGCCGCCGGCAACCCCGGCCTTGACCTCGGCACCTTCCGCGTCGTGAACTCGCTGCCCGGCGCCAACCCTCAGGTCCAGGGCTTCATCGTCCCGGGTTTCCCGGGCTCACCCGTCCCCGAACCCGCCACCACGGCGCTCACCTGCACCGCCCTGCTGGCCTGCGGCCTCGCCCGGCGCCGCTCACACTGACTCTGCTGATTCGCGGGCGCCAGCCTCGCCCGGCGCCCGCTCCGGCTACTCCCCGGCCGTGAAGTACGCGCAGTCCGGATGGTGGAACACCAGCGCACTCACCGACGCCTCCGGCTCCATCATCATGCCCTCGGTGAGTTCGATCCCGGTCTCCTCCGGCCGCAGCAGCGCGAACAGCCCCTGCTGGTCGTCCAGGTTCGGGCACGCCGGATAGCCGAAGCTGTAGCGCTTGCCGCGGAAGCGCGACGTGAACCGCTCCTGCATCGTCATCGTGGGCGGATCCGGGAAGCCCCAGTCCTCGCGGATGCGGCGGTGCAGCCACTCGGCCGCGCCTTCCGCCGTCTCAATGGCCAGCGCCTGCAAGGCGTGGGCCTTGAAGAACTCCCCGCGCTGCTTGGCCTCTTCCGACACCCGGCGCACGTCCTCGCCCGCCGTCACGGCGAACAGCGCGATGTGGTCGCGCCGCCCGTCCGGACCCGCCTCCAGCACGTAGTCACTCAGGCACAGCCCGTCGGACTTGCTCTGCCGGCCGAACCGGAACACGTGGCGCGGCGTAGCGGCGCCGGGGTCGAACAGCGCAATCGCGTTGCCGTCCCGCTCGGCCTCGAAGAACTGCCACACCGCTCGAACTTTCATGAACTCTGCCGCCTCGGCCTTCACCGCCTCGACGTCGTGGAACAGCGCCAGCGCCTTCTCGTCGCGCTCGTGCAGCGCCTTCTCGAAGTTGCCCTTGAAACCCAGGTGCCGCCCGTACAGCATGAACGGGTTGATGTAGCCCCACACCTCGGCGAGGTTCGGAATCAGCCGCACGCGCCGCTCCAGCGACGGCGCCGGCGGGATGGGCACGTCCGTGCGCACCTTTGGCGAGCGCGCCGACGACTGCGCCGCCGCCGCTCCCTCCGGCACCGGCGCAGCCGCGGCCCCATCGGCGGTCGAGCGCGTGTGCGCCGCCAGCACGGCCCCCCGCCGCGCCGGATCCATGATCTCGTTCATCAGCGCCAGGCCCGTCATCGCCTCCTTCGCGTAGAACGTCGGCGCCGTGTAGGCGGGCGCAATCCGCCCCATCGTGAACTTATCGCTCAGCGCCGCGCCGCCCACCAGCAGCGGCACGCCGATGCCCGCGTCGCGCAGGTCCTCGCCCGTCGTCACCATCTGGTGCGCCGACTTCACCAGCAGCCCCGACAGCCCGATGGCGTCCGGCCGGTGCTTGTGGAACGCCTTGATCAGCTCCTCCGGCGGCACCTTGATGCCCAGGTTCACCACCTCGTAGCCGTTGTTGGCCAGGATGATCTCCACCAGGTTCTTGCCGATGTCGTGGACGTCGCCCTTCACGGTGGCCAACAGCACCTTGCCCCGCGCCGCCGTCTCCGACTTCTCCATGAACTGCTCCAGGTGCGCCACCGCCGCCTTCATCGCCTCGGCCGACTGCAGCACCTCGGCCACGATCAGCTCGTTGTTGTTGAACAGCCGGCCCACCTCGGCCATGCCGGCCATCAGCGGCCCGTTGATGATCTCCAACGGCGTCGCGCCCTCGGCCCGCTTGCGCTCCAGGTCTTCGATCAGCCCGTCCTTGCTGCCCTCGACGATGTAGCCCGCCAGCCGCTCGTCCAGCGGCAATTCGGCCGCCTTCTTCTTCTCCTTGGCCTGCGCCCCGCGGAAGTGCTCGGCAATGGCCGCGATGTTGAACTGGTTGACGGCCAGCTTCTCTTCGCGCGACTGCTCGCGCCAGTTCTCCGGAACGCCGGGAAACCGCGCCGGGTCCGGCGTGTTGAACAGCAGGTGCTCGGCCAGCCGCCGCTCTTCCACCGGGATCGACGCAAAGCGCTCCAGCTTCTCCGCGTTCACGATGGCCAGGTCCAGGCCGGCCTTCGTCGCGTAGTACAGGAACACGGAGTTGACCACCTCGCGCGCCGCCGGCGGCAGGCCGAAGCTGATGTTGGAGACGCCCAGAATGGTCCGGACGTAAGGGATGCTCTCCTTGATCAGGCGCACGCCCTCGATCGTCTCCACCGCCCCGCCGATGTAGCTCTCGTCGCCCGTGGCGCAGGGGAAGACCAGCGGGTCGAGGATTAGGTCCTCGGGCGCCAGGCCGTACTTGCCGGTCAGCAGTTCCACCGAGCGCTCCGCCACCGCCAGCTTGCGCTCCCGCGTGAACGCCTGCGCCTGCACCGGATCCTCGTCGATGGTGCCCACCACCAGCGCCGCTCCGTAGGCCTTCGCAATGGGACAGACGCGCTCGAACTTCTCCTCGCCGTCCTCCAGGTTCACGGAGTTGATGATCGCCTTGCCCTGGCAGTACGTCAGCGCCAGCTCCACCGCGCCCGCGTCGGTGGTGTCGATCATGATGGGCGCTTTGATCTTCCGGATCAGCTTGTCGTAGAAGGGCGGGACGTCCGAGGCTTCCTCGCGGTCCGACGACTGCAGGCAGACGTCGATGATGTGCGCGCCATTGCGCACCTGCCGCCGAGCAATCTCCGTCGCCTCTTCCCACTTCTCCTCGGCGATCAGCTTCTTGAAGGCCCGCGAGCCGATGACGTTGGTGCGCTCGCCCACGATCAGCGGCCGGCTCGAATCCTCCGCCTCCACCGTTTCGATGCCGGAGTACAAAGCCCGGTGCGCCGGCTTCTGCGGCTGGCGCGGCGCCTTGCCCTCTACCATCTGCGCGATCGCCTTGATGTGGGCGGGCGTCGTGCCGCAGCAGCCGCCGACAATGTTCAGCCAGCCGTGCTGCGCGAACTTCTCCAACTGCCGCGCCAGCGAGTCCGGCGTTTCCAGGTACAGCCCGTCTTCGTTCGGCAGCCCGGCGTTCGGGTAGCAGGAGACGCGCGTGGTGGCCAGTTCGTGGATGGTGCGGATGTGATCCGTCATGAACTCGGGCCCCGTGGCGCAGTTCAGGCCCACGGCCAGCAAATCGGCGTGGGCGATGGAAACGTAGAAGGCGTCGGCGGCCTGCCCGGCCAACATCGTCCCCATCGGCTCGATGGTGCCGGAGACGACCACCGGAATCCGCCGGCCGTACTCGCGCGAAAGCTGGTCGACGGCCAGCAGCGCGGACTTCACGTTGCGCGTGTCCTGGCAGGTCTCCACCAGCAGCAGGTCCGCGCCGCCGTCGATCAGCCCCTTGGCCTGCTTGTAGTAGCCCTCGCGCAGCGCGGCGAACGTGACGCCGCCCGTGACGGTGATAGCCTTGGTCGTCGGTCCGATGGAGCCGGCCACGAAGCGCGGCCGCCCCGGCGCGGAGAACTCCTCGGCCGCCTCGCGGGCCAGCCGCGCCGCCGTCGAGTTCACCTCGTGCCAGCGGTCTTCCAGCCCGAACTCGGCCAGCGTGATCGGCGAGCCCCCGAAGGAGTTGGTTTCGACGATGTCGGCGCCCGCGGCGAAGTACTCGCGATGGATGTCGCGAATCCACTCCGGCCGCGTGAACAGCAGGTTCTCGGGACAGTTCTCGAAGGCCGCGCCGCCCCAGTCTTCCAGGGTGGGGTTGCGCTGTTGCAGCATGGTGCCCATGGCCCCGTCGAGCACGAGAATGCGCGCCGCGAGGGCTTCCAGCAGGGCCTGTTGACGGAGTTTCCAGTTATTCATTCTGAAGAGGGACTCCTTTCATGGTAATGCAGATGGCGGCCCCGTCCCGCGCGGGCGGGCTTGATTCCGTCCGCCGGGCGTGGTTCAACAGGGGCAGAGTGGTGTGTACAGGGGCAGCGGAAGCGACTGTGGCACTGGGACCGCAATCCCGCATCGGAGACCGCCGGACCGCCGAACTCCGGCTCGAAGAGTCCGCGCACCTGCTGCGCGAAATGCGCCGTCCCGCGTCCATCCTGCTGGCCGAGGTGGACCAGGCGCGCGGCGATGGCGGGGTGGAGGCGGCCGCGCGCGGCCTGCAAACCGTGTTGCGCACCGATGACTTCGTCGGCCAGTGGGTGGGCGACGTCCTCATCTGCATCCTGCCCAACTGCCGGCTGCGCGATGCCGCCAGAATCGCCGAGCGCTGCCTGGAGCGCGTCAGCCTCTCCTGCGGCGCCACGGAGCTGCGCATGGCGGAGCACGCCGCCGATGCCGTCGATCGCGCCACGCAGCTCATGCGCAAGAGCAGGGCGCTCGGCCGCAACCGCGTCAGCGCCGGCTAACGGTACAGCCCCTGCTGCCGGATGTAGCGGAACACCTCCGGATGCAGTTCCGGCACATCGCCGCCCGATTCGAGCCGGCGGCGGATCTCCGAAGAGGAGATGCCGAGAGCCAGCGTCTCCAGGAAATGCACCCGCGCTCCGCCGGGCGTGGGGCACGTGTAGCCGGGGCGCGATGCCACGATGAAGTCCACCGCGCGGATCACCTCGCCGGACCTGCGCCAGGAGCCGATCTCGGCGAACGCATCGGCCCCGATCAGGAAGAACAGGCTGTCCCCCGGCCCCTGCTCGGCCTTCACCCGCATGATCGTGTCGATCGAGTAGCTCACCTCCGTCCGCTCCTCGATGCGCGAGGGCACGAAGCGGCGGTCGCCCGCGCAGGCCAGTTCCACCATGCGATAGCGGTGCGCAAACGAGGTCGTCTGGCCGTACAGCTTGTGCGGTGGGTGGGCCGAGGGGACGAAGAGCACGCGGTCGAGTTCGAAGCGGTCCGCCGCCTCTGCGGCGACGCGGGTGTGGGCTGTGTGGATGGGATCGAAGGTCCCACCGAAAATGGCGGTTCGCAATCTGGTTCCTCCGCTGCCACCGGGCCGGCAGCGTTCTTCATAGTGTCTCCCGAAACGGAGGGCGCGTGGCATTGCTTCTGTTAGGCTGGTGCGGTGATGCCTCTCACCCACAGGCGCTCCTTCTGCGCCGCCATGCTCGGCGCCGCCGCCGCAACCAGCCGCGCCCTCTTCAACGGCCGGGACCTCGCCGGCTGGACCGCCCACGCCCACGGCCTGTGGACCGTCGAGGACGGCGTCATCGCCGGCCGCAGCGACCACGCGCGGCCCGGCCCCGGCTACCTCCTCACCAACGAGCAGTTCACCGGCTTCCGCCTGGAACTCGACTTCTGGGTCTCGCGCGGCGGCAACAGCGGCGTCTATGTGCGCCAGCCGATCCGCCGTTTCACCACTAAGGGCGACGAGCGCGCCGCGCAGCGTCCCACCGACGGCCACGAGATCCAGATCGACTACAACGACCCAAAGAACTACACCGGCGCCGTCTACAACTTCAGCAAGCCGTCGAAGGTTGTGGGGGCGGAAGAGCGCTGGAACCACTGTGCCATCGAGTGCCGCGGCCCGCGCGTGACCGTGCGCATCGACGGCGAACTGGTGAACGATTTCGCGCCGCTGCGCTCGCCGCGCGGCGCCGTGGGTTTTCAGGTGCATGGCCAGCAGGCGCACGGCCACGTGGTGAAATTCCGGAATATTCTGATCGAGGCCTGATTCGGCGGCGCCCCCGGATTGATAGAATTTCTGAATATGTCAGAGCGGGAAGAAGTGACGGTCCTGCTGCAGGAATTGCGCAACGGGGAGCAGGCGGCCTTCGATGCGCTGATCCCGCTGGTCTACCGGGAACTGCGCAAAATCGCCGACGGCTACCTGCGCGGCGAGCGCAAGGGCCACACGCTGCAGCCTACCGCGCTGGTGCATGAGGCTTACCTGCGCCTGATCGGGCAGGACCAGCCGGACTACCGCAACCGCGCCCATTTCTACGGCGTAGCGGCGCAGGTGATGCGCCAGATCCTGGTGGATCACGCCCGCCGGTTCCGGGCCGCCAAGCGCGGCGGTGGCGGACCGAGGGTGCCGCTGCAGGAAGCGGCGGGCATGGCGGTGCAGAGGGCGGAAGTGGTGGTGCACCTCGATGAGGCGCTGGAGCAGTTGCGCCGGAACGACGAACTCAAGGCGAGGCTCATCGAGATGCGTTTCTTCGGAGGGCTGACGGCGGAGGAATCGGCCGAGGTGCTGGAGTTGCCCGTGGCTGCGGTGCGGCGCCACCTGCGCGTCGCCCAGGCTTGGCTCCAGAGAGAACTCGATCAAAGCCTCGAACAGGCCGGCTGCAAAGACTGATTCCCAGCGGAGGCAGGCTCGGCCCGGGCTTCATGCGAGCCTGGCCTGCCCCCGCTGGCTCCTCCGAGTGGACCAGCCGGCCTTCTCGCGCGGTGGTTCCGGACGCGAGGCTGAGCGGGCCTTCACAAAGACAGGCGCAAAGGGAACGGCCATTTTGCGGCCCGGGCCGATTTTTTGAAGGGGGTGGCAGCCGGCCCGCAAAATCGGCGGCCCGTTTACGCCTGACTGAATGAGGGCAGGCGCTGGAAGCCGCCCGCAATGACCTGTCTGGAGGAGCTGTATGCAATCTCGAAACCTGTCCCTGCTGCGGCTTGCGTCCGCGGCTACCCTGTTTGCCGGCGCGGCGTTGGGAGGGAACGCGCGCCTCGCCGGCGATGCTTACGTCTCACCGTCCCAAGCCGCACTGAACTTCGGCATCAACTCGGCGCTGCGCGTGGACGGCACGGGCACGAAGAGCTATGTGCAGTTCGACCTGTCCGGGCTGCCCGCAGGCACCAGCGGCGCGGGCGTGGCCAGGGCCATGCTCCGGCTGTACGTGAGCAAGATCGCCGTGCCCGGCGCCATCACCGTATCGCTGGCCGGCGCGGCGTGGGCGGAGGGGGCGCTGACGTTCACGACGGCGCCCGCGGCGGGCGCGCCGGTGGGAGCTCTCAACGCCACTCAGAATCAGTCCTACGTCGCGCTCGACGTGACTGAGGCAGTGAAGGCCTGGGTGGACACGCCCGCCCTCAACTACGGTTTTCTGCTCACCTCCACCGCCGCGAACGTCTCCATCGACAGCAAGGAGGCCACCAGCACCAGCCACGAACCGGCGTTGGACATCATCCTTGTCGGACCCGCGGGTCCGCAGGGGCCGCAGGGCATTCAGGGCCCGGCAGGCGCTGCGGGACCCGCGGGCCCGCAAGGCCCCGCGGGCGCGACGGGATCGCAAGGTCCGGCCGGCGCCACCGGTCCGCAAGGGCCGCAAGGTCCGCAAGGCCCCGCCGGCCCGGCCGGCGTGAATCCGCTCACCATCGGCATGAACAAGTGGACGGGGCAGAGTTACGGCACCACAACCACCTACGCGGGCCTTTCCATCCCCACCAGCCTCCTGTTCGACGGCCAGTCGGTGTGGGTGGGTAGCTATACCCGGCAGGTCCACAGGCTGAACGCCCGGGACATGGGCTACGGCGGAGCCACCAACGCCGCGCCCACCGGGACCGGAGTGAGGGTCGGACGCATGGCGTCGGACGGCCAGTATCTCTACGTGCTGAGCTCCGACAGCTCCTCGCAGTACTACCTCAACAAAGTGAAGCTGTCGGACGGCACGCTGGTGAAGAGCATGACGCTGCCCGCCGGCGGCAACTCCGTCCTATACGACGGCATGAACCTCTTCGTGACGCTGACGGGAGTCAGCAAGGTCTTCAGCACCCAGACGGACCTCACAACGCCGCACACCTACAACACCGCTGGGTTCTCGCCGACGGGCATCGCCGTCGTGCCCACCGATAGCGGTTCCTCCTATTGGATCGCCGACTACGACGGAGTGCTGCGCAAGTACGACAGCATCGGCACCTTGAAGGCTTCGGTGACCGTGGGCTCGGGCGCCAACCGGGTGCTGTACGACGGGACTTACCTGTGGGTGACGCGCAACGATGCGGCCGAAATCGTAAAGGTGGACCCGGTGAGCGCCACGGTGGTGCAGACCATCCCGTCGCTCGACATCGCGAACGCCATCGCCTTTGACGGGAAGTACATCTGGACGGCGGAGGGAGCCTCCGGTTACCTGGTGCGCCACAACGCCTCCACCAACTCCTTCGCCAGCCTGGTCGGCACGGGCAAAGCGGTGGCGGACCTGGCCTTCGACGGCGCCCACATCTGGGCCGCCTTCACGGACGGCACGCTCGGAAAGTACTGAGGAGACCGGCATGAAACGCAACATCCTCCCCTCTCTCGCCCTGATTCTGTGCGCCGCCGGCACCCTGCCGGCGGCCAGCATCGGCCCGGACGCCTTCGGCTATGTGGCGCAGGACTTCCGGGCCCGGTTCCAGGACATCTCCGGAACGGGGACGCAGATCCTGACGTTCTCCGACGACGATGCGCTGGACATTCCCATCGGCTTCGGCTTCAACTTCTACGGGACCTCGTACACGACGGCCTGCGCGTCGTCGAACGGGGTCGTGTCCTTCGGCGGCTGCGAGCCGTCGAACGCCCCGGTGGACGTCTCCACGACGCCCACGTTCAACGACCTGCCGACGGCCGCGGTGCTGTGGGACGACTGGCAGTTCTACGATCCCGGCGACGGCTCGGTGTTCTACCAGAACATCGGGCTGCCGGGCGCGCAGAGCCTGGTAATCCAGTGGAACCTGGCGCGCGGCTGGCCGTCCTCCCCTCTGCCGGTGACCTTCGAAGCCGTGCTTTTCGAGGGCTCGAACAAGCTGCAGTTCATCTACCTGAGCACGGACAGCGGCGACTCGAGGGCCTTTGGCGCGAGCGCGTCGGTGGGCATCCGCGACACCGGCGGAGACGGCAACGGCCGGGCGCTGTCGTGGCCGGCGATGCAGGCGGTGATCGGCAGCGGCACGGGCATCGAGTTCTCGGCGAACCCGGTGGAGACGCCGGAGCCGGCCTCGGCCACGCTGTTCACGTCGGGCCTGCTGCTGACGGGCGCGGGGCTCTTCCTGCGGCGGCGGAAGGAGGGCTGAAGGGCGCCGCCGGAGGATGTACCATCAGGAGTATCGAATTGCCGCAGAGGGGCCAGCAGAACATTCCGCCCGAGCAGTGGCGGCGCGTCGAGGAGATCTTCCTCGCCGTGTCGGACCTGTCCCCGGAGGAGCGGGAAGCGCCGCTGGCGGCCGAGTGCGGCGAGGACGCCGCGCTGCTGGCGGAGGTTCGATCCCTGCTACGGTACGACAACAGCGATCCGGGCCGCATCGAGGACGCGCTGCAATCCACCGCCGCAGCGGTGGCGGGGAGCGGCGCGCACTCGGGCACCCGGATCGGCCCGTACCGGGTGGAGCGGCTGCTGGGCCACGGCGGCATGGGCGCAGTGTACCTGGCCAGCCGGAACGACGAGCATTACGCCAAGCAGGTGGCGCTGAAGCTGGTGCCGGCGGGCCTGGATCACGGGGCCATGCTGGAGCGCTTCCGGCAGGAGCGGCAGATCCTGGCGCGGCTGGAGCATCCTTACATCGCGCGGCTGCTGGACGGCGGGGCGACGGAGACGGGCGCGCCTTACTTCGTCATGGAGTATGTGCGGGGCGATCCGATCGACAAGTGGTGCGAGGAGCGGCGGCTGGACGTGCGGGCGCGGTGCGAACTGTTCCGCAAGGTGTGCGACGCCGTATCGTACGCGCACCGCCAACTGGTGGTGCACCGGGACCTGAAGCCGGGCAACATCCTCGTCACGGAGGACGGGACGCCGCGGCTGCTGGACTTCGGGATCGCCAAACTGCTGCCGGCCGACGGCGGGCAGACCTACTCGGGGCGGACGCTCGCGCTGGCGATGACGCCGGACTATGCGAGCCCGGAGCAGGTGCGGGGCGAAGCGGCGGGCACGGCGACGGACGTCTATTCGCTGGGGGCGGTGCTGTACCGGCTGCTGAGCGGGGCCAAGCCGCACACGATGCAGACGATGACGCCGGGGGAGATCGAGCGCGTGATCTGCAAGGTGGCGCCGCCGCGGCCGAGCAGCGTGGCGCCACCGGCGCTGCGGCGCGCGCTGCGGGGGGACCTCGACAACATCGTGCTGATGGCGCTGCGCAAGGAGCCGGAGCGGCGCTATCACTCGGCGGAGCAGTTGAGCGACGACCTGAGGCGGTACCTGGAAGGGCGGCCGGTGCACGCGCGGGAAGACACGCTCAGTTACCGCACGGGCAAGTTCCTGAAGCGCAACGGAGCGGCCACGGCGGCGGTGCTGCTGGTGGCGGGCAGCCTGACTGTGGGCTCGGGGGTGGCGTTGTGGCAGGCGCGCAAGGCGGAGGCGTCGCGGGTGGCGGCGGTGAACGACAGGGCGCGGGCGGAGCAGGCGAGCCGGAAAGCGGAAGCGGAGCGGCAGCAGGCAATGGCGGCGCGGGCCGACGCCGATGCCGAGCGGGATCGCGCGCAGTGGAATGCGGGCCGGGCGCAAGCGGCGCGGGCGGTGGCGGAACAGCGGCTGCAGCAGATGATCCAACTGGCGAACGAGTCGATGGTGGGCGTGTACGAGGCCATCGAGAAGCTGCCGGGGGGAACGGAGGCGCGGGCCAAGGTAGCCCAGGCCACGCTGCATTACCTGGCGCGGCTGGAGGAAGAGGCCGGGGGGGACGCGCGCGTCAAGAAGATCCTGGCGCTCACCTACGAGCGGACGGGCGACGTGCTGGGGCTGCCGGAGCGGGCCAACCTGGGCGGGTCGAAGGAGGCGCTGGACAGCTTCCTGAAGGCGCGCGCGCTGACGCTGGAACTGCTGAAGCTGAACCCGGGCGACAGCGAGGAACTGGCGCGGCTGATCGGGCTGCAGCACCGGATTGCCCAAAGCCTGGCCAACCTGTCGCAACTGCGGGCGGCGATGCCGCAGTACCGCGTGGGCCTGGCGCTGGCGCGAAGCTTCACGGCGCGCGATGCCGGCAATCCGCGGGCCTGGCTGCTGCGATCGTCGCTGGCGCAGGCGGTGGCGCGGGGCTACAACCAGTTCGCGCCGGAGCTGACCATCCCGTATGTGGAGGAGCAGCTAATGGCCCTGGACCGGCTGAAGGCGTTGAAGCCGGGCGACGACGAGGTGCTGCACGAGCTTTCGTCGGCCTACGGCACCCGGGCGCGCATCCGTTCGCGCTTCGGGCGGCAGGAGGAGGCGCTGGCCGACTACCGCCGCTCGGTGGCGATCCGAGAACAACTGGCGGCGGCGCATCCGGCCGACAATCACGTGCAGCGCAACCTGATGCTGGCCTACGGCAACATGGCGGATCACCTGGGCAGTCCGCTGCAGTACAACGCCGGCGACCGGGAGGGCGCGGCGCAAGCGTACCGGAAGGCGAGAGCGATCGCGGAGAAGATGGTGGCGGCGGACCCGTCGGACAGGACGGCGAGGTCGGACCTGGGGGCGGTGGCGATGCGGCAGGGGGTGATCGAGCAGGACGACCGCAGGGCGCTGGCGCTGCTGGGCGAGGCGGCGGGCATCGCCGAAGAGAGGCTGGCGCGCGACGCGAAGGAGACGAACGTGCGGCTGGACCTGGGGATCATCTACGAGTTCACTGGCCAGCACCTGGCGCACCTGGGCGAACTGGAAAGCGCGCTGGCGTCGTACCGCAAGTCGCTGGCCGTGGCGGAGAGCCTGGTGGCGGAGCACGCGATGCACTCTTCGGCGCAGATCCAGATGATGGCAGACTACAAGGCGCTGATCGGGCTGCGGGCGAGGATGGGAGACGCGGCGGGGGTGGCAGAGCTGTGCGGGACGGCCCTGGCGGCGGCCGAGCGTTTCGCGCGGGGCCGGGTGGATTCGAAGGCCATGCTGCGCTACCTGGGCATGGTTCCCTCGTGGGAGGGGCGGGCGTATGTGGAGCTGGCGCCGGCGCGGAAGCCGGATGACAAGGCGGCCCTCACCTACTGGCAGCGGGCGCGCGACGCATTCCTGCGCAGCCGCGAGGGCTGGACGAAGGCGGACGAGATGCAGCGCGCGCGCTTCCGGGCGGAGAGGGAGGAAGACGGCAGGCTGCTGGAGCGCTGCGGGGCGGAGATCGGCCGGCTGCAGGCTTCGCGCTGAGGGGTGCTGCGCGAG
Organism: Bryobacterales bacterium; assembly: GCA_027324255.1. Classification (GTDB taxonomy): domain Bacteria; phylum Acidobacteriota; class Terriglobia; order Bryobacterales; family Bryobacteraceae; genus Paludibaculum. Next base: position 1,492 of record DAHVTI010000589.1, on the reverse strand, counting down.
GGCGGCGGGCGGAGCGGCGCCGGGCGGGGGCGTGGGGCTGTCGAACGGATGCCGCCGGGTTGTTCACGAAAAGAGGCGGAGCGCAACGGGGGCAGGGCTTCGGAGACTATTTCGGACTCGCTGGTCCCGAATCAGGTCTGGTATGCTGGTGGTGAGCACATCATCCCTACTTACAGAGAGGATCCTCCTGAATGGCCGTCAAAGTAGCAATCAATGGGTTTGGCCGCATCGGACGGAACGTCCTGCGCGCAGCCATCCACAATCCGGGCGTCGAAATCGTCGCCACGAATGACCTGACCGACACGAAGACGCTGGCGCACCTGCTGAAGTACGACTCCGTCCTGGGCCCCCTGGACGCGGAAGTCTCCTGTGGTCCGGACTCGATCACGGTGAACGGCAAGGCCATCAAGGTCTTCTCGCAGAAGGACCCGGCGGCGATCGACTGGTCGAGCCTGGGCGCGCAGATCGTGGTGGAATCCACGGGCCGGTTCACGGACGCCGAGCAAGCGAAGGCGCACCTGAAGGGCACAGTGAAGAAGGTGATCATCTCCGCTCCGGCGAAGAATGAAGACATCACGCTGGTGCTGGGCGTGAACGACGACAAGTACGACGCGGCGAAGCACAACATCGTGTCGAACGCGAGCTGCACGACGAACTGCCTGGCGCCGTTCGTGAAGGTGATTCACGACAAGTGGGGCGTGGAGAAGGGGTCGATGACCACGATCCACAGCTACACGAACGACCAGAACGTGCTGGACTTCCCGCACAAGGACCTGCGCCGGGCGCGGGCGGCGGCGCTGAACATGATTCCGACCTCGACGGGCGCCGCGAAGGCGATCGGCCTGGTGATGCCGGAGCTGAAGGGCAAGCTGGACGGCTACGCGATGCGCGTGCCGACCCCGAACGTGTCGGTGGTGGACCTGGTGGTGGTGCTGAAGAACGCGGCCACGGCCGAAGAGATCAACGCCGCGCTGAAGGCCGCCGCGGAAGGCCCGCTGAAGGGCATCCTGGCCTTCACGACGGACCCGGTGGTTTCGACGGACATGATGAAGAACCCGAACTCGTCGATCGTGGACGGCGGCCTGACAAAGGTGCTGGACGGCAACCTGGCGAAGGTCGTTTCCTGGTACGACAACGAGTGGGGCTACTCCAACCGCGTGGTGGACCTCTGCGTCCTGATGGCAAAGAAGGGTCTCTAAACGATCCCTGCATCGGATCGGAAAAGCCCCGTGCCGCGAGAGCGGCGCGGGGCTTTCTTCATGGAGGGGGGCGGGGGATTGGGTTCGATTGTCCGGATTGGTGGAGAGCGCGGCGGGGGCGGCGAAGTTCCGATGGGGCGACGCGGACTGGCCGCGGCAGCAGCGCTTGGACTCGAGGCCGAAGCCGCAAGGGCAGGGCGAGGATCGGGGGCGGCGGCCGGCGGGGGCGAGTGGGTTCGTTTCGTCGTGTTTTGATGAGTGCGGGCCTCAGTGGCTTCGCTTCGACAGAAACG
>DAHVTI010000563.1 GCA_027324255.1 Bryobacterales bacterium | reverse complement strand
TGGCCTGGTTCCGGCGAGTCCACAGACCCTCGGGCCGCGCCTATCTGCAATTCCGGGCCCTGCTGCGCGAAGCCCGCACCCGCTGGAGCGTTGCCCCATGAAGCTGCCCGCCATCACCGTCCTCGGCGCCGGACCCGCCGGCCTCGCCCTCTCCTGGCTGCTCGCCCGCCGCGGCTTCCAGGTCACCCTGCTCGAGCGTGCCCCGCACGCCGGCGGCAACGCCGCCAGCTTCACCGTCGCCGGCCACCGCGTCGACTACGGCAGCCACCGCCTGCATCCTTCCTGTCCTCCCGAAATCCTCGCCGATATCCGCGCCCTGCTCGGCGACGATCTCCTCGAACGCCCCCGCCACGGCCGCATCTTCCTCCAGGACCGCTGGCTCCACTTCCCCCTCCAACCCCTGAACATCGCCCTCCACGCTCCGCCCGCCTTCGCCGCCCGCGTCCTCACCGAATCCGTCTTCAAGCCCCGCCCCGAGAAATCCGAAGAGACTTTCGCCTCCGTGCTCCAGCGCGGCCTCGGCCCCACCATCTGCCGCGACTTCTACTTCCCCTACGCCCGCAAAATCTGGGGCCTCGACCCCTCGCACATCGACGCCGAGCAGGCCCGCCGCCGCGTCTCCGCCGGCACCGTGGGCCAACTCCTCCGCAAGGTGCTCGCCCCCTCCGCCCGGCGCGTCTTCCACTACCCGCGCCAGGGCTTCGGCCAGATCTGCGACGCCTACGCCGAAGCAGCCGCCCACGCCGGCGTCCGCATCCTCACCCACGCCGCCATCAACGCCGTCGAGACGCAGCCCGGCCGCGTCCTCGTCCTCACCTCGCAGGGCGATCTGCTCGAATCCTCGCTCGTGCTCAGCACCATCCCCCTCCCCGCCCTCGCCCGCCTCATGCGCCCCTCCGCGCCCGCCCCCGTCCTCGACGCCTGCTCGCAGCTCCGCTACCGCGCTATGCTGCTCGTCTACCTGGAGCTGCCCGTCCCGCGGTTCACTGAGTTCGACGCCCACTACTTCCCCGGTGAGGACGTCCGCATCACCCGCCTCTCCGAGCCCAAGAACTACTCGCTCCACGGCCCCGCCGGCTCCACCGTGCTCTGCGCCGAGCTACCCTGCTCCGAAGACGATCCCCTCTGGCGCTTGAGCGACGTCGAGCTCGCCAAACTCGTCGCCGAAGACCTGAAGCGCGCCCAACTGCCCTGGCCCGGCCGCTACTCTTCCGTCACCGTCCAGCGCCTCCGCCAGGCCTACCCCGTCTACGCGCGCGGCTTCCAACAGCACTTCGCCGTCATCGACCACTGGCTCGCCGCCCAGCCCCACGTGGTCACCCTCGGCCGCCAGGGCCTCTTCGCCCACGACAACACCCACCACACCCTCGCCATGGCCTACGCCGCCGCCGCCTGCGTCCGCCCCGCCGCCGCCTTTGACCGCGACGCCTGGAACCAGCACCGCCGGCGCTTCGAAGCCTTCGTCGTCGAAGACTGAAAACAACGCATGCTACCCTGTGTGGGTGGCGCAATTCCTGCCTCGCCTGCTCCGTCACACCCGCCTCACTCGCCTCGCCGGCCGTGCGCCCCATCGCCCCGGCACGCCCCCCTTCCTCATCCTCTTCATCAACTCCATCTGCAACCAGACCTGCGAGCACTGCTTCTACTGGCAGAACCTCAACCGCCGCGACGACCTCACCGTTGAGGAGCTCGACGCCCTCTCCCGCGATCTCGGCCGCCTCGAAATTCTCAACCTCTCCGGCGGCGAGCCTTTCCTCCGCAATGAGTTCGCCCAAATCTGCCGCACGTTCATCCAGCGCAACGGCGTCGAGCAGATCTACGTGCCCACCAACGGCTCCTTCGCCAACCGCACTGTGAAGGCCGTCGAGGACGTCCTCCGTGAGCCCCGCCTGAAGCTCTTCGCCGTCGAGCTCTCCCTCGACGGCATGCACGCATACCACGACCGCTTCCGCGGCATGCCCGGCGCCCTCGACCGCGCCATCGAAACCTACGACGCGCTCGCCGCCATCCAGCGCCGCGATCCCCGCCTCCGCATCCACGCCATCTCCACCGTCACCAGCCAGAACCTCGCCGAGGTCCGCCACCTCACCCGCTTCCTGCTCGAACGCTGCCCCCTGATGGACCACCACAACCTCGCCATCATCCGCGGCGACCGCAAAAACCCCACCCTCGCAGGCCCTGCGCTCGAACACTACCAGCAGCTCTACGACGAGATCCGCCATCTGTGGGCCACCCGCGAGCAGCAGCGCTTCGGCTCCGTCGTCGAGCCCATGCTGCAGTGGACCAAGACCCGCACCGCCGAGCGCAAACGCCAGGTTGCGCCCTGCAAGGCCGGCCTCCTCAACGCCGTCGTCTACTCCAACGGCGACGTCGGCGTCTGCGAATCGCACGCCCCGCTCGGCAACCTCCGCCAGCGCTCCTTCCGCGCCATCTGGAACTCGCCCGAGGCCGCCGCCCTGCGCCGCTCCATCGCCGCCCGCCAGTGCTGGTGCACCAACGAAGTCTTCCTCTGGCCCAGCATCGTCTACCAGCCCGCCCAGCTCGTCCGCGCCTGGTTCGGCGCCCGCGCCTGGCGCAAAGGCGATCCCTCCCGCGTCCAGCCCCTCCAGCCCGCCTCTTCCGGTCAGTTCCCCATCATCGGCTAGCTTCCACCCAGTACCGCGGACCGATCCCCGCCAGCATCTGCCGCACCCCCGGCTTCAGCCGCAGCCGGTTGTAGAGCGCCAGCGACTTCTGCCCCGCCCCCTCCGGCCAGTGCGGCGCAAACAGCGGCGCCGGCGTCACGCGCGCCTCCGCGTAGCCCGCCTCCCGGAACATCCGCCGGATCTCCCGCCCGCTCCGCATCCGGATCGAATACGGATGCGTGTCCCGCCGCCACATCCCCACGTACCGCGCCTGCCACGCCCGCGGCACATACCCCACGCCCCACAAATGCAGGTGCGGCTCCGGCAGCGGCGCATAGCGGTTGTTCGTCGTCCACAGCGCCCGCGCGCCTGCCTTCGACACCCGCCGCCCTTCCCGCGCCGCCAGCAGCGGCTCGTTGACGTGCTCCAGCGCGTCCTGCGCCGTCACCGCGTCGAAGCTCTCGTCCGCGAACGGCAGCCACTCCGCGTTGGCGCACACCAAGCGCGCCTCCACGCCCGCGTCCCTCAGCCGCGCCCGCCCCACCACCTGCCAGCGGAACGCCACATCGACGCCCGTCGCCCGCCACCCGTGCCGGCCCGCCGCCGCCACCAGCATGCCGCCCGTCGAACACCCGATGTCCAGCAACTCGCCCGCGCCCGCCGCCAGCCCCGACTCCCGCAGCGCCAGCGCCGCGATCTCCGGCTCCGCCAGCGAATGCGGAATCCAGTGCGCCGCCAGGTCCGGCGGGTCTTCCGCCGTGATGTCGTAGTAGTGCCGCAGCAGCTCTTCGAACCTCATCCGCTGCGCGCTCTCCCACAACCGCTCGCCCTTCGCGCGGTCCTCCTCGATGCCGATGTACGGATCCCGCCGCAGCCGGAAGTCCGCAATCCCGCAGAGCACCGGGTACCGCCGCCCACACGGCTCGCAAACGTAAACATCCGGTTCTGTTTTGAGCTCCCCGCGGCACTGCGGGCAGACCAATTCCATCATCGCTTCAGCCCCTTCAGAATCTCCACCAGCCGCGCCCCGCCCCGCGCCCACGAAAATTCAGCCGCCCGCCGCAGCGACTTCTCTCTCAACTCCGCCGCCAGCGTCCTGTCCGTCACCACCCGCCGCAGCGCCGCCGCCAGCTCTTCCTCCGACCGCGGATCCACCAGCACCCCCGCCCCGCCCACCACCTCTTCCAGCGCGTGCCCCCGCGCCGCCACCACCGGCGTCCCGCACGCCATCGCCTCCACCGCCGGCAGTCCGAAGCCCTCTTCCAGCGACGGAAATGCCAGCGCCGCCGCCCCCGCGTACAGCCCCGGCAGCTCGCTCTCCGCCACGTAGCCCGCGAACTCCACCACCCCCTCCAGCCCCAACCCGCCGATCAATGCCCGCAGCTCCTCGTAGCTGCTCTTGAAGCCGTCCGACTCGTAATCGCCCGCCAGCACCAGCCGCAGCCCCGGCGCCGCGCCCCTCACCTGCCCGAACGCCCGCACCAGCCGCGCCAGGTTCTTGTTCGGACTGATCCCTCCCACGTGTAAAACATATCCGCCCTTTTCCGTCGTGGGCCGGTAGCCCGGGTGCGCCGCCTGGTAGATCACCTCCGTCCGAGACGCCGGCCACCCCAGGTCTCTCTCAATCGAAGCGCGCGAATACTCCGACACCGTCAACACCCGCGTCGCCTGCTTCAGCGCCAGCCGCATCTTCCAGTTCCAGTTGCGCTGCTGCCGCCGCGAATCGAACGCCAGCTCCGGCATCCGCTCCGGCAGCGTGTCGTGGATCCCCAGCAGCACCGGTAGCCGCCGCGGCAGAGGGAAGTACGAATACACCGACGGGAAGAAAAATACGTCCAGCTCTTCCCGCCACACCGCCGCGCTCATCCGCAGCACGTCGCCAATGGACCGCCGCCCGCCCGCATGCGCCGCATCGTTCACCGCCGCCGACGTCCGCGCCTCCACCGCCCGCACCCCCGCCGGCAGCGGGAACTCCCCCGGCGCCGGCCTGTCGAGAAACAGTGTGTACCCTACGCTCCCGTCCTGCGCCGCCGCCTTCAGAATCTCCCGCAGAAAACGCCCGTAGCCTCTCCGGTTCGCCCAGCACCCTCCGTCGATGCCCACCCGCAGCCCGGCCGCCATCAGTAAATGTGCCTTTCCTTCGAAGCCCCCAGCACATACCCCGCGCACTCGCCCGCGCTCCACGCCGCCTGAAACAGCGCGATCCAAGCCAGCGACTTCACCATCATCGGCCGCAGCCCCTTGCGCCCGCAGTAGCCCCACAGCCGCCCGAGCAGCACCGCCGGCAGCAGCGGCGCCGTCGATCCGCGCAGCAGCGCCTCCCCCTTCGGCCTCCCCGCCACGCGGTCCGCCGCATAGCTGCGCGCGTAGTGGAACCGCTGCCGCAACGTATCGCCCAGCGACATGCCGTTGCGGAACCCGACGCCCGCCCCGCTCAGCCACAGCCGCCGCCCCTGCTCGAGCCACCGCGCGTGCACCAGCGCCTCCCACCGGCCCGCCTCCAGCAGGTCCCGGCACTCCATCAGCGCCGCCCGCTTGTAGCTCAGGTTCGCCCCCGAGATCTCCGCCGCCGGGCCCTCTTCCAGCGGCGGCGCGAACGCCCCGTACTCGCACAGATAGATCGCGCGGTCCCGCACCGGCGCCCCGTCCGCCAGCCGCACCGGACCGCCCACCGCCGGCGCCTCCGGATGCGCTGCGTGCGCCGCCGCCAGCTTCGCGCACCAGTCCCCGTCCGGCACGCAGCGCGACTCCACCGCCGCCACCACCTCCCCCGTCGTCTCCTTCAGCGCCGCCCACCTCATCTCCGGCACCGTCCGCTTCTCCCGGAAGTGCAGGAACCGTACCGCCGGAAACCGCGCCCCCAGCTCCAACGCCGGGTTCACTGCAGAACAGTCCACCACCACGATCTCCGCCGCTTGCCCGCACAGCGATGCCAGACACCGCTCCAGGCTCTGCGCGGATTGGTAGGAGGTGACGATGACCGAGATCTGCACGAATCACTCAGGATAACGCACGCCCCGCCCGCAGCCCCAGATTTCGCCCGCCGCCTGCACGCACCCCAGCGCCAGGATCAGTGGCGCGCACGCCAACCACCTTCCCCTCAGCCCCGGCCGCCGCAGCGCTTCCTGACCCGTGCGCGCCAACACCACCCAAGGCAGCGCCGGCGCCACCAGCGCCCGCCACCTCTCGCCCCGTTCCCGCGCAATCGCCTCGGAGAACCGTAACCGTTCCCGAACGTACTCCATTACCGAAGGCGGCACAGCGTACAGCACCTCGAGCCCCGCCAGCCGCCCCGCCGTCGCGCCCCGCGCCTTCAGCCCGGCGTGAAACTCCAGCTCCGTCAGGCACGCCCCCAGCCCCTCCGCGTCTATCGCCTCCGCCCGGTATACCGCGTTGCCCCCCGCCAGCAGCCGGAAGTCCTCCACCGCCCCATCCTGCACAGGCGGCGCCAGCCGCGCGTATTCCGACAGATACACCACCCAGCCCCAATAGGAAAGCGCCCCCGGCCCCACCGCCCCCGACGCCGCGTCCCACTCGCTTTCCGCCGCCGCCCGCAGCCACTCTCCCGTCCCTCCATACCGCTCCCCCTGCACCGCCACCCGCCGCCCCCGCGCCCGCCTCACCCCCTCCGCCCGTAGTTCGCACACCCCGGCTCCCGCC
>DAHVTI010000552.1 GCA_027324255.1 Bryobacterales bacterium | reverse complement strand
GGGCTCCGGCTACCTCATGCTCTCCGGCAAGGGCTTCGCCCCCGGAGATCTCTCCTCCGAACTCCCCACTCCCATCGGCGGCTTCGCCATCGCCACCGGACTCCATGTCTCCATCCTGTGGGGCAGCAAGAGCGCCGGCCTTTACGTGGAAGTCGCCGCCGGCTTCGACGCCGTCCTCTGCTTCGATCCTTTCCGCCTCGCCGGAATCCTCTACCTGCGCGGCTCGCTCCACCTCTTCATCATCGACATCAGCGCCTGGGCCAAGCTCTCGGTGGACATCGGCGAGAAGCCCGACGGCTCCAAGATCTCCCGCATTGAAGGCGAGATCTGCGGCCGCATCGAATTCCTCTTCTTCGAAATCGAAGGCTGCGTCGACTTCGCTCTCGGCGCCAGCTCCGTTCCGCCCGTCGATCCGCCGGAGCTCTTCCAGTCCCTGCGCCTCGTCAGCCGCTCGCCCGCGCTCGCCGTCGGCACCGGCGTGGACAAGGCCATCGACGGCGGCATCGCGGAAGGCACCAAGGGCGACGCCGCCCCGCCCCCGCCGCCCGCGCCGCCTCCGCCCGCCCCCGCCGGCCAGCCGCAGCCCGACGTGCCCATGAACCAGCGCCGCGTGCCCATCGACGCCATTCCGCTGGCCATGCTCGCCATGCCTCCCGTCGCCTCGGCCGCGCAGTACGTCTTCCGCGGCGCCGCCGTCAGCCAGACCCCCGGCACCCCCGGCGCTCCGCCCGACGGCTGGATCCAGCGCGGCGACGACGTCTTCCAGTACAACCTCACCAGCGTCGAACTCATGGGCGAGCTGCTCGACGGCTCCACCCCCGCCGTCTGGTGGCCCCAGAAAGCCGGCGACACGCCTACCCAGGCGCAGCTCGGCCTCCTGAGCTGGGTCCCCGATCCCACCCCCAAGGCCATCGAGCGCAGCAACTTCCTCGAGGAGACCATCAAGGAAACCTGGGGCACCGTCTGCCTGCCCGCCGCGCCGCCCACCTCCGTCCTCTACACTTTCCTGCACGAGCCCTTCGGACCCTCGCTCTATGGCTGGATCCTGGACGGCGAAGCCTGGCCCGATCCGCCCGATACCATCCGCTCCGTCCCGCCTGACCTCAAGCTCAAGGTCACTGAGCGTTGGCGCACCGGCGTGGCGCAGGTCGATAGCCTCGCCGGCGTCATCCCCGCCGTCGTCGAAGGCGCGCCGGTCGTCTGCCCGCGCCGCCCGACCCGGCCCGGCACCACAGGCACGGCCGGAACGGTCGGCACCATCGCTACTGCGGGCGCCACCGCCGGCGCCATTGCCACTCAGCCCGCCCGCCCCGTCCTCACTGCCGCCGCCGCGTCTCGCCTGGCCCTGCGTGTGAATCCCGTCACCACCGCTCGCGGCGTGAAGACCCCCGACGTCTTCGACGCCGCCGAGGTCAGCCTCGTCGACATCACAAAACGCCTCAACTCCGGCCTCGAAGTGTCGCGCTCCGCGCTCAGCCGCCTCAGCACCGGCCGGCCCCCCGCCGCGGCGGCCGCCGTGAACCGCAAGTGCACCAGCCGCGTCCTCGCCGCCCCCGTCCTCGACTCGCGCAAGCCCATCCCCTTCGGCGGCCAGGATCGTCTCGATCAGCTCCAGAAAGCCCGCGAACGCCGCGGCTTCAAGCCCGGCCCCTTCGACGATGCCGTCGTCTTCCACACCGGCGCCGTCGAAACCGCCACCTTCTACCTCTTCGTGCGCCGCGATCTGCTCGAACAGAAGATCCTCGTCGTCGCCGCTACCGATGCCGATGACACAGTCTTCCAGCAGGTGGTCGTCGACTCCTCCTTCCGCATGCCGCCCAATACCTTCCCGGCCCGTTGGATCGATCCCGCCGGCCCCTGGTTCGACGACGCTTTCCAGGTTGCCCAGCATCTGAACGCCCTCCAGCCCCAAGGCTTCATCGGCGTGATGGTCACCATTAAGGGCGACGACAAGGCGGACCGCATCCAGATCGGCCTCCTCCCGCAGGACCCCAAATGGCACCGCAAGCACGTCTTCCGGCCCTTCTACGCCGCCGCCGCTGAAGTGCTCACCTCCGCCGAGTTCTTCCGCTTCGACTACGACACCAAGGAGCAGGAAAAGAAGAAGGGTGTGCTCGAAGCCGCTCTCGGCGACAGCAGCTCCGGCCAGGCCCTGCTCAAGCCGGACACCGCCTACGCCGTCAAGGTCAGCTACGACGCCAAGCGCGGCAAGCGCCCGCCCGGACAAGCCCTCACTGACGTTTCCGACGTCCCCAACCAGCACCAGACCTTCTGGTTCTACACCGACAACGAGCCGCCGCGCCGCCTCGACCCCTGGATGATGTGCAGCACCCCGGAGGACGGCGAACACCACTACTTCGGCGAACTCCCCGTCCACATCGTCTTCAACAGCCCCGACGTCGGCCGCATCTACGACGCCTACTCCAAGCGCCTCCAGGTCCGGCTGCGCGCCTCCTCCTTCCGGCCGCTGCCCAGCACGCCTGCCCTGCCGCACCCGCTGCCCCTCACGCCCGACCACCTTCAGCCCGTCAAGGCCAGCATCCTCTCCCCGTGGGAGGCCGTCGTCCAGGACCAGGTCACCGGCTCCTGCGTGCCCGTCAGCGGCGAGCGCATCCGCCACTCCATGGTCACCATGCCCATCCCCCTCGAGCCGTTCACCGACTACGTGCTCGACATCGAAATGACCGACAAGGCCGCCCCCGACGGCGCGCCCGGCCAGGTCGTCTGGCGCACCGGCTTCTCCACCGGCCGCTTCGCCACCATCGCGAAGTTCGCCGAGTCCTTCCAGTTCAACCGCGTCCTGCACCGCTTTTCCAAGCCCGGCCAGCTCCAGGCCATCGGCTCGCAGCCCTGGGCCTCCAACCCGCAGGGCAACCAGCTCGACCAGGCCATGATCGGTGCCGGCCTCGAGCCCATGGGCGTGCCCGAGTCGCCCCGCGTCGTCGTCTTCTGGGAGACGGCCGGAGCTGATCCGCAGCCCGCCGCCGTCCTCGTCGATTCCTCCGAGCCCATGTGGCGCAGCCGCAAAATCCCCAAGGAAGTCGCCGATCCCAATCCGCCCAACTCCAAGCGCTACGAGCTGACGCCCACGGAATGGCTCAGGCTCGTCGAAGAGGCCGGAGGCGATCCCATCGTCGACAAGGTCGTCGTCGCCCCCGGCGGCCAGCGCGCCCTCATCACCCTCAAGCCCAACGCCCGCGGGAAAACCCTCCGCCTGGCCCTCCGCCAGCTCGCCCAGAAGGAAGAATTCCTCGACGGCCCCGCCGCCGTTGACCAGTTCTTCACCATCGTCAATACCCGCCTCAATCGCGCGCCCTGGGAGGAGGAAGACTAATGGCCTTCATCGTCGATACCACCCGATTTCAGGCCGAAGGCGCCTTCCTCAACTGGATGGTCGTCGCACGCCGCCTCGGCATGTTCAATGTGATCCGGGGAAACCGCATGCCGTCCGTCCTGCAGCTCCGCTGGACCATCAAGAACGAGCTCGGCCTGCCCACTGAGCCCTTCACCGTCTGGCGCCGCAACCGCAAGCTGCGCGGCCCCAAGCCCATCAGCTTCGACATCTCGCCCGCCCCCCTCTTCGGCAACGGCCAGATCGTCGACCTCCAGGGCTCCTGCACCGTGGTCGAGCTCAACCTCTCCGGCAACGGCGGCGTCGCCTACTCCTTCGTCGGCAGCCCCTGGATCAACACCACCGTCGCCTTCGCCGCCGTCCCGGCCGGCGCCAACGTCGTCGTCACCCTCGCCGCTCCCTCCATCGAGGGCCTCATTGTCTCCAACGGCGTCACCGTCAACAGCATCAAGGCCGTCCGTTCCGACGATCACTCCGCCGCCTCCGGCTGGGAAAAGCTGGAGTACGTCGGCCTGCCCGTCAAGAAAGCGGATTGGGCGGGGCAGGGCATTGGCCTGCACGGCGTCGATCAGGGCATCTTCGGCGCCTTCACCGATGCCATCTCCGCCGCCAAGCAGCGCCTGGAGCGCGGCGCGCCCCCCTTCGGCTGGGCTCCGCTCATCGCCGCCGGCCTGCCCGCCCCCGCCTGGAGCGCACCCGCCTCCGCTCCCCTCATCGCCGACCTCAACCACCTCGTCCTCGACGACCTGCGCGGCGTCGCCGGCCTCGCCCCCGTCGCCCAGGCCGCCAAGAAAGTCTCCAAGCCCCTCCCTCCGCCCGAAAACTCCTCCGGCGACCAGATGTCCGAGCCCAGCGGCACCACGCAGGTCTCGCCCCTCAGCTCCACCTACATGGCCGCCGCCGTCGACTGCTTCAACTGCCTCGCCCTCGGCTTCGGCACCGCCTATCCCGTCGTCCTCTCCTCCACCGGGCAGGTGCAGTCGGCGCTCGACTACGACTACATGGTCACCGCCCGCTACGAAAAGGGCCCCCTCGGCATCGGCCCCGCCGTCGAATACGCCGCCATCGTCCCCGCTCCCACCCAGGCCATCGCTCCGCCCGTCCCCTCCAACCTCGCCCAGCGGATGATGGGCAACCTCCGTCCCCTGGCCCGCGACGGAAGCTGGCGCGCCTCCGTCCGCGTCTCCTGGGACCGCCCCGTCCCCATCCCCCTCTTCCGCCCCCGCTCCTTCGCCTTCGCCCGCTCCGGCGTCGCCCCCGCCTCCCCGGCGGAGCTCATCATGAACCGCCGCTCCGACGGCTCCCCCCTCCCCATCGCCGTCAACTACTTCGTCAGCCCGCAAGACCCCGAGCCCAACCGCCTCAGCGCCGTCGAACGCGAAATCCCCATCCCCAACCAGCCCGGCAGCCGCACCCTCAAGTACGCCGCCGCCCACCAGGACATCTACGGCCAGTGGAGCAACTGGACCTCCATCAACTCCACCATCGATCAGCCGGGCGTCGACGAGCCCCGCATCGTCTCCGCCGAGTTCAAATACTCCACCGTGCCCGCCCCGCCCGCCACCAAGTGCAACGCCTCGCTCGTCCTCGAGTTCCTCTGGGATTGGCGCATCCGCACCCCCCTCGCCATCAACTTCCGAGGCCGCCTGCACTCCGCCGCCTATCACGGCGCCCCGCCGCCTGTTGTCACCGTCCCCGCCGGACTTCAGACCAAGCTCGGCGTGGCGCCCGCCGCCACCTTCACGCTCCGCTTCGACGTCCTCGCCGCCAACGGCGCGCCCACCTCCAGTTGGCCCGGTTACGATCCCCTCACCCACTGCGTCGCCCTCAATTCAGCCGGCGATCAGAAGGTCGCCTTCGGCAACGCCCAGGGCGCCGAGGGCCGCCGCTACCGCGTCACCATCCCCGGCTTCGAGCTCGACTTCGGCCCCGCCGGCCACATCGGCCTCGCCCTCTGGGGCCAGGGCCAGGAGGCCATCGCGCCCCAGCACACCGGCAACTGGAGCAAGGAGCCCAGCGTCGTCTCCACCTCCGATCCCCGCCCGCCGCTCATCGCTCCCGACATCGTCACCCTCTCCAGCCTGCCCGATGCCGCCGGCGAATCGCACGCCGTCCTCAAGTGGGCCGCCTCCGCCGGCGCCGACGGCTACTTCATCTACGAGACCACTGAGAGCAAGCTCCTCCGCGCCGTCGGCGAACCGGAGCCCGACCCCTCGCAAACCCTCAGCCAGCGCCTCACCAAGCTCCGCACCATCTTCAACGCGCATCCCGACCTGCGCCGCACCGAGTTCACCCGCCGCAACAGCCGCCTCATCAAGGCCACCTCGGCCGATGTCACCCTGCCGCGCGGCTCCACGGCCATTCACCTCTTCACCGTCCTCGGCGTCAGCGCCGGACAGGTCGAGGCCGCCTGGCCCGCCAACGCCGACGCCCTCTACGCCTTCGCCGTCCCGCGCGTCCCTAAGCCCGGCGCCCCCACCCTGGAAGCCGCCAGCTTCCTCGACCACTCCGTCGACCCCGGCATCTACCGCTCCCGCATCCGCGTAGAAACCCGCCAGGGCCCGCGCGTCCACCGCATCGACCTCCACCGCGTCCGCGTGGACGACGCCGCCCGCGAGCTCGACACCATGGGGCCGCCCGTCCTCACCCTCGATCCCTCCACCCCCGGCTGGCAGATCGTTCAGGTCGCCGACGCCCTCGGCCCGCACATTACTCTCGCCACCGGCGCTGAAACGCCCTCCGGCTCCTGGAAGCGCGTCTGGTATCGCGCCGTCGCCTGGTCCGGCGACGATCCTCTCCGCGGCACCCTCGCCGCCCGCTCGCCCGCCAGCACCGCCGCCTGGGTCGTCATCCCGCCCTCCACTCCGCCCGACCTCTCCGGCATCGACATGGAGTGGCCAGGCACTGCGCCCCCCGACGTCCTGCTCAAGTGGACCAGCGCCGCGCCTGTCAAAAAGACGCCGCTCGGCCCCCACACCCTCTCCATCCGCGCCCGCCGCGTCGGCGCGCCGCCCGACGAAGCGCCCCTGCTCGCCTTTGACGGGCCGCTCTCCGATCTCGCCACCGCCCAGCCCCCCACCGGCTCCGCCGCCTGGCGCATCGACGCCACCAAGCCCGTCCAGTACCGCGCCATCATTCGCCGCGCCGATTTGAACGACGCCGTCGATATCACCGTCCGCATCACGGACCCCCTCGGCCGCTCCTCCGAGGTCTTCGCCAATATCCACCCCGGCCACATCCTTCCCGATCCCGTCCTTGGCGGCTTCGTCCTCAAGAAGAGCCTCAACCCGCCCGGCGCCATGCTCTCCTGGAAGAGCGACACCCCCATCGACCCTGGCGTCTACACCCTGCGCGTCACCGTCTTCCGGCCGCCCAAGAAGTTCGGCAATTGGAACATCCCGCAGCCGCCCATCATCCAGCAGATGTCGCTCGATGCCGTGCCGCTCGATGAGCCCGGCCCCGTTCCTCCCGGCGCCGACCCGCTCCGCCTGCGCCGCATGCCCGGCGCCGGTCCCGAGTACACCTACTACGCCTTCGTCCGCGTGCCCTTCACGCAAATCGCCGTCCGCCTCAGCGCCCCCGACGGCCGCGTCGTCGAACACGTCCAGCTTCCGAGTTGATCCGCCATGGCCACCACTACCATCACGACACTGACCCCGAATGCCGTGCAGCAGAGCCTGCGGAACAACGGGCTCGCCGCTCTCGGCCTCACCACCGTCGCCCTCGGCTCGCGCTGGGCCGACGCCTCCCCCGCCGCTTCCGACTACGACTCGAGCGCCCTCACCCTCAACCTCTCCGTCAACATCCGCGCCCCCTTCCTCGGCATCCGCGAAAACGCCTTCGCCGCCGCCTCCTCCGCCCTCGCCGCTGAGCTGATGGGCACCGCCATCGCCACCACCGTCACTCTCGCCCCCGGCACCGGCGGCGCCTTCCCCGCGCCTACCGTCGGCGGCCGCGTGCTCCTCACTCTCTCCAACAGTTCCGGCAGCGTTCAGGAAGTGGTCGAATGCACCGCCCGCACCGGCGACACCCTCACCGTCGTGCGCGGCGCCCTCGGCGCCTCCAAGCAGCACTTCAGCGCCGGCGACAACGTCACCCTCCGCCTCACCCCCGCCCAGCGCTCCAGCGAGTTCTACAACGCCGACGGCACCCCCCTCAACGTCCACTGCACCGTCTTCCGCCTCCACCCTCAGGCCTTCCAGCGCCTGCAGACCGTCTGCGCCTCGCGCTACGCCGCCCCCGGCCAGCCCCTCACTCTCCCTCTGCCCGCCACCCTGGTCGTCCGCGGCGCCGCCGGCTTCCGCGCCTCCCGCTGGTATCGCCCCGACGAAGTCATCGACGACGCCACCGGCGCCATCTCATTCCACGACCACCGCGGCTTCATCCTCGATCCCATCTACGTCGCCGGCCTCTTCGCCGATCTCCTCACCGCCTTCCCCGGCCTGCTCCCCGCGGCCGTCACCGCCGCCGCCAACGGCCCCGGCGGCGTTCAGGGCATCGTCGGCCTCGCCACCGGCGACCTCGTTCACTTCATCGACCCCCACGGCAACCCGCCGCACATCGCCTCCCCCGGCGCCGGCCTCGTCACCAACCCCGGCAACACGCCCGTCGCCGGCAGCCTCATCACTCTCGCCCCAGGCTCGCAGATCGCCGCCAACAACGCCTCCACGCCGCTCCGCTTCGGCTTCGCCGCCAACGGTACTCTCGGCGCCGCCGCCATCGCTCCGCCCGCTCTCGCCGCCGGCGCCATCGCCCGCCGCTTCTACCGCGTCATGGTCGTGGACACCCCGTGGTACCTCCTCGGCAATCGCACCGCTTCCACCGTCCTCGGTGTCGCGCCCGATGACCAGACCATCCCCTCCGACCTTCTCCCCGCCGTCCGCGACCTCGTCGATATCGACTACCTCACCGACGGCCCCGATACCCTCGCCGAGGCCGCCCGCATCCTCAACCGCCCCTCCCAGAGCATGATCCTGGCCGTCTCTCCCGTCATCGACCAGACCCTGCTCACCCCCAATCAGCTCGGCCCCAACGCCCACTGGCCCGCCTTCCCTCTGCCCAATACCAACGCCGCGTTTCCCGCCCCGCCCGTCGCCCTCTCCCCGGCCAACGTCACCGCGGCTTTCTCGGGCGCCAACGACGTCGTGGTCACTGTCGCCGGCGGCGCCGCCCCCGACGGCGCCACCATCCGCATCTTCCCCCGCCAGTTCGTCGAAATCGCCTCCATTAACGGCTCCGAGCCCTCCTTCGTCCGCGGCGACGGCGGCTCCGCCATCGTCAACGGAGCCAATCCCACTAGCATCTTCCTCCGCAATCCCTTCAACCTCGGCGCCGCTCAGCCGCTGCCCAATCCGGCCGTCCTCACTATGGACATCGTCGTCGCTCCGCGCCTCGGCCGCCGCCGCCTCACCGGCGCCGTGGCCGTCAACGTCGCCGCCGGACCCGTCGCTGCCCCGGCCAGCCCCTTCTTCGGACCCGCCGCCGCCAACGTCATGGGCATCATGCCCCCCACCCAGCAGGGCGTCGCCGAATCCCCCCTGTTCGGCATTCCCACCACCGTTACGCCGCCCGCCGCTCCTCCGGCCAACCTCATCGATCTCGCCATCAGCCTGGCCTCCGAGCCTGCCCCCCGCCAGGCCCCGCGCCTGCCCACCATGGCACGCCACGAAACCGTCGCTGCCACCGGCACCACCGGCCCCGCCGCCCAGCCCGCCGGCTCCCTCCTCTGGGAGGCCGTGCTCAGCGGCGCCCGCTGGGGTGCCGAATCCCGCTCCGCTCTCCACGCCGAAGGCAACCCCGGCAACCCCGGCAACCCCGCCGGCCCCGACGTTCACGCCCCCGGCGTCGCCGTCACCGGCGCCCTGGCCTACGATCTCGCCCTCCACGCCGCCAAACGCGCCCAGTCCCTCATCCCCCGCCCGCTCCCCGGCGGCGGCATGAGCCCCGGCTGGGTCTTTCTGATGGCCGGCGACAACTTCGACGAGCCTTCCGACGCCGCCAATACCGCCAACACCGGCACCGGCGTCCTGCTCGAAACCGTCGCCAAGGGCTGCGAAACCTCCTGGCTCTCCAGCCTCTCTACTCCTCCCCCCGGCTTCACCCTCAACCAGCTCATCCAGGACGCCGCCTCCGCCATGTTGCTGCCCGCGCCGCCCACCAACATGATCACCGTGGACAACGAGCCGCGCCTCCAGCGCCAGGTCCGGCGCGAGTTCTTCGCCGCCAAGAACGGCTTCCGCGACGTCCAGTGGTCCCTCCGCCGCGCCTTCGCCGAGGCTCGCGAGCTCGTCTACATCGAGTCCCCCCAGTTCGCCCGCACCGCCCGGCCCAATCCTCCCGGCTCTCCCAAGAGCTACGAGGTGGACCTCGTGGCCGAGCTCGCCAACCGGCTCACCGCCCACCCCAACCTCCTCGTCGTGGGCTGCACCCCGCGTTTCTCCGATTTCTCCGACAAGTTCCGCACCTTCCACCGCCAGCACTACCAGGCCCGCATGGAAGCCCTCGGCATACTCCAGGCCGCCGCCAAGGACCGCGTCCTCCTCTTCCACCCCGTCGGCTTTCCCGGCCGCACCGCCTTCATCCGCACTACCTCAGTCATCGTCGACGATGTCTGGTGCCTCACCGGCGCCGCCCATTTCCGCCGCCGCGGCATGACCTTCGACGGCAGCGCCGCCATCGCCTCCTTCGACCGCCAGATCACCAACGGCTACTCCACCAAGGTGCGCAACTTCCGCCGCGCCCTGATGGCCGCCAAGCTCAACGTGCCCGCC
>DAHVTI010000535.1 GCA_027324255.1 Bryobacterales bacterium | reverse complement strand
GGCAGGCTCACCGTCGGCGTGGCCGCCTCCGAAGACGCCAGCCTAGTCCGCCTCACCGTAGCCGACATCGGCGCCGGCATGGACATCGAGACGCAGTCCCACATCTTCGAGCCCTTCTTCACCACCAAGGATCAGGGCAGGGGCACCGGCCTCGGCCTCGCCACCGTACACGGCATCGTCGCCCAGTCCGGCGGCCGCATTGAAGTGCGCAGCGCGCCGGGCCAAGGCACCATCTTCCGCATCGAGCTGCCCGCCGCCGGCGCCCGCCCAGTCGAGGAGCCCCCGCCCGCGAGAGCGCCCGCGGCCGGCGGCTCCGAGTCCATCCTGCTGGTCGAGGACCAGGCGGACGTGCGCCAGTTCACCGCCCATGCGCTGCGCTCTTTCGGCTATCGCGTCGTGCAGGCCGCCTCCGCCCAGGAGGCGCTCGACCTCCTGCGCGGCGGCCGTCCCGCGGACCTGCTGTTGACCGACGTCGTGATGCCCGGCCTCGGCGGCTTCGAGCTGGCTCGCCTCGCCCGCCTCGAATTCCCCCGGCTCAAAGTGCTCTTCATGTCGGGCTATTGGGGCGGCGCCGAGATGCGCCTCAGCGAATCCGGCCGCGGCGATTCCCTGCTGCGCAAGCCATTCCGCGTGAGCGAGCTCGCCCGGGCCGTGCGCCAGTCGCTCACCGCCGCTCCGCCGGCCTGACCCCCGCGCCGCCTGTCAGCGCAGCACCAGCCGCGCCAGCCCCGGGTTGCCCGCCGAATCGAACACCCGCACCACCACCGACTGCTCGCCCGCCTTGGCCGGCAGCGCAATCGTGAACCGCTCCGTGCGGCTGTCCGCGATGCCGTCCGCCGGGTCCACCAGCCGCCACGGCGCGCCGTTCAGCGAGTACTCCGCCCGCCGCAGCGCGGACGCCTCGTCGCTCGCGTCCACATCGATCTCGATGCCTGTTGCCGTGCGCCGCGGCGCGCGTAGCCTCACGTGCGGCGGCGTCTGGTCGATCAGCACCGGCTGCGAGACCAGGTCGGATTCGTACGCCGCCGCCGGGCTGTTCGCCGCCCGGTCCGACGCCACGATGCGGAACAGGTACCGGGCGTCGGCGAACACCTCGGCGTCCTGCAGCAGCGTGTTCTCCGCCAGGTCCGGCTTCAGCAGCTTCCATTCGCGCTCATCCTCGGCCCGGTAGTAGACGTTGTAGAGTAGCTTGTCGCCGTCCGGGTCGTCCGCCTGCCACGTGATGTAGAGCTGCGGCGATCCGCTCCGCGACACCGTCTGCGTCGGCGTCCCCGCGCTCGTGCCGCTGCCCGCGTCGCCCGAATCCGTCACCGTGATGCTGTACGCCACCGGCGCCTGGGCCGTCGGCGCGGCCGTCTTCGCCTGCGCCGCCGCCCACTGCGGCGTCACCTGGATGCTCCGCACCACCGGCCGGCCGTTGCGCGGCTGGTAGCTCAGCGAAACCGAGTCCAGGATCGGAGCCGCCCCGCTGCCCGGCGCCAGCTCCGCCTTCCACTGGATGTAGCGCGCGTTGGGGCTCGTAATCGCCGCCTGCGTCGCGGCGGAGATCGGTGCCGACCAGTCGCTCCACGTGCCGTCCGGCCGCGCCGAGTTCCCCGACCGAGTGCGGAACGACAGCTTGCCCGCTCCCACCTCCGCGCGCCAGTCCATCCGCCCCCAGCGCGCCGCGTTGCCCGCGTCGTGCACCGGCGATTCGTAGGCGCCCGCCGGCGCCGCCCCCCCGTTCAGCCGGTACAGCTTGCCCAGGTTGCTCGTCGCCGCCACCACGCCCCCGCCGGCTTCCAGCAGCCGCGTCGTCTCGCCCTCCGAAGTTTCCACCAGCAGCGCCGCCTTCAGGTCCGCCGACAGCCGGTAGATGCGCCCCCGCTGGTCGGTGGAAAACAACACGTCCGCCGCCCGCACCGCCAGGTCGTAGACGTTCTCTTCCTTCGAAGACCACAGCGTCTCCACCGTCTGGTCCGGCCACACCCGGTAGATCGCTGCCTTCTCCGCGCTCAGGTCCACCACCGGCGCCGCCGGCGGCATCTCCGTCGTGCCCGAGGCCGGCTTGGCCTGCTCCGGCTTCGGCTTCAGATCCACGCCCGTCTGCGCCGCCCCGTCCGCGTCTGCCGTCACCGTGATCGTCGTCGTCACCATGCCGGCCGCGGGCTGCGCCGCCGCCGCCGACGACGCCGCCTGCGCCTGCTTCTGCGCCAGCGTTCCCCCCAGCGCCCCCACGTACAGCGAGCCGTCCCGCGCCGCCACGATCGACCGGATCTCCGGCAGGCTCGAATCGTACAGCACGAACGCCTTGTTCTGCGCCTCGATGCGGTACAGGATCCCGTTCGGCTCCGTGCCCGCCAGCAGCCGGCCCCGCCCGTCCAGCGCCAGCGCCGTCACGTGCGTCTGCCCCGTGTCGTACCACACCTGCCCCTTGCCGTCCGCCCCGATCCGCCAGATCCGCCCCTGGTCGCCCGTGCCCGCGTACAGCGACCCGTCCGGCCCCACCGCCAGCGCCCATACGTAGGTCGCGGCCGGGTTGAAGAACTCTTCCGCCTTGCCGTTCTCGATGCGGTAGATCCGGCCCTTCGGCGACGTCGCCGCGTACAGCCGCCCGCCCTTGTCCAGCGCCAGCGCGAATACCTCCGGCAGCGGCGATGTCCACAGCAGCGTGGGCTGCCCGCCCGGCTTCAGTTGATACACGCGCCCGCGGTGGCCCGTCGAGTAGTACAGCGTGCCGTCCGCCGCCGCCACCACGCTCCACACCCCCGCTTCCCCCGTCGAGGCCAGCGTCTCGAGCGCCGGCGCCAAAGTCAGCCGCCCGTCGCGCGTCAGCGACACGCCGCTGAACCGGCCTTTCACGAAGTCCTGAAAAGTATTGGTCTCCCACGCGGCGGAAGATCCGCCCCAGGCGAGCGTTGCCGCGGCCGCAAGGCCGGCGATGAGTCTGCACACGGCGGTCATTCCTTCACTTCCACCTGAATCGTTTTCGAGCCCGAAAAAAGATATGCGGCCGGCGCCATCCTCAGCTCTTCTACCAGCGAGTTGGCCTGCTGCGAAGCCGTCTTGCCCAGCACCGCCGCCATCGACGACGGCGGCGCCGGCAGGTTCTCCCCCTGCACCTGCAGCGTCGGCTGCGTCCGCCACACCCGCACGTACGGCCGGTCGTTCGGCCTCAGCCCCAGCAGGAACCCCTTCAACTGCTCCGGCGACCGCGGCGGCGCCAGCAGAAACTGCCGGTACTCCGCCAGGTTCGAATTCGGCCCGTCCGTCACCGTGAAATACAGCGGCCCCGTTGGCGCCCCTACCGGCACGCGGTACTTCGCCTTGCGCGTCATCTCCACGCCGCGGTCCCCCGTATACAGCGCCGTGATCTCCACCTCTTCACCCGGCCGCACTTCGCGCCGCGACGGCCACACCCCGTCCAGTTGCAGTTGCCCCTTCTGGTCCGAGATCTCCAGGTCCAGGTCCAGCGACTGCATCGCCATCCCCTCGAAGCCGCTTTGCAGCACCGCCGCCACCGGCGCCGCAATCGCCGCCGCCGCTTGCTGCGGCGCGCCCATCTCCGCCGAATAGAGGTTGTCGAACGGAATCGTCCCCGCCCCCGCCACCTGCATGCGCCCGTGCAGCACGATCGTGCTCAACCCCGTGGTCCGCTCCGTCGCGTCGATGGCCGAGAAAATCGCCATCTGCAGCAGCAGCGGCGTGAACAGCCGGTCCTGCACCATGTTCATCCGGTAGCTCCACACCCGCGCCCCCGGCCCCCGGCTGCGCACCTTCACCGCCACCGGCAGCAGGTTGGCCTGGCGTCCCAGTTCCCCCGCGATGGCCGTGTTGCGGTCCTGCGTGATCGAGCCCATCCACTCCCGCGGCGTCGAGATCTTGAAGGAGGAATTGATGCTCGGCAGCAGCGTCAGCACCTCGGCCCGCGCGAACGGCATCTCCGTGTCGCCCGTCGCCAGGAAGCGGTGGCCGAAGGCGTACACCTTCCGCCCGTCCACGTGCGTCACCGTCCCGTCCGCCCCCACCGCCATGTCGCCCGTAATCAGTTGCACGCTGATCATCGCGCCCGGCTCCAGCTTCGGCGGCGCGGCGGGCGTCACCGGCCGCCCTCCCCCCGATACGCCCTGCACCGGCTCCAGCCCCGCCGCCCGCAGCGCCGGCGCGAAATACTCCACCGCCGCCCGCGTGAAGCCCGTCAGCCAGAACGGCGTGGAAATCTCCACCAGCTTCGACGGGCCCACCTGCAGCTCCTGCCGCGCCGGCAGCGCCGAGGCCGGTTGGAACGGATCCTGCAATCGTGCCGCCCGCCTCGGCGCCGGATCGTTTGCCAGCATCTCTTCAATCGGCCGGATTCCCGCCACCGGCTCTTTCGAGAAGGGGAAGGAGAGCGCCACCGCCCCCAGCAGCCGCCCCTCGTAGTACACCGGGCTCCCGCTCATCCCCTGCAGCACTCCGGTCTGCGCCAGCGGGCCTCCCGACAGCCGCGCCAGGATGATCGACTGCTTCGGCCCCGCGTTCTCCAGCACACCCAGAATTTCGCAGCGGAACTCTTCCACCCGCCCGCCCGCGAACACCGTGCGCCCCGTCGCCACCATCCCCGCGCGCACCTCCTTCAGCGGCAGGATGCGCGTCGTCTGCGCCTGCGCCGCGCACAGCAGGGCCAAGCCTATGAGGTAACACCGGGGCACGTTCACCATTGTAGACGCCGCCTTCGTCCGAAAAGGTCCGCTGGGTTATAGTAGAAGGGTACTCACCGTTACCGGGCGCGGTAGCCAAGTGGTAAGGCAGAGGTCTGCAAAACCTTTATTCGCCGGTTCGATTCCGGCCCGCGCCTCCAACTCCCCCTGCTCTCGCCAGGCCGCCTCTCCCCCAGCCCTCGCATCAGCGTTCCTGCTTGCGCCCCCTATATTCAGTGCAGAAGGTCTGATAGTATTCTTCTTCCGTAGGAGAATGCATGCGGACCTGTAGGAGGAGTAATGCATCTGCAATACAGTTCGGGCATCCTGATCAAGGGTGCGCGGCGGAAAACCCACAACATCCTGGCGCTCAATCCCGCCAAAGCTACCGAATTTGTCAATGCCACCCGGGATTGGCTCAACGCGCTCAAGAAGACCAGCGTCGGCGCCGCACTCCTGGCCGCTATCGACGCTAGCGGCCACGAGGTGGAGATCTACCGCACCTGGGACGCCACCGGCGGCAACTACCAGGGCGGTGACGATCCTGGCCTCGCCATGGTCAAGCCCTTCGAAACACGGTACACCGATGGCACCACCGAGCTGCAGGACGTTCTCGACCGCTCCAGCCAGGACACCAGCGGCCGGTCCAAGCTCCAGAAATTCTTCGGCATCGGCAAGCCCAGACCGAAGTTTTTGAAAAGAGACGCGGTCGCTCGTCTGGTTGGCGTCACGCCCTCCGATCTGTCTCTCATGGAAAAAGGGAAGAAGCCCATCCCCCCCGTCGTCGACGCCCGCCTGAAATCCTACCTCTACCACTTCCTCACCCACGGCAAAGGCTGCCCCTGCCACGTGGTCTTCAACCACCTTCGCGACAACCTCAGCCCCGCGCACAAAACATACCTACCGATGTCGCACAACTGGCAGCACCGGCCGCCCGGCATCGCGCTGGGCCACGAGCTCATCCACGCCTGGCGCGTCGTCACCGGCATGGTCCTCTTCCATTACGGCTGGGAGGAGGAGGCGATGACCGTCGGACTCCCGCCTTACTCCTTCATGGATTTCACAGAGAACCGGCTGCGCATCGAGTACGGCGGCCTCGCCATCCGGCCTGACTATCAGAACCTGCTGCCGAAGACGCCGCTCACCGACGGCATGAAGCTCGGCGTCGACCGCGGCAACATGTCCTGGCAAGGCAATCAGAGTTCCCTGCACAGCCAGCAGTTCCTGGCCCAGGCCTTGTCGGCCCGCCGCCGGGCCATGGGCTACGACGACGACGAAGACGGATTCTGATCTCCCGGCCATCCTCAGGCGTGCGGGTGCGCCAGGGAGTGCTGTCTCGGCAAGTCGTTCCCGTACTCGTTGCCATTCGGCGTGCGAACCGCCGTGTGAATGTGCCGCCGTGCCGGCAGCGCCGGATTCTCGGACGGCTTCCTCAGGTTGGCCGGCCTCTGGTGGTCGAACTCAATCACCGGGCTGTGCATGCGGTGGTAGGGCGCGCTGTTGGAATCGCAGCCGCCGATCCAGGCGAAACCGGTCCGTTCGATGTGGCGCCGCACCTCGTCCATCTTTACCCGCGCGTGCCCTTCGGCCATGTTCCCCACATGAGGTCCATCAGTTGCCTGCGCTGCCCCGCCGGCATGGCGGCGCCGCGCGCCCACATAGTCCGGCCCCACGTTGTCTTTGAATGCTTCGGTGAGATTGTAGCCGTTCTTCTCTGGATTCAGAATCGCTGTTGCCTGGATCGGCTTGTCCAGCGCCGTGATGAAGTAAAACTATTCGCCCAGGAACTCGGGGCCGTTCGTCAGTTTCGCCGGCGTCTTGTTCAGGCGCATGATGGTGCGCGTAAGTTCCAGGCCCCGGACGCTCAGCGCAGCGCCCGGCGGCCTGTGGGGGACATCAGAAAGCCGCCGCCGGACTGCGGCCTCGGTCCAGGATCCGCTTTGTCCTTTGTATGGAAAAGTACTTGACGCTACTCAGGACTTGTGTTTTACTGATACGCGTGGGCAAAGTAGCGCCGATCCGCCTCGACCATCACGCCATCGCCGATATCCGCTTCATCCGCTCCGCCATGGAGCGCGCCGGCTCCTTCACCGCCGTCCCCGGCCTCGGCGGCATCGCCATGGGCCTCACCGCCCTGCCCGCCGCCTGGCTCGCCTCCCGCCAGCCCGACCCCCAGTCCTGGCTCGCCGTCTGGTGCTCGGAAGTCGTCGTCGCCGGAGCCATCGGCGCGCTCTCCATGGCCCACAAGGCACGCCGCAGCGGCACCCCCCTGTGGACCGCCGCCGGACGCAAGTTCGCCCTGGCCTTCGCCCCGCCCCTCCTCGTCGGCGCCCTCCTCACCTGGCCTCTCTTCCACGCCGGCCTGCTCAACGTCCTCGCCGCCGCCTGGCTGCTCCTCTACGGCGTCGGCATCATCTCGGCCGGCGCCTATTCCGTCAGCATCGTCCCCTCCATGGGCCTCGCCTATTTCGCCCTCGGCCTGGTGGCGTTCCTCACCCCCGCGCCGCTCCGGGACCTGCCCCTCGCCGCCGGCTTCGGCGGTCTCCATATCGTGTTCGGTTTCTGGATCTACAGGAGGTACGGTGGCTAGAGCC
The DNA here is from genome assembly GCA_027324255.1 of Bryobacterales bacterium. Lineage (GTDB taxonomy): Bacteria > Acidobacteriota > Terriglobia > Bryobacterales > Bryobacteraceae > Paludibaculum. The sequence goes on along the minus strand of DAHVTI010000535.1, from coordinate 4,989 downwards.
GCTCGCAAACTCGATAACAACGGCGCGGAAAACCGGCGCCTGTCCGCTGTCCACAACGACATCCCCCAGCTCGACCGCCTCATCCACGAGAAGCTCCGCCTCGGCATCGTCAGCGCTCTCGCCGCCGCCCCCACCCTCTCTTTTACCGATCTGAAAAAGCTCCTCGAGACCAGCGACGGCAACCTGAGCGTCCATGCCCGCAAGCTGGAGGAGGCCGGCTACATCCACTGCGAAAAGTCCTTCGAAGGACGCATGCCGAAAACCGAATACCGCCTCACCTCCTCGGGCCGCAAGGCCCTCGAGCGCTACCTCGACCACATGGAGGCCCTCGTCGTGGCCATGCGGGGGAATCGTGCCTGAGCGCTCCTTCGACGGCCTCCACGTCGCCATGATCATGGACGGCAACGGCCGCTGGGCCCAGGCCCGTGGCTGGCCCCGCCTCGCCGGCCACCGCGCCGGCGCCGAAACCGTCCGCCGCATGGTCGAAGCCGCCCCCGGCCTCGGCATCGGAACCCTCACCCTCTACGCCTTCTCCGCTGACAACTGGAAGCGGCCCCAGGACGAAGTCGCCGGCCTCTTCCGCCTCTTCGCCCGCTACATGCGTCAGGAGGCCGATAAGCTCCGCCGCCAGGGCGTGAAGTTCGAGGTTATCGGCCGCCGCGACCGCCTCCCCGGCCCCCTCGTCTCCCTCATCGAGGAGACCGAGGCCGCCACCAGCGCCGGCTCCCGCCTCCGCCTCCGCGTCGCCGTCGACTACTCCTCCCGCGAAGCCATCCTCCGCGCCGCCGCCTCCGGCGCCCGCGACCGCGCCTCCTTCCATGCCGCTCTCGGCCCCGACGTCGATCTCCTCATCCGCACCAGCGGTGAGCAGCGCCTCAGCGACTTCCTCCTCTGGGAGTGCGCCTACGCCGAGTTCAGCTTCCTCGACGTCGCCTGGCCCGACCTCACCGAATCCGGCGTCCGCGCCGCCCTCGACGACTTCCGCGCCCGCGACCGCCGCTTCGGCGCCGTCCACCCCGCACGCGTCCAGGCGTTGCGATAGAATCACGGCCATCATGCAACGCCGTAATTTCGTGGCCGGCGCCGCCGGCGCTCCCCTTCTCGCCAACATGCAACCACCATCTCAAACCAAGTCCCCGGCCATCCTCGAACTGCGTTACTTCCAACTCCGCAACACCCTCGACAACCAGCGCGCCCGGCTTGCCGGCTTCCTCGGCAAGATCGCCGTTCCCGCGCTACAGCGCTGCGGTGCCGGCCCCGTCGGACTGTTCGCGAGTTCCATCGCGCCCGAAGCGCCCTTCCTCCTGATGGTGGCGCAACATGCAGGACTGGCAGAGTTCAGTCAGTGCTACGAGAAGCTGAACGCGGATCAGGCCTACACCGCCGCGGCGGGCGCACTGGTGCAGAACGCGAATCTGCCCTACCAGCGCATGGAAGTCCAACTGCTCCGCGGTTTCCGCGGCTTCCCCGCCATCGAGGTGCCGCCCGGCGAAGCCCAGCGCCCGGCCCGGATCTTTGAGATCCGGACCTACGAGTCAAACACGCCGACCTCTCTGGCGACGAAGATCGGCATGTTCGAAAACGGAGAGATCGAAATCTTCCGCAAACATAACCTGCTGCCCGTGTTTTTTGGCGAGATGATCGCCGGCCCTCGCATGCCCAACCTCACCTACATGGTGGCCTTCGACAACCTTGCCGCCCGAGAGGCCAACTGGCGCTCCTTCGCCACCAGCCCCGAATGGCGAAAGCTCGCCTCCACCCCCGGCTTGAGCGACGGCGAAATCGTCTCCAACATCTCCAACATGATCCTCTCGCCCATGGCCGGCTCGATGATCCGATAGGGGCCTCCGCTTGCCGTCCGCCCCCCGCTTCGAGCGCTACGTCGGCATCGACTACTCCGGCGCCGAAACAGCGGACTCCAGCCTCAGGGGTCTCCGCGTCTACATCGCAGGCGCGGGGGCCCCGCCCGTCGAAGTCCCCCCTCCGCCCGGCTTCAAGAAATACTGGACCCGACGCGCCCTCGCCCTCTGGCTCGAAGGCGTGCTTGCCGAACCCGTCCCCACCCTTGCCGGCATCGACCACGGCTTCTCGTTCCCCCGCGCTTACTTCGACCGGTACGGCCTCCTGGATTGGGACCGTTTCCTCGACGACTTCTGCCGCCACTGGCCCACAGCCAGTGACTTCATGTATGTGGACTTCGTCCGCGACGGCATCTCCGGCCGCGGCGCGGAACGCACCGGCAGCCCGCGCTGGCGCCGTCTGGCCGAGCTCCGCTGCGGCGCTAAGTCCGTCTTCCACTTCGACGTGCCCGGCTCCGTCGCCAAGTCCACCCACGCCGGCCTCCCCTGGCTGCTCCAGCTCCGCCGCACCCTCGGCCCGAGCCTCCACTTCTGGCCCTTCGACGGCTGGCAGATCCCCTCCGGCCGGTCCGTCGTCGCCGAGGTCTACCCGTCGCTCTACCGGGAGTCCTTCCCCGCCGCCGGCCTCACCCCCGATCAGCACGATGCCTTTGCCGCCGCCGCCTGGCTCCAGCAACAGGATTCCGGCGGCACGCTGCTCGACTACCTCCAGCCCCGCCTCACCCCCGAACAGTGCGACACCGCTAAGTGCGAAGGCTGGATCCTCGGCGTGCGCTGAGCCCTACCGCGGCACCACCGGGAACACCGCCGCTGCCGGCTCCCCCACCGCGCAGCTCACTCCCGTCTGGCTCCGCGCGCGTCCCAGCCGCAGCTCCAACGCTGCCGTGGCACTCGGGGCAATGTCATCCGGCACACGTGCCACCACCCGGAAGATCCCCGGGCTCTGCTCCAGCGCCGGTCCCGCTTCCACCACCTCCGCCGCCTGCCCGCCGATGGAGAACTCCGGCCGGAACGCCCCGGCCGCGCCCGTGCCGTAAACCGTGATGGTGCTCCCCGGCCGCGCCGGGTTCAGCGGGTTATTCCACGTCCCGTCCTCGTTTTCCACCGCACCCCGGATCAGCGCCGGCGCCGCCTCGTCCACCGGCATCGTCAGCGCCGCCACGCCCGCCCCATCCCGCTCCACCTCCAGTCGCACCGCCGCCTCGGGCAGTTCGTCCGGCATCACGGCGCGGATCAGCCCGCCGCTCACCGACAGCAGCCGCACCGGCTCGCCGTCCACCAGCACGCGCGTGCCCGCCAGCTCCAGCGGCAACTCCGGCGTCTCCGCCACCACTTGCTCCTCCGGACCCAGGCCCCGGCCCGCGATACTCACCAGTAGGCCCGGCGCCAGCGCCGTCGTCCGCTCGCTGGCCGCGTTCTTCACCCCGATGTGGCTCACCGCCGGCGCCGGCACCAGCCGCCGGATCAGCTCTTTCATGCGCAGGTAGGCCGGCACTACCGCGTTCCAGCCGTCCTGCGCCGCTAGCACCCCGGTCAGGTCCCGCTCCAGGTCCACCCACGGGCTGAAGCTCAGCGCGCCCTGCGAGCTCACCTCCAGCGGCTCCTGCGCCGCGCTTCTCCGCTCCACCCACTCTCCCGCGCCGTAGCTCCAGCTCGCCAGCGCCGGTTCCTGCCGGAAGAACGGCGAGTAGGGGCTCTCGCGCAGCCGCAGCCCCACGCTTCTAGGCCGCTGCATCTCCGCCACCGCCGTCGCGCTCAGCACGCGCCGTCCCCGGTACACCCCGCGGTTGGCGATCATCTCCAGGAACCGCGTGTAGTCCTCCGCGCACGTCACCACGCCCCCGCTCAGGATCGGATAGGAGGCCTCCGCCCCCCCGCCGAACGTCGTGCAGGTCATCTCCAGCGGCCCGGCGATCTTTTCCGCGAACAGCGCGTCCCAGCTCTTGCCTCCGGCGATCTCCGCGATGCGCCCGGCCGCGTTGATCGACGCCGCTCCGTAGGCAAAGGCCGTGCCCGGCGCAAATTGCAGCGGCGTGCCCGCCATCAGGTCCACGCACTCGCCCAGCGTCAGCGTCTTCGTGCCGATGCAGGCTTCTCCCCCCTGCAGCCCCGACGTGTGGCTCAGCATCTGCGCGATGGTGGCCTGCGCCTGCTCGCCGCTGAACTTCGGCAGATACTTGCCCGCCGGGTCCTCCAGCGATAGCGCGCCGTCATCGGCCAGCGCCAGCACTACGGCCGCCGTGTACCACTTTGAGGCCGACGCCGCCGCCACCGCCCGCCGCGGTCCCACGCCGCCGGAAGTGAACTCGTACAGCACCGCCCCGTCGCGCGCCAGCGTCAGCGTGAACCCGCCCGGCAGCACCGGCGCCATGTTCTGGCGCAGGAAGTTCGTCAACTCCGAGAAATCGATCGGCTCCGCTTCGTCCGCGCGCAGCGGCCCCTGGATGTTCAGCAGGATCGAGACCAGCAGCAGCCTCTGGGCCAGTGGAAGTGCGCGCATGACGGGATTCGCAGAACGACCGCGTGGCAGCGCCGGCGGGCTCCTACTCCTCCCTCCCCCGCGCGGCCATCATTCATGCTACCTCATCCCGCCGGGCCTGCCGTCGCCCACATCCGGCCCGTTTTGTGCCCGCCAATCGCCACACACACGGGTCCTGAAAGACTAAACTCAGGGGAAGTTCACCCGACTGGGTGGAGACAGGGGCTGATGGTAGCGCTAACGGGATTCGAACCCGTATTTGAGCCTTGAGAGGGCTCCGTCCTAACCCTTAGACGATAGCGCCGAGTCTCTTTCACTATATCAAAGGCGCTGCGGGATTCGCCAGAATTTGCTCCCGGCCGCCTTGGATGGAGAAGGCCCGGTAACCCTTTCGGGCTGCCGGGCCTTCGCGGGCATACTCGGAATGATACCTACTAGTCCTGTCCCGGGCCAGGGGCCGGTCCAGGGCCGATAAAGAGTCCGTCCTGTCCCGGGCCGGGGGCCGGTCCAGGGCCGATCAACAAGCCGTCCTGACCCGGGCCGGGGGCCGGTCCAGGGCCGATAAAGAGTCCGTCCTGTCCCGGGCCAGGGGCCGGTCCAGGGCCGATAAAGAGTCCGTCCTGTCCCGGGCCGGGGGCCGGTCCAGGGCCG
>DAHVTI010000534.1 GCA_027324255.1 Bryobacterales bacterium | reverse complement strand
ATCACGCTCGACATGGGCAACCGTTCCTCGAAGATCAAAATGGGGAACGACTCCATCAACATCGACCTGGGCAAGTCTACCACCGAAGCGATGCAGTCCATCGAGCTGAAGGTGGGATCCAGCAGCATCAAGATCGACCAGATGGGCGTCACGATCAAGGGCATGATGATCAAGATCGAAGGTACCGCCATGCTGGAGGCCAAGTCGCCCATGTCGCAGGTGAAAGGCGACGGGCTGCTGATCCTCAAGGGCGGCCTGACCATGATCAACTGAGGATGCCATGGCACTGACTCTGCAACGAATCAAACCGGCGCCCCTGGCGGAGATCGCCGCTGCCTGCGAACTGGAGGAGGCGGGCCGGGCAGTTCTCGATCCGGCCGACACGGCCGGCTCCTTCCTGGAAAAACTGCTGGCGGCGGGCGCGCTGCAAGACGCGGTTCGCTTTCTGGCCGCGGCGCTTCCGCCCCGCGAGTGCGTGGGCTGGGCCTGCCTGTGCCTGCGTAAAATGGCGCCGCCGGAGCCGGAGACGCACGGAAAAACGCTGCTGGACGCCGCTGAACGGTGGGTGCGGGCGCCGGGCGACGAATCCCGCCGCGCCGCCTTCGATACGGCCAACTCGCTGGGGCCCGACAGCGCGCCCGGGCTGCTGGCGATGGCGGCCTTTTTCAGCGGCGGCAGCATCGCCACGGCCGGCACGGAAGAGGTGGTGCCCCCGCCCGAAGGCGTCTACGCGCGGCTGGCCAGCGGAGCGGTGTTCCTGGCCGCCATCCCCGGCGACGCGGCCACGGTCCCTGACCGCCTGCGCGCCTGCCTGACCCTGGGCATCGACATCGCCAAGGGACACCCGGGCTGAAGGCTAGCGGCCCAGGAAGCTCTCGAGCTTGGAGGTGTCCCGCTCAGCCGAACTCAGGTGTTTCCTGGCGGCCGCGGCGTCGCCCCGCTTCACCGCCGCCTCGCACTCGTCCATGTAATACTCCGCGCGCTGGGCCAGTGAGGCGATGTCTCCGCGCAGCCCCAGACCCTGCCTCGCCTGCTCCTGCTTGAGCCGGTTCAGGCTGGCCTGAGCAGCGGTGACCCGCGTGCCGAGAAGCATCATCTGCTCCCGGACTTCCGCCAGTGCGGCGGCCGAGGCGGCTGCGCCGTCGGCGGCAGAGGAGGCGGCAGGCTGCGCCATTTGCGGCGGAGCCTGATTGGGGGGAGCCTGGATGGGCGGGGCTTGCCGGCTCACCGCCGTCTCACCTCGGCCCGCCGGCTGGAAGCTCTGCCGCGCGCCAGCGGCCTGCCCTGACGGCTGTGCGGTTCGCACGCCGCTCCGCTGCGGTTCGGACGGCCGGGCAGCGGCGCCTGCCGGCGTCCCGGCCTGCGCCACTCCGGCAGCGGGAGCCTCGGGCGGCTGCACCACTTCCGCCGCGGGCGGCTGGACGGCGGCCGGTTCCGGATTGGCCGTGACGGGCGGCTGACCGCCGGCGGGGTCCTCCGCCGGGGTGGGCGGCGTGGAGGCGTTCGTTCCCATGAACTTCGGCAACTGTGTGGCGGCGGCCACCAGCAGCACGACGGTGAACACGGAGCCCAGCGCGATGTATAGGCCGCGGTTGCTGAACTTCCTGCTCTCCGGCACGGGTGCTGAGGCGGGGGGCGGAGGCACGTAGGCCGAGGCCGCGGGCGCCGGCGGAGGAGGCACGGGGGCCACCGCCACGGGCGGTGGAGGAGGAGGGGCCGCCGTGGCCGGGCGGCCCGCGGGCGCGCCAGCCTGAAGGATGCCGCGCAGCGCCGCCGCCATTTCAGAAGCGCGCTGATAGCGGTGTTCCCGCTTCTTTTCCAGCGCCTTCAGCACGATGTCGTTCAGAGCCTGAGAAACGCCTGGCAGCACCGCCATCGGCGGCACCGGCGCCTCCTGCAGGTGCTTCCTCATCAGGGAATATTCGCTCTCCGCCTGGAAAGGAACCTGGCCCGTCAGGGCCTGGTAGAGCGTCACGCCCAGCGAGTAGATGTCCGTGCGACCGTCGATGTCGGCCACGCCCTCGATCTGCTCCGGCGATATGTAGGGCAGCGACCCAACGAGGAAACCCGTCTTCGTCAGGCTGCTGTCGGTGGTCATCTTGGCGATTCCGAAGTCCAGCAGCTTGAGCGTGCCGGCCGTCGTCAGCATCATGTTGGCGGGTTTCAGGTCGCGGTGAATCACGCCCTTGCCGTGCGCGTACTCCAGCGCGTCCAGCACCTGCGCCATGTAGTCGACGGCGTTCCGCTGGGCCAGCGGGCCGGAGCGGATGAGCGCGTCGAGCGCCACGCCCTCCACGAACTCAACCAGCATCAGCATCTGGTTTTCGTGGTGCAGAGCCGTGTGCAGCGCCGCGATGTTGGGATGGCTCAGCGTCGCCTGCAGCTTGATCTCGCGCATGAACCGGTCGCCGAGTTCCTTGTTCTCCGCCAGGTTCGGCAGGAGAATTTTCATCGCCTCGACGCGATCGGAGATGCAGTTGCGGACCTTGTATACCTTGCCCATCCCGCCTGCGCCAAGGATGGAGAGAATCTGGTAGTCGCCTACTCTGTCGCCGGGTTCGTATGCCATGAATGCCGCCAGTTATTCGTTCTTCACCGTGTCGCCGGTTTTCGGCGCGCCCGCTCCGCTGAAAGTGCCGACGGCGGACTGCTCGTCCACCTCGGTGATGGTCACCTCGCCGAGCGTCTGCTCGATGCGCCGGATGACTTTGCCCGTGGCCGGGTCCTTGATCTCGCGCGACATCCGCCGGATGCTGAGCTTGTCGCCCACCTTCACTCCGGCGCGGCTGCCCACGTTCAGCACCAGCGTGTTGCCGTTGACGTCGGCCACGAGTCCATCCACCGTCACCACCCGGCCCTGAATGCGTCCGGCGTTGCCGTTGAGTTGCTGGGTCATCATGGCCACGGCCTGCTTCGTGGCTTCGCCCAGAATCGAGTTGGCGAAGTTGCTGCTGCGCATGTCGTAGACGCCGCCGCCGCCGCCGGACGAGCTTCCGCCCGCCCCCAGCAGCGTCGTGCCGGAGCGCGACGATTCTCCTTTGCCCGAAGCAATGGCCTTGATCTCGCCCGTGTCGATGTCCACCATCCGGGCGCTGATGCCCACCACGGCCTTGGCTGCCCGACGGCCCACGCCGCCGATACCGTAGCGCCCGGTGATGCCGCCGAGCGCGCCGCCGCCGATGTTGGTCTGCTTGTCGTCGCGGCCGAACTGGGTGATGCTGCCGATGACGATGGCGTCCACGCCGAGCAGGCGGCCGATCTTGGCGGCCGAAAGCGGGTCCGCGCGGTCGCTGTTGGAGAGATTCTGCTCGGCCATGATCTTGTCGAGAGCCTTGCGCTCGTAGACGGAGTAGACTCCCCCTTCCACCAGCTTCTCTACGATGAGATCCGCGATGCCGCTGCCCACATCCACGTTCGCCCCGAAGATGGCCGATAGCCCGCCTTGCACCGTGCCGTATTCGAAATTCATCACGGCGATGCGCTTTTTTTGAGGCGAGCCCTGGCCCCAGGCCAGACATGCTGCCAACCCTGCCACCGCCACCGTTCGGCATAACTTGTCCATGAGATCGTCCGCTCCTTTCCGGCCCTGGCTGCGAGGGCCGCCGATCAGTCTCAACTGTAGTGTATCCATGCGCCGGCATCAAGGATGCGCTGCGCGCGGGTGCGCGACACAGTGGTAAGGATCTGCAGGTTTCTTTACTTGGCGCTATGGTCCGCACGTAGCAATACGTTCGGCCTGGAGGCCCCTTTGCCTGATTCCCTCAACACCCTCGAGCAGCAGCGCTCCGATATCTTGACGCGGATTCTTCAACTTGGCGCTTTTCGTAGCGGCTCGATCACAGCCATCCACGGCCGTTGCGGAAAGCCCGGCTGCCATTGCCATCGGCCCGGCCAACCGGGACACGGCCCGAACTTCCGTTGGACCCGCAAGGGGGATGGAAGGACCGTCAGCGAGAGTTTCTCCTCTGCGGCGGACCTGCGCAAGGCTCAGCGTGAGGTAGAAGCATTTTATCGCTTTCGGCAACTCAGCCAGGATTTGCTGGAAGTGAACGAAAGGATCTGCAGGGCACGCCCAGTCGAGGACACGGTATCGACGGAGGGAGAAAAACGGCCGAAGCGATCCGGCAAGAAATCACGCGCGAAGTAGAACAACTCTTCGTGTGGTTTTCCAGAGCCG
>DAHVTI010000526.1 GCA_027324255.1 Bryobacterales bacterium | reverse complement strand
GACGAAGGTCTCGCGCGTGCCTTCGCACTGCACTCCTTCGAGGGCCTGCTTGCCGAGGTCCTCGCGCTTCACATCGCCGGGGGGCACCTTCACCGGGCCGCCTCCGTGGCGCTCGAAGACCATCATCGCAGGGCCCGCGCCAGCCGCCGGCATGGGCCCGGCGGCGACGGCGCCGGCGTGGTGCACGACGACGTTGCGCTCGATGTTGACCTGCTTGCCGTCCTGGGCGGTGATCTTCATTTTTCCTCCCGCGGGCGGAGTGGGGATGGACATCTTCATGGCGACCTTGTCGTTGCTGTTCAGCGTGTAGTGGACGCCCGCCACCGGGTCAGTGATCACCGTGATGGTGAACTCCTTGCCCTCCGGCACCCAGAAGGCGTTGGGGGCGATGGTGTTCTCCAGGCGCGTGCGGCCTTCGGCGTCGCGGTACATTTTGCTGGTGTTTTTGTTGACGATGCGGTTGCCGTCGGCCAGAGTCTGGACGGACTCCGTGGTGGCCTCGGCGGCATAGGGGGCGCCCTTGACGGCCTTGGCCTGGAACTGTTCGATGTGCATCATCTGGCCCGGGCCGCCGGCCACGAACATGTGATCGGCCGGTTCGCCGGCGGCGGGGCCGTCGATCTGGACCTGGAAGGTTCGGACCTCTTTCTTCTCCTGCGCGGAGGCCACCAGGCAAGCGGCGGCCGCCATCAAAAGAACAAACCTGTTCATCTTCGTTTCTCCTTGAATGGAACTGAGCTGAAAACTCTCTCGCTCAGCGCACGAAGCGGATGGCGCGGGCCACTCCGTCGTCGCCGATGAAAACCTGGGCGGGCACGTCGCCGGCGCCGCCGTACACTCCGAACTGAGCCGCTGTCGCCGCGCTGACGCGGATACGCACCACTTGCCCGCGCTCCACCGGCGGGACGCCGGCATAGAAGAACCAGGGCGTGACGGCGCCGCGGTTGGCCGGTGTGGCGGCCGTGACCAGACGCGCCTTGGGGGCGCTTTGGACGGCCGGCGCCGCGGCCGCCGCCGGAGCGAATTCGATTGCTGCCACGGAAGGCGCTTCCGCGGGCGGCCCGGCGGGGTGCGGCCGGCCCAGCCAGATGCCCAGGAGCAGCGCGGCCGCGGCCGTCGCGGGCCACCACGTGGCCAGGCGCCGGCGGCGGGCGCGGGCGCGCAGTTCCGCGCTGAGCGCCCGCTGCACGCGGTCCGGCGCCGAGGCGGCGGCAGTCTCAGCGGCCAGCGCACGCAGGGCGCGCTGGAGGTTTTCGTTTTCCTGGCTCATGCGCGGCACCTCTCTTTCTCCGGCCGCTGCCCGCTGAGGCGGTCCAGTAGAAGCGCGCGCGCCCGGTGCAGGCGCGAACGTACGGTTCCTACCGCCACGCCAAGCATTTCGGCCACCTCGGCGTAGCTCAACTCTTCCAGGTCGCACAACACCACGGCCTCGCGGTAGTGCGCGGGCAGCCCGGCGAGTGCCTGGCGGACGCGCTCCACCTGCTCGGCTTGGTGGAGCCCCTCGAGCGGGTCGGCGTCGATCACCGCCAAGCCTTCCTCCAGTTCATCCGCCGGCGGCGCCCCGCCCTGCCTGAAGAGCAGGTTGCGCGCCATGCCGTAGAGATAACTGGCCAGGGCGCCGTGGGCGGCGTCGAAGCCGCGGGCGCCGCGGATGACGGCCAGGAACACCTCCTGTACCACGTCCTCGGCCGCCTCGGGCGAGCCGGACATGCGCAGGGCGTAGCGGTAGATGCGGCCCTGGTGGCGCCGGTAGAGCAGGTCGAAGGCGCTCTCTTCCCCGGCGTGCACCCGCCGGAGCAGCGCGGCGTCGCTCAGCCTGCTCGTGTCGCTCAGCAACTGGTCTCCACTAGGAATTGACGCACAGCGGCGGAAAAGTTCCAAATTCTGCGCAGGCATCGACGGGTGGGAAGATGGAAGCAGCATGGACCTGGAACGCAACGCGCGGCTGAAGGTGGTGCTGATCGACTCGCGGAATCCGCTGAACATCGGAGCGGCGGCGCGGGCGATGAGCAATTTCGGCTTCTTCGAGCTGCGGCTGGTGAATCCCTACGACGTGGCCTTTCGCGAGGCGGTGAGCGCGGTGGGCGCGGCGGACGTGGTGAGGAACGCCGGCGTGTTTGAGACGGTGGCCGAAGCCGTGGCCGACTGCTCGCTGGTGGTGGGCGCTACGGGTCTGGGGCACCGCCAGATGCAGCACCCGCTGCACCGCCTGGAGAAAGGCGCGCGGCTGCTGCGGCGCCACCTGGCGCAGGCCAACGCCGCGCTGTTGTTCGGCAGCGAGAAGTTCGGACTGTCCAACGGCGACGTGAGCCACTGCCACTGGCTGGCGCACATCCCGACGCGGCCGGAGCACGATTCGATGAACCTGGCGCAGGCCGTGGCGGTGTGCCTGTATGAGCTGATCCGGCAGCCGGCGGCCGCGCGGCGCCTGCCGGAGGCGGCCGAGGCGGCGGGCGCGGAAGAGGTGGAACGCTTCACCACGCTGCTGGAAGAGATGCTGCAGGAGTCCGGCTACACCGACTACACGCGGGCGAAGAACGGCGCGGACAAGACGCACCGGCTGGTGCGCCGGCTGGCGCTGCGCGCCAAGGACGCGCCGGTGTGGACCGGCATGCTGCGGCAGGTGCTGTGGAAGCTGAGGAACCCCTGAGCGGGGGTGTTATTCTGGCAATTGCAATGACGAAGGTGGAAGTCCGGTACGTTTTTACGAAGCCATTCGAGGAGGCGTGGCTGGGGGCTATCGAGCGCCTGCACGGCGTTTACGGGCTGCAGGCGCTGACACTCAACGCGGGACTGGACGGTCTGTCGGTGCAGTATGACGCGTCGCGGCTGAAGCCGGCCGACGTGGACCGGCAACTGCACCGGGCAGGCCTGCCCGTGTTGCGCGCCGCCGCCTGAGCGGTGCGGAGGCGCCCCTCCCCCATGAAGCAGGTCATCGACTTTCTACAGTTCTGGCAGGACTGGCACGGGACGGGGCGGTTCCTGTCCGTGCTGGGCGTTTCCCTGGGCGCCATGGCCCTGCTGGTGGTGGTGTTGCTGCGCTGGCTGCAGCGAGCCGCCGCGCGCACGGCGACGCGCATCGACGACGACATCGTGGCCGCGCTGCGGTGGCCGGCGCGGCTGGGGGTGGTGCTGGGCGGGCTGATTCTGGCGGTGCGCGACCTGGACGAGCGGGACCTGCCGCGGTCCGTGGAGGACGGGCTGGCCGGGCTGATCGTGGCGCTTGTGCTGGTTTCCTTTACGATGGCCGCTTCGCGCGTCACGGTGATCCTGCTGGAATACAACATGCGGCGCAGCGGGTCGGAACAGCAGGTGACGACGCTCACGGCCACCATGATCCGGCTGCTGTGGGCGATTCCCGGCGTACTGGTCCTGCTGCGGATGATGGACGTCACGCTGGCCCCGGCGCTGACGGCGCTGGGCGTCGGCGGCCTGGCGGTCAGCCTGGCGCTGAAGGACACGCTGGCCAACGTGTTTTCGGGCTTCTACATCAGCATGGCCGGCAACATCCACAAGGGCGACTACATCAAGCTGGACAGCGGGCAGGAAGGCTACGTGGAGGACGTCAAGTGGCGCATCACCACGCTGCGCACTCTGCAAAACAACCTGGTGGTGATCCCGAACAGCAAGCTGAGCGAGGCGCTGGTAACGAATTACTCGCACCCCGAGAAGCGTATGGCGCTGCCCATCCAGTTGGGTGTCGACTACTCGGCCGACATCGCCCGCGTGGAACGGGTGGCGCTGGAGGAGGTACAGGCGGCCGCGCCGCTGGAAGGGTTGCTGCTGGATCCGGCCCCGGTGGTCCGTTTCCATCCTGGTTTCGGCGATTCGTCCCTGGACCTGACGCTGGTGGTGCACGTGGAGGAGTTTGCGAAGCAGTTCGCCGTGCAGGACGAACTCCGGCGCCGCCTGCTGCTGCGGTTCCGGGCCGAAGGGATCGGCATTCCGTTTCCGATCAGGACGCTGGACCTGGCGCCGGGTTCGCTGAAGCGCGCGCTGGAAGGGTGACGGCCTAGTTCCTGACCTTTTCGCCGACCTTCTCAAGGCCTTCGCCGGTCTTCTCCAGGCCGGTGCCGACACCCTTGCCGATGGCCTTGACGCCCTTCTTCAGCCCGCTGCCGGTGGCCTTGGCGGCGTCGGCGGTGGCGCTGCCCAGTTTCTTTGTGCCGTCCACGGTGGCTTTGCCGGCGGTTTTGGTGCCATGGACGGTGGCGCCGGCGACCTTTTTGGTGCCGGAAGCGGTGGCCTTGGCGGCATCGGTGGTGGCGTCGGCGGTGGCGCTGCCCAGCTTTTTCGTGCCGTGGGCGGTGGCCTTGGCGGCTTTCTCCGTGGCCTGGGCGGACTTCACCAGCGGGCCGCCTTCCTTTTGAGCCTGGGCCTCCGTCTGCGCCAGTGCGGCGGGCGCTGCGAAGAGCGCCGCCGAAACAAGAAGCCTCAGAAATGTCATGGATCCATGGTGCCGGAAGAGGGCGCCGGGCGCAAGCCGCCGGTTTGACACCCATTCCGGCGCAAACCTATACTGGGACTTGAGCCCGTGTGGGGCCAAGATACCGTTGTGCCCGTGCCGCGCCCATTCGAGCACGGCCTACCGTAGGAAACAGGAATGCCGAAGAGAACTTTTCAGCCGAACAATCACAAGCGCGCCAAGACCCACGGGTTCCGCGTCCGCATGAAGACCAAGAACGGCCGGGCTGTGCTGGCCCGCCGCCGCGCCCGGGGCCGTCACAAGCTGACCGTCAGCGACGAGAGAGCCATCCGCTACGCAGAGTAATGCGCAAAGCCTGCCCCGCCAGACGCTTCCCAAGAGCCGGCGGGTGTTGAAGTCCAGCCAGTTCCGGCAGATCTACGACGCCGGCTTTCGAGTTCCCAGCCAGTGCTTTGTGGCCTTTTGTTGGAGAGCTCCCGAGGCGGACGGTGTTCCCGAGGCGGACGGTCCGAAGATCGGCTTCACCGCGCCTCGCGTGCTGGGCAAAGCCACATTGAGAAACCGCATGAAGCGCCGCCTGAGGGAGACCATCCGCCGCGAGTTGTGGCGTCTGGCGCCGCGATGGCGGATTGTGTGGAACCTGCGGCGGGCCGCGCTGACGGCGCCCCAGACCCAACTGCAGAGCGAGGTGGAGAGGGTCTTCGAGCGATGCAAAGACTGATCCTCGGCGTGCTGGGATTCTACAAGCGGTGGGTGTCGCCCCTGCTGCCGGGCGCCTGCCGCTTCCACCCCACCTGCAGCGAATACATGATGGAAGCAGTCAGCCGATATGGCGCCGCGCGGGGCGTTTGGATGGGCTTGCGGCGGATTTCGCGCTGCCATCCCCTGAACCCCGGCGGGTTGGATCCCGTTGTATAGGAAAGAGACACGCATGGCCGAAGAATCGAAGGGGAAACCCGAAAGCCCGGCGGGCGGGAAGAAAGAACTGAGCATGGAGAAGCGTCTCCTGCTGGCATTCGGGCTGATGGGTCTCGTTCTGTTCGGCACGCAGTACCTGATACCCAAGCCGCCGAAGCCGGCTGCGCCGCCGGTGGAGCAGAAGGCGGCCGCCCCGGCTGAGCCGGCGCCGCGGCAGCCTGAGGCCAGCACCCCTGCCACACCGCCTGCCGGCGCCAAGCAAGCCGCGGCCGGCGCCAAGGGTCCCGCTCCGGCCGCCGCAGTTCCCCTGGCCGAGGGCGAAAAGGAAGAGACGCAAATCGTCGAGACGGACCTCTACCGGATCGTCTTTTCCAACCGCGGCGCAGTGGTCCGCAGTTGGATCCTGAAGAAGTACAAAGACGGGACGGGCAAGCCGGTGGAACTGGTGAGCGCGACGGCCGCGCCCAAGGCGGGCTGGCCGTTCTCCTACGTGTTCCCGCGCGAGAAGGCGCCCACGGACCTGAACCGCGTGTTGTTCGCCGTCAGCCAGCCGGACCCGCTCACCATCGAATTCAACTACAACGACGGCAAGGTGGCGGCGCAGAAGAGCTTTCGCTTCGACCAGAAGCGCTACCGCAGCGAGCTGCGGAGCGAGGTGACGAGCGGCGGCAAGGGCGTCGACCACCAGTTGGCCTGGCGCGGGGGCTTCGGCGACCGCACGGTGCACAACGCGCCGGACACCCAGAAGAGCGTCCACTACGACGCCTCGCGGCAGAAGCTGATCGAGGAGGGAGCGGGCACGGCCGAGAAAGGGCCGGTGACGGTTTCCGGCCCGTTCCAGTTCGCCGGGATCGAAGACAACTTCTTTGCAGGCGTCATCCTGCCCGCGCAGGGCCGCCCGGTGGAGTTCGTCACCTGGAGCGACATGGTGGTTCCGGTGCAGGGCGCGGAGGAAAAGCACCACGTGGGGGTCTCTTTCGGCGGCGGGGCGGTGATCGAGGCCGGCCTCTTCGTCGGGCCCAAGGACACCGACGTGCTGCGCGCGACGGACCGCAAGCTGGAGACCATGATCGACTGGGGCTGGTTCTGGTTCATCGCCAAGCCGCTGTTCCTGTCGCTGCACTGGATCAACGACAAGGTGACGGGCAACTGGGGCTGGGCCATCGTGCTGGCTACGGTGGTGATCAACCTGCTGATGCTGCCGCTGCGGTTTTCGCAACTGAAGAGCTCGCAGAAGATGGCGGTCCTCCAGCCGGAGCTGCAGTCGATCCAGGCCAAGTACAAGGGGATGTCGATGAAGGATCCCCGCAAGCAGAAGCAGAACGAGGAGATGATGGCGCTGTACCAGAAGCACGGCATCAACCCGATGGGCGGGTGCCTGCCGCTGGTGCTGCAAATGCCGTTCTTCATCGCGTTCTTCAAGGTTCTGTCGGTGGCCATCGAGCTGCGCGGCGCCACGTGGCTGTGGGTGACGGACCTGTCGCAGCCGGAGACGCTGCCCATCCGGATTCTGCCGGTGGGCATGCTGGTGACGCAGGTGCTGATGCAGAAACTGACGCCGGCGGCGAGCCCGGATCCGTCGCAGCAGCGGCTCATGATGATTATGATGCCGGTGATGCTGACGGTGATGTTCTACGGCGCGTCGAGCGGTCTGGTGCTATACTGGCTGACTGGTAACGTGGTCGGCATTGTGCAGCAATACTTCTTCAACAAGGTTGCAGCGAAGCCCGCGCCCGTCCAGATGACTGCCAGGAAAAAGTAGGAAGCAAGAGACGGGTTGGCTCATGAGCGACCGGACATACACAGTCGATACAGTGGGCGACGAGATCGCCGATTTCCTTGACGCAGTTCTCGACGCTGCGGATTTTGACGTTGAGTACGAGATTCTGGACGGAGAAGAGGCGGGCAGCTACTTCGAAAAGCCCGCCGTGGTGGTGAAGTTCTCCGGGCCGGACCTCGAATTCCTGATGAACAACAAGGGCGAATCCCTGCTCGCCCTGGAACAGCTCACGCAGGAAGTTCTCGGCATGGCGCCCGACGAGCACGCCCTGATGTGCTTCGACGCCAACGACTACCGCCTGCTGCGCCAGGAAGAGCTGCGCCTCAGCGCGCTGACCGTGGCCGACCGGGTGCGGGAGAGCAACACTCCGTACCGC
Source organism: Bryobacterales bacterium (assembly GCA_027324255.1). Taxonomy (GTDB): domain Bacteria; phylum Acidobacteriota; class Terriglobia; order Bryobacterales; family Bryobacteraceae; genus Paludibaculum. Next base: position 9,330 of record DAHVTI010000526.1, on the reverse strand, counting down.
TTCAGCCCGATGAGCAGCCGGGAGCGCCGGCTGATCCACCTGGCGATGCGCGACCAGGCCGACCTGCGCAGCGAGAGCGCCGGCATCGGGCCGCACCGCCATGTCGTGATTTACCCGGCCGGCATGGCTTCCCTACCGGATCCACCCGTGCCCACCGGCCCGCCAATGCGGCGCTCCGGCGGCGGCGACCGCGACCGTGGCGGACGCGGCGGTGACCGTGGCGGTGACCGTGGAGGCCGGGGCGGCGACCGGGGCCGCGGACGAGGCGGCGACCGCGGAGGCCGGGGCGGCGACCGGGGCCGCGGCGGCGACCGCGGGCGGCGCTAAGCTTCCGATTTCATTCTTCGCGTGCCCACAGCGGACACGATCGTAGCCATCTCCACGCCTCCCGGCGCAGGAGGCCTGGGTGTCGTGCGCCTTTCCGGCGCCGGGGCGCGCCACTGCGCCTCGGCCATGCTCCGCTTCCACGGGAAGTATGAGTGGACGCCCTGGACCGCGGCCCTGGCCGACCTGCTGGACGAGGCCGGCAATGCCGTGGACGAGGTGGTGGCCACCTACTTCGCCGCGCCGCGCTCCTACACGGCTGAGGACGTCGTCGAAATCGCCTGCCATGGCTCGCCGGTAGTGCTGAGGCACTGCGTGGCCCGCGCCCTGCAGGCCGGCGCCCGGCCCGCCACGCCGGGCGAGTTCACCCTGCGCGCCTACCTGAATGGCCGGATCGACCTGCCGCGGGCAGAGGCCGTGCACGACCTGATTGCCGCCACCACTTTGCACCAGGCGCGCATCGCCGCCCAGCAGATGGACGGCTCCGTCTCGCGCGCGCTGCGGCCGGTGAAGGAGCAGTTGCTGGAGCTGATCGCCCTGCTCGAAGCGGGCATCGACTTCGCGGAAGACGACGTCACCGTTGCTACAAATGAAGCAATTATGGGCCGGATCGAGCGCATCCTGGTTCCGCTCGGTCGCCTGATCGACAGCTTCCGTTTCGGCCGCCTGGTGCACGACGGGCTGAACCTAGCCTTGGTGGGCCGGCCCAACGTCGGCAAGAGCAGCCTGTTCAACGCCTTGCTGCAGCAGGACCGGGCCATCGTCACGGCCATTCCCGGAACCACCCGCGACACCATCTCCGAGCAGTTCTCGTTGGAGGGTATTCCGGTCCGCCTGGTGGACACGGCCGGCATCCGGGAGAGTCACGATGTCGTTGAAAAATTGGGAATTGACCGCAGTATTCAGGCGATGGCGGATGCTGATATTACTATAGTGGTAATTGACCTTGCCGAAGAGTGGACGGAACAGGACCAGGAGCTGGCGCAGCGCGCCGCGGGGCAGGGAATTCATGTGCTGGTGGGTAACAAGGCCGACCTGCCGCGGCGATTATCTGCAAGTGTAGAAGAAGTGGCAGTCTCGGCCCAGACAGGAGTGGGGATCGAGGAGCTGAAGCGGTTGCTGGTGCGGCGGATTGCGCCGGAAGGGTTTGCGTCGCCCCAGTCCGGACTGATTACGAGCGCGCGGCACGAGGGACTGCTGAAGGAAAGCCGCGAAGCGCTGGAGCGGGCGGTGGAGGCGGCGGGCGTCGGTCTGCCGCACGAGATGCTGCTGCTGGATTGCTATGCGGCGCTGAATCCGCTGGACGCGCTCACGGGGGCGACGACGGCGGACGACATTCTGAACCGGATCTTCTCGACGTTCTGTATCGGCAAGTAGGCGCCTAGCCGGCAGCGCCGGCGGCTCCGCCGGAGAGCAGGAGCTTGCGCACGGCGTCGAGCACGCCATTGAGGAATGGAATGGCCTCGACCTCGGTGAAGCGGCGGGCGAGTTCGAGGGCCTCGTCGATGACGACGGCGGGCGGGGTGCCGGTCGACCTCATCTCAAAGACGGCCATGCGGAGGATATTGCGGTCGACGACGGGCATGCGCTCGAGGCGCCAGTTTTCGGCGCGCTGAGTGATGTAGCTGTCGAGTTCGGTGACGGCGGCGGTGGTGCCGCGGACGAGGTCTTCCATGAAGGCGTCGCGGGCTGGGGGCTGGTCGGACTCTTCGCCGGTTTCTTCCTCGTTTTCAGAGGAATAGAGGGATTCGTAGAAAGCCTCGATGGCTTGGTCGATGGGCAGCTTGCGCACATCCCACAAAAATAGGATTTGGATGGCGCGCTGGCGGGACTTGCGGCGGGCGGGCATGGCGGCGCTAGGCCTGAGCCCTGAGGCGGCGGAGCAGGTTGGCCATCTCGATAGCGGTCATGGCGGATTCGAAGCCCTTGTTGCCGCCCTTGGCGCCGGCGCGGTCGATGGCCTGCTCCAGCGTGTTGGTGGTGAGGACGCCGAAGGCGATAGGGATGCCGGTTTCGAGCGACACCTGGGCCAAACCCTTGGCGGCTTCGCCCGCAACGTAGTCAAAATGCGGGGTTTCTCCGCGGATCACAGCGCCCAGGCAGACGATGCCGTCGTGCCGTTTCTGGCGCGCCAGTTCGGCCGCGGCGACGGGCATTTCCCACGAGCCGGGCACCTTGACCACCTCGATATCGTCCACCGACGCGCCGGCGCGAGTGAGCGCGTCCATTGCGCCGCTCAGGAGCCGTTCGGTGATGAAGTTGTTGAACCGGCTGGCGACGAGGGCGAAACGGAGCCCCTTCGCATCGAGATGTCCCTCAAAGACCTTGTGCGACATATGGGATAATTGGAAGTCTCTCCCAATATTACAGCATGGATCCCGCTTTCATCCGGAACTTCTCGATCATTGCGCACATCGACCACGGCAAGTCGACCCTGGCGGACCGCCTCCTGGAATACACCGGCGCGTTGAGCCAGCGCGAGATGATGGAGCAGGTCCTGGACACCATGGACCTGGAGCGGGAGCGCGGCATCACGATCAAGGCCCACGCGGTGCGGCTGGAATATCACGCCGAGGACGGCAACCTCTACCAGCTCAACCTGATAGACACGCCCGGCCACGTCGATTTCACGTATGAAGTGTCGCGCAGCCTGCAGGCGTGCGAAGGCGCGCTGCTGGTGGTGGACGCCAGCCAGGGCGTGGAGGCGCAGACGCTGGCCAACACCTACCTTGCCATCCACCACAACCTGGAGCTGATCCCGGTGATCAACAAGATCGACCTGCCGTCGGCCGAGCCGGAACGGATCAAGGAGCAGGTGGAGCACATTATCGGGCTGGATGCGAGCGGCGCCATCCTGGCCAGCGCCAAGACGGGACTGGGGATCCACGAGATCTGCGAGGCGGTGGTGAAGCACATTCCCCCGCCGAAGGGCGATCCCGCCGCGCCGCTGCGGGCGCTGATCTTCGACTCCTGGTTCGACCCCTACCGCGGCGTCATCATCCTGGCGCGCATCATGGACGGGCGGGTGCGCAAGGGGCAGAAGGTCCGGCTGTGGACGACGGACTCGGTGTACGAAGTGGACGGGCTCGGCTTCCAGTCTCCGAAGCCCATCCCGTGCGACGAGCTGAGCGCGGGCGAGGTGGGATTTCTGTTCGCCAACATCAAGACGGTTTCCGACGCGAAGGTGGGCGATACCATCTACGACGCGGCGAATCCCATCGTCGCGCCGCTGCCGGGCTTCGAAGAGATGAAGCCGATGGTGTTTGCCGGCCTCTACCCGGTGGAGAGCCACGAGCACGGGCTGCTGCGCGACGCGCTAGAAAAGCTGCGGCTGAACGATTCGGCCTTCAACTTCGAGCCCGAGAACTCGGCCGCGCTGGGCTTCGGCTTCCGCTGCGGCTTCCTGGGCCTGCTGCATCTGGAAATTGTGCAGGAGCGGCTGGAGCGCGAGTTCGAGATCGACCTGATCACGACGGCGCCGGGCGTGCGCTACCGGGTGGAGCTGGGCAACGGGGACGTGGTGGAGGTCGATAACCCGACGAAGTGGCCGAACCCGAGCGAGATCATCAAGATCGAAGAGCCGATTATCGACGCGACGGTGATCACGCGCGAGGAGTACCTGGGCGAGATCCTGAAGCTGCTGGAAGAGAAGCGCGGCGACCAGAAGAAGTTCGAGTACCTGGGCGGCGGGCGTGTGATGCTGGTGTACGAGTTGCCGCTGAACGAAGTAGTGCTCGATTTCTACGACCGGCTGAAATCGGCTTCGCGCGGCTACGCTTCGTTGGACTACCACTTGTCGGGCTTCCGCGTGTCGCCGATGGTGAAGATGGACGTGCTGGTGGCGGGCGACCCTGTGGACGCGCTCTCCATCATCGTGCACCGCGACTTCGCCTTCGAGCGCGGCAAGGCGCTGATCGACAGGCTGCGGCGGCTGATTCCGCGGCAGCAGTTCGAGGTGGCGCTACAGGCGGCCATCGGGGCCAAGATCATCGCGCGGGAGAACATCGCCGCGCTGCGCAAGAACGTGCTGGCGAAGTGCTACGGGGGCGACATCTCGCGCAAGCGGAAGCTGCTGGAAAAGCAGAAAGAGGGCAAGCGGCGGATGAAGCGCGTGGGGCGCGTGGAGATTCCGCAGGAGGCCTTCCTGGCCGTGCTGAAGGTGAGCCAGAGCGGGCAGGAAGAGTAAGACCCGCGCGGGCGGCGCGGACCGGACGTCGCGCGCAGGCTGGAGGGGGGCGTGCGTTACACTGGCGCCATGGTGCGCTTTGTCTGCGTGCTTTCCATCTGCGTCGTCGCCGGCGCGCAACCCGCCCCGAAGAGACTGGAAGTGCGCGGGGCGTATTCCCATCCGGGGGCCTTCTGGAAGACCGGCGCGCGGCTGGACGAGTACGGCATCAACGCGGTGTTCGTGCACGGCGGGTCCATCAACGCAGAACTGGCGCGGCGCGTGCGCGGCGAGGGCGCGCGCCTGTTCGCCGAGTTCGCCACGCTGAACGGCAAGGGCTACGTGGAGAGCCACCCCGAGGCACGGCCGGTGAACGAGCGCGGAGAGAAAGCCCCGGCCGCCACGTGGTTTCTGGGCGCATGCCCGACGGAGCCGGGCTTCCGGGCGTGGCGATTGAAGCAACTGGAGGAGTTGCTCGACCAGCACGCCGTGGACGGCGTGTGGATGGATTACCTGCACTGGCACGCGCAGTTCGAAGACCCCCAGCCGGTGCTGCCGGAGACCTGCTTTTCGCCCACCTGCCTGCGCGAGTTCAGCCGCGCGAGCGGCATCCGGCTGCCGGGGGGGAGCGTCGCGGAGCAGGCACGGTGGATTCTCGCGAGGCACGACCGGGAGTGGCGCGAATGGCGCTGCGGCGTGATCCTGGACTGGATCCGCGCCGTCCGCGCCGTCATGGAACGCAAGCGCCCGGGCATCCTGCTGGGCAGCTATCAGTGCCCGTGGGACGACCGCGACTTCGGCGGCGCGCGGCAACGCATCCTGGGGCTCGATCTGAAACGGATGGCGCCGCTGGTGGACGTGATGTCCCCGATGGTTTATCACGCGCGCATGGGGCGTCCGGGGGAGTGGGTGGGTGAAGCGGTGGAGTGGCTGGGGCGGACCGTGGCGGGACCGCGCGCGCCGCGCATCTGGCCCATCGTGCAGGCGCACGGGGATCCGCGCGAGATTTCGCGGCAGGAGTTCGCGCGCGTGCTGGAGCTGGGGCGCAGCGGGCCGGCCACGGGCGTCATGATGTTCACCATCGGGTCCGTGGCGCAGGACCGGGGAAAGATGGCGGCGCTGAAGGAACTGTACGGCGCCTGGGCGCGCGAGTGACGGGTTAGGCGGTGATGGCCGCCACCACCAGCTCCAGGGTCCGGCGGGTGCCGGCATCGCCGTTGATGGGGCCGTCGTGGAACTGATCGGCGGGGGCGGGCGACCAGTTGTCGCGGGATTCATCGGGGGTCGCAGCGGGGCTGCCGAAGCCGAGGTCGTAGGGCGGCTGCCAGGCGCCGGGGCGCGGGGTGACCGAGGCCAGCTTGTAGACGACGAGGTCGAGCGACGGCACGGCGTAGACGCAGAAGCCGCCGGCGCCGGACTTGAAAAACGCATCGCGCGGGGCGCCGAAGACATGGCCGTCCGCGTTCACTTCGAACTGCAGGCTGTAAGGCGTGTGGGGGTTGTAGGGCGACGGCTGCCGGCAGAGGCGCACATAGCTTTCTGGCACCAACTGGCGGCCGGCCCAGTTGCCGCCGCGCAGCAGCAGGTAGCCCAGCCGCAGGGCATCGGTGGCGCGCAGGGCGATGCCCGCGCCTCCGGGCGTGTGCGGCAGCTTGCCGCTGGCCGTCTCCAGGGCATAGCCCCAGCCGCCGAAACCCATGGGTGAGGCGAGCTTGGCCGCAGCGTAAGCCTGAAGCTCCATGCCGGCGATGCGGCGCAGCACGATGGAGGCCGCGTGCACGCCCTGAGAGGTGTAGCTGTAGCCGCCGCCCGGGGCGGTCCACATGGGCAGGCGCAGCGCGGTCTGGTCCTGGTCCCGCTTGGGGGCCGGCGGCGCGGGATCGAGCTTCACCAGTTGCCCGCGCACGATGCCGGTGTTGCCCTCGCGCAGGCCGGAGGTCATGGTCAGCAAGTGGCCGAGCCTGATGCCGGCCTGGCGCGGATCGCTCAACGGGAAGGCGTCCGGCAGGTAGGTTTCCGTGAACACCTTCTGATCGAGGCCTGCGGGGATGCGGCCGCGGTGCTGGTCGAGCAGGATGCCGCAGCAGAGGCTGGTGATGGTCTTGCCGACGGAATACATGTTCGGCGTGACGTCGCGCGCCGCGCGGCCGAAGTAGCGCTCGTAGACGAGCCAGCCGCGCCGCACCACCAGCAGCCCGCCGTGCCGGCTGGTGGTGGCGGTGTAGCGGAAGGCCTGATCGAGGCGCTCCAGTTCCATGCCGGCTGACTTGCGGATCTGCGCGGCGGATGAAAGTGTTCGCCAGCCGCCGGCGGCGTCGGGCGGGGGGAAGTAGCCGCGGGCGGGTGCGGCGGAGGCCCTGGGGCGGGCGGCGAGAACGCCCAGCAAGGGTGCGGCGCCGTGCCGCAGGAACACTCTTCTGTTCGCGGTCATGATGGCCACTCCAGCATAGTGGGCCGGCGCAGGATGCCTACACCCACTGCCAGTTGCGCAGCCAGTGATAATCTTCCGGCAGCCGCTGCCACATGCGGGCGGTGAGCTTCTCGTAGCGCTCCACTTCGGCACGCTCGAACCGGCGGCGCTCTTTGACGGCCGCGGCGGCGTTCTTCACCTGCTCGACGGTGACGAGGCCGGGGATGGAGGCGCTGAGGACGTCGCAGCAGAGCACGTAGCGCAGGGCCATGCGGGCGCGCTGATCGTCATCCTGCTTCGTGAGCGAATCCGGCGTGCCGCGCGAGGCGAAGAGGTTGCCGCTGGCGAAGGGCTTGATGCCGATCAGGCCGACATTGAGCTTGCGCAGCGAATCGAACATGCTGCCTTCCGGCTTCTCCTTGCTGCCGGCGCTGTAGGGGGTGACGACCACTTCGATCTGCGGGTATTTGGCGATGGCGGCGGCGATCCACGGGCGGTGGTGGGTGGCGATGCCGGTGAAGCGCGCCTTGCCGGTCTTCTTGCCCCATTCGAGCGCGGCCATGACGGTTTCGATTTCGCGCTCGGAGTTTTGCGTGGTCTGCTCGCGGAGGGTGACGCGCCAGAGGTCGACGTAGTCGAGGCCGGATTTCCTGAGGCCGTCGTCGAGGCCCTGCTTCATGCGGTCGAGCGAGCCGGCGATTGCGGGGTCGCGGCCCATGGTCCAGTCGAAGCCCATGAAGACCTCTTCGCGGCGGTCCTTCACGGCCTGGGCATAGACCATCACCTCGCCGGCGCTGCAGGCGTCCACGTAGTTGATGCCGTGGTCGAGACAGGCGTTCATCACGTCGCGGCGATTGCGGCGGAACTCCTCGGTGTTGGACTTGTAGGGGATGCGCTTCCAGTGGCCGCCGATGCTGATGGCGGAGATCATCACTCCGGTGCGGCCCAGCGGGCGGTACTCCATGTTCTCGTTGTAGCTGCGGGTCTTACGGGGGTCGGGCGCCGGGGCGGCGCCTGTCTGGAGCATGGAGAAGCCGGCGGCGCCGGCGGCCGTACGGATGAAATCGCGCCTTGCGGTTTGTGTGTCCATGAGTGCCTCCTTTCAGCTTTTCAGCACGTTCGCGCCGGGCGCGACCTGGTTGATGTTCGGGGTGATGTCGAAATCGAACTTCTTCATCACCCACGCGATGCCGCCCTGCGCCAGGGCCTGGAAGAGCGGGTTGGTCCAGACGTCCTCGCGGTGGCCGAGCGAGGTGTAGAAGACGCGGCCGGCGCCGTGCATCCGCGCCCAGGTTTGCGGGAAGTCCGGGCGGCGGTAGGCGTCGCCCTGCATGAACTTCGTCTCCTGCAGCAGGATGACGTGCAGGTCTTTGGCGAAGTTCTTGCAGGCGTACCATTCCTCGGTGAAGGAGAGGCCTTCGGACGGGACGCCGATGTTTTTGTAGAAGAAGTTCGACACGGCGTGGAGCGAGGCTTCCTGCTGGGCGCCGTGCGTGAGGAATTCGCCGCCGATCATGGCGATGTAGGGATCCACTTCGCGTTGAATTTCGTTCCGCGGGCCCTGGGAGTGGAAGGTGTCGGTGGCGGAGTGGAAGCCGATGAAGCCTTTGCCGGCGGCGATCGAGTCGAGCAGGCGGCGCTTGCCGGCGGGCGTCATCGGCGGCGAGCCGTCCTTGGCGGGCTGGGTGAGGTCGCCCGTGGTGTAGAAGGCGAAGGCGGCGTACGGATCGATATCGCCGTCGAAGACGCGGCCGTCCTGGCTGCACACGACGTCGTAGCCGTCGCGCCGGCCGATTTCGGTCATGATCCGCTCCGAGTGGCTCAGCGCGCCGCCGGTGCGCGCGACGACGGAGTGCACGAAACCGGCACTGCGCGTGAAGTAGAGGACTTTGGGTTTGCCGCCCGAGGGGGCTTGGGGGGCAGCGGCGGGAGCCAGCAGGGCGCCCGGCGCGAAACGAAGCAGTTGACGCCGAAGCATGATGAGGACCTCCTGCCCGGCTGCAATGTTATTACACTCCCGGACCGCGCAGGTACTGGCGCAGCGCGGCGGCCAGAGAGTGGCCCAGCGCGCGGGCGGCTGCGGGCGTCACGTCCACGGCGCCGCAGTTGGCGTAGGGGATCTCAATGGCGCCGGCGGCGCGGACCCCTTGGAGCCCCGCCGCCCAGCGGGCGAACGACATGCCCTGTTGGTAGTTCGCCGCGGTGTTCCATGCCGTGCCGAAGGGGATGTTGTTTTTCACGGAATACGGCAGCGGGCCTTCGTTGAGTTTCTCCAAAATGCCGGCGAATGTTGTAATTTCGCGCCAGTTGCGCGGCTCCTCGCCGCCGGGGAAATAGATGTCCTCGTTGTGCTGGCCGCGGATCCAGGGGCAGTGCAGATCGAGGGCGAAGGCGAGGCGGCCCGCGCTCCAGACGGGGGTCCACTGGCGGA
>DAHVTI010000514.1 GCA_027324255.1 Bryobacterales bacterium | reverse complement strand
CAACATCGAATTCGGCTACTACCCAGCCGGCCACATGATCTACCTGAATGTCGAGGCGCTGAAGCAGTTCAAAAGCGATCTGGCCTCCTGGTACGACCGCACTCTGAATCGCGGCAAGTAGCCGGCGGCGAGCCTGTGATGTGAGCGTTGCGGGGCAACCCGGATTCACTTTCGGGGGGCCTGGCGGCCGTGTAGCTGAGAACCGGAGATACGCAGTGGTCCGGGAGCCGGATCTCTGGACGTGATGTCACCGGCGAGACGCGGCCGAAGGACGCTCGCCTGGGGAAGCCTTCAGCGGTCCTCGATTGCGGCGAGCACCAGGGCCAGTGTCCGGAGGCAGGCGGTATCGGCATCGACAGATTCCTTCCACCCGCTGCGAGCCGCGACCTGGTCCGCAGGCGCCGGCGAGGGGGGAAGCCCTGTGTCGCGTGGATCGTATTGCCCGTCGCGGCCGCCGAGTTTCCAGATCACCAGGTCCTGCGAAGGCACGACATACAGCACGTGTCCGCCCGAGCCCATCTTCCAAAAGGCGCCGGCCGGTATCGCTTTCTCCTGCCTGCCCGGGCTGACGTTGAACTGAAGGCTGTAGGGGTAGTGGGGGTTGTAGGGCGACTGCCTGCCGCAGTGCAGGACGTAGTCGCGCGGAATCAACTGCCTGTCCTTCCAGCGTCCGGCCCGGGCCAGCAGGTAGCCGAAGCGCAACATGTCGGTAGCGCGCAGAGCGATTCCTCCGCCACCGGGGGTATGCGAGAGCTCCCTGGCCTGCCTGTAGCCATATCCCCATGAGCCCCAACCCAGCGGCTGGGCCAGATGTGAATCGACGAATTGCTCGAGTTCGACCCCGCTGACGTGGCGGAGGACCACCGAAGCCAGGTGGATGGACGAGGTGGCGTAGGAGTAGCCGCCGCCGGGCGCGCACCACAGCGATTTCGAGGAGTACGGCCGTCCCTGATAAGTCCCATCGCGCCTGCCAAACGCGACTTCGTCGACGCAGGCCAGGGAGCCGTCGGCTCCCGCGGGATGGATGATCGTTTGCTTGCCCTTCACATAGGCGGGATTATTTCCGCGAATACCGGCCGTCATCGTCAGGAGGTGGCCGAGTTTGATCCGGCTCATCCTGGGATCGGGCGGCGGAAATGCCTCCGGAGGCAGATAGTCCGGCGTGAACACCTCCTGGTCCAGAGCGCGGGGGAACTTCGCGGCCTGCTCGCGGAGCAGGATGCCTACGGCAACACTGGTGAAGCTCTTCCCGCAAGAGGCGAGATTCGGCGTGGCATCGCGGTGCCCGAGCCCGCAGTACCGCTCGTAGGCCAGCCATCCCCTGCGCAATACCAGCAGCCCGCCGTTCTTCGTGCTGCCCTGGATGAAGGCGAAGGCCTCGTCGAGCTTGTCCCTGTTCAAGCCTGTCTCTCGCCGGATGGCGGCAGCACCGGTTACCGCGCGCCAGCCGCCAGCGGCATCAGAAGGAGGGAAGTAATCGCCGGCGGTTGTGAGGTGTTTGAGAGTGGCATAGACGGCGGGGTCGTCATTCGCGCCGGTGAAGCGGAACGGGTAATGCTGATTGGCCTGAACGGCCATGAAGCCCCAGGACGCGGAACCGGCGACGCAGAGACGCGCGGCCTGCGCACCGAGATCGCCCGTCTTGTCATCCTCATTCACAACCACCGGCTTGCCGAAGCGTTTGAGTTCGACCAACCGGCCGGCGATGTCGTCCATGCGGGTCGTGTTCAGATGAGGAGTCAGGTAGTCCGCCGCAAGCGCCACCTCCGACGGCATGCGCCCGTTGCCGAGCCCGCTGGTGGAGACGAGAAGGCGGGGGGCGGTCCGTCTGGCAAGCTCTATGAGCTCGACCTGTCCGGCAGGACTCTTGAGGATAGGGTGATTGTACCCGTTGTGTCCGAATTCGTTCGCAATCTCAAGCAGAACGTTCCCGAATCCCCGCGCCCGCAGCCATCGGGCCACATGGGAGATCGCATCCCGAACCGCGCGCTGGTCGCGCAGAATCTGATCCTGCCGCTGATAAAAACAGGACACGATGACAGCGGCACCTTGACGGTCACAGGCCTCAATCACGTCCGCGATGCGATCGAGGTACGGCTCCCGCAATGCTCCATCCGGGCGGAAGGCGGAATTGCGAGCCCCCTCATAACCGGGATCGCCGCCTTGGAGGCCGATTGTAAAGGCGCGGATGCCATGCTCGACGTATTCGGGGATCGACTGAATGAATCGTCGCGTGCTTTCATTCGGGTCAAATCCCTGGCGGCGAGTCTGGGGATTGGCATCTTCAAAGACCGCGTTCACCATGCGGACATTCATCAGCAGGCCTTCGGCTTCGGCTCCAGAGTACGTCACGCGGCCGTTGAGGTGCCATCTGCCATTGACGATGCTCAGTTGTGTGCGCCGTGAGGCGCCAGGCAGGTTCGGAGCGAAGATATTCGCTCCGGCGGTGCAGGCGAGCAATCTTCGGCGAGTCAGTTGCACGCACAGATGATCGTATCATTCGGGATCAGGCAAGATGCGCCCCGCGCCATGGGCCGTGAATCCGCTCTGTTCGGCCAGGAGCGGGCCGGCAGGCTTTCGAGTCGGAGCGGGCCGAGGAGGCTGGAGGGGGACGTCGATCCAGCGAGGGGAAGGCCTGGGGGGGCTGGCCGGCGGTGGTGGAGGGGGTGAGGGAGGGCGAGGCAGGGGGAGGGCGGGAACCGGCGACGGGAGCGGCTTGATTGGCATCGCAGCCGCCGGGGGAGCGGGGGTCAGCCCAGGAGATTCTGAAAATAGGCGTTGAGGAGGCGGCCCTGCGGATCGTAGTGCCGGCGGGCCGCCGCGAATTCGTCGAGGCGACTTCCGAACGCCTTCCGCGCGATCTCCCGGGTCACGCCGAAGGTCTGGTTCAACAGCGGCAGGCCGTTCCTCTCGACGCAGAACTGGTTGTAGGCGTTCAGAAACTCCTTCCAGCCCGGGCCGCCGGTCGATACCGGATCGATGGTCATCACATTCCCCCCGCTCGAATAGGAAAGCAGCGCCTTGGGGTCCTGTGCAATCCAGTAGCCCACGTACAACAGGTCAGACCGGTAGCCCTCCTGGGCGTAATAATCCTTGCAGAATGCGACGAAATCCGTGAGCGCCGCGGGAAAATCCGCTTCCGGAAAGGCGAACAGGCTGAACGTGTAGCCGTTGTCGCTGCCGGACTCCGGATAGCGGATGATCTGGTCCGGCGGGCTGGTGTGATCGCTCTCCACGAATCTTTCAAGCTGGAGCCGCCAGAGCCCGTTGAAGTGGTCGATAATTCCGTACCGGATAGCCGGCGAATGCACATGCCTGCCGATTTCGTGGGCCAGCCTCGGGCCCGAGGTCCCCCACGTGTGGTTGCGGAGCGCCCAGGCCGTGCGGTTCGGCTCGCCGGACGCCGCCGGATTGTCCTTGCGGAACTCCACCGTGATCCGGTCCTCGAAGGGGAAGAAGTAATACATGAGCGAGTAGCCGAGCGCCTTCAGCTCCGGCAATGCCGCCAGGAACTCCGCGATGCTGTAAGTCCTGTGATGGACGGCGAGCGGCGTCAATTTCCTGATCCGGTAAGTGACCTCGTACACCACCCCAAAGGTGCCGTAGCTGGACCGCACCGCCCGCATCCGCTCCGGCTGCCCCGCCTCGGTCAGCTCCAGAAGCTCGCCGCCGGGCAGCACCATCTTCACGCCCGCCACATACGAGCCCACCTGCCCGAATTCGCCGGGCATGGATGCATCCTTGGTGCCCGCGCACGCGGCGCTGCCCGCCGTCAGGCTACCAATCTCCGTGTTGACGTAGAACTGGAGGCCGCGCCGCTCCAACTCCTTCGCCATTTCGATGTGCGTCGCTCCCGCTTCCACGGTCAGCGAATCCGGCCCGACGTTCAGAATTCGGTTCATCTTCATCCGGATCAGCGTGCCGCCCTCGGCCGCCGCGCACGGCGTCGTGGAGTGGTTCGACCCGGCGGCCCGCACCGGCGCGGGGTATTTCGACGGGTCCATGAGCACAGCCTGGATATCCGCCACCGAATGCGCGTCCACGATCACCAGCGGATGGCTCACCAGGTCGCCAAACCAGTTCCTCACCGTCAGTTCAGGCATGGATCCTCCATCCGGATTCCGGCACGCGTTCGCGGGAGCGTTTATGGCGCCCGGAACGCGCTGTCCGACTCCGCGCCGGGGCGCGGTTTCCACTGCAGGCTGTAATACTCGCCCCGATCACGGGCCCATGGATCGAAGGCGTTCACCACGTTTTCGAGTTCGCCCGAAAGCTCGGGAATATTCCGCAACAGGATCCGCTTCATCGGAGAGACCGGCTGCTTGTGCCCGTTCGGCATGCCCTTTTCGATCTGCGCCGGTCCGGGACCGTTGTGATTCACCCAGTCCACGCCGGGCTTCGAATAGAACTCGGGGCGGAAACACGAAGTGAAAAAGCGGTCGCTAAAGAGCCTGCGGGAGGCGTTGAGGATGAACACCACGAACTGCGTCTCCGAGATCGCGAAGCCGTGGGGGCGGGTGTATTCCGCCAGGTAGCCCACCACCGTATCGACGTCCTCGATGTTGTCGACCAGCGTCCCGTTCCGGCGCCCCAGGCAGTCGTTGATGGGCGAGCCGTCCTGGTTCACCTGGGCGGTGGTGATCACTTTCGATGCATCGCACTGGTGCTGCCCGTAGACCTCGCGCAGCGCGCTCACCATTTCCTGCTGCTCCCGGTGGGCCGCCGAATCGGCGGGCAGCGAGCGGTCCATGAAGTCGTCGAAGCTGGTCAACTGCCGCAGCCCGTACTGCCGCCGGAATTCGTTGAACCGCGGCACTCCGCGCTCGCGGTCGCGGAGGATGTCCAGCGCCGCGACGTCGATCTGCCCGGTCTTGCTGTCGAGCCTGCCGATCTTCAAGTTCTGCAGAAACAGGGGCGAATTCCCCAAGGTCAGCAACCCCAGGCGCTGCCGGCCCATGGACAGGGCCAGGTTGGGGAGGCCAAGTGAGTGGGTGTAGGCTGTCGCCCGCCCCTGGAACGTCTCCACGATCGGGATCTTCTTTGCCACAAGATTCGGATCCCTGTTCAGTTCCCGGTACTCGAGCAGGTCCGGCACCAGCGGGTGCAGGCGGTAGACGCTGACGAACTCCTCCGGGAAATTGAAGGGCGAACCGAACTGGTTCACCCCGCCGTTGGTGTAGCCGGGATCCGTGATGTCGTAGCCGCGCACCTTGCTGCCGAGGCCGAAGATGCCGGGCCCCGACGCGAACACCGAGTACCACTGCGACGCCTTTTGCACGTCCTTCGACTTCCCGAAGTTTTTGGCCACGATGTTGCCGAGGGCCTTCGAGAGCGCGTCCGCGTTGCTGCCCAGCAGGCCGTTCCAGTTGCCATTCATGCCCAGATTCAGCGGCTCGCCGTAGAGCAGTTGAGGCGTCCATTCGATGGTGTGGATCTTGGCGATCTCAGCGGCGACCACGAGCCGAGCGACTTCGAACAGTTCATCCGGCGTCACGTCCCTGTACCGGATGACGCGCTTCGGCTGCTTCGGATCGCGCAGCCCGGAGTCGGCATCGGGGGTGCGCACGGCGATTTTGCGGAACTCCGCGACGAACGAATTGTGTTCCCGCGCGAACAGGTTGTGGAGGAAGCTCAGGCCGACGGTCCAGTTGTCCGGAAACGCGGCCGCCTCCTGCCCGGCCCACCCGGGGTTGATGGGGTCCCGCGGCCCGAACAGGGGCAGGTAACGCGGTCCCGCCTGGCCTTCGACGGGCAGCAGCAGCAACTGCGCCGGGTCCGCCGGGTCGCGCTTCACGCGCCGGCGTGAAATGTCGTCATAGCCGTAGAGCTGCGACGCGTCCCACCAGGCGGTGTTGGTGTTCGCCATGGTCTTCGGCGCCCGCGTCATGTAGCTCCGGCCGGCCTGCGAAAAGGTCTCCGGCGGGGCATCCTGCGCCACCAAGCCCTTGTCGATCCGGTCATCGGGGCGGCACCCCAACCGCTGGATCTCCTCCGCCGTCAGGGGCACCGCCACGCCGTTCACGAGCCTGGCGGCACAGCCTACCTGCATGTACTCCGCCTGGTTGTGGCCTTCTTCGAGGTGCGAGAACCAGTCGTGGGTCATGAACTGGATCCAGTAAGCGGCCAGCACATTGAAGAACGGCGCCTTCCTGTACTCGCAATCGGCCTCGGGCGAGTTCCCGGGCAGGCCGTGGCCGTCCCGGCAGGCGGCGGGCTTGGGCTGCACCCTGGTGAACAGCCGGCGGCTGATGACTTGCGGATCCGGCTGCAGCAGCGACAGCCGATTGCCGTGCCGGTTGCGGGTCACCGGGTCCAGGCTGATCTCGGGAAACGTGGTTTCAAACTCCACGTTCCGGGCGAACAACTGCCCCGTCGAGCCCATGGCCGGGTTCAACAGGTCGTTGCAGACACCGGTGACGGTGCGCCAACGGATCAGGTCGCCGCGGCAGACCTGCTGCCCGCCGCCGCCCACAGCCTGGTAGTAGGGGCTGGCCGGCGGAAGCCGCATCTCGGGCCAGGTCTTGAGCGCGGGCCCGCCCACCCCGTCTCTCCCCTGCACGAGCTGCCGGTATGTCCCGTTGTTGTCGAACAGGTTGAATTTGATCAGTTCGATGCGCTGGTATTCCAAGTCGAGCAAGGCTCCGGCCACTCCCCGCCGCACTGGAGCGCCTTTGGCCAGGAAGCCCGAGGGGAGGGAAGCTGCGTCGGCGGTTCCCCAATACCAGGTCCAATCCACCCAGGGCGTGTTCCTGAACAGAAGCGCCCGCTGCCCCCCACGGCACAAAGCAGTCGCCTCCTCCACCTTCCCCTCGAACCGCTGCTCGCGCGTTGCGGCGATTTTCCGAAAGCCATCCAGCGCCATCTTCGCGCAGGCCTTCAGACTTTCCGCCTCCGCCCTCCGCGCCGCACGCCTGGATTCCTTCGTGCCGGCACCTGCCGCTTCCTGCCCCCGCGCCGCGGGAGCGGCAAGAAAGAGCAAGGCGACGATCAGCAGCGAGGCCGGCGCCCGAACCGGTTCTGTGCTCCGCCGAAAAAGCCACACCGACGCGCCGCGAATCCTTCCCAGGTGAAGCCGCATACACAGCCCTCCGACGATGTATGGATTATGGACCCGAGTTCAGGAAAATGCAAGAAAAAGTCAAGATAGAACAACTGACAGACCGATACCAACCTCCGTATGATCAGGCGCAATTCCTGAAGCTTTCCCGGGTGCGCCGTCCGGTGGGGAGAGCGGTCAGGCTGGACGGCCGGAAAGTGGATGCCAGGAGGCTGGAGGAGGTCCGGATCCGCGCCATCCATGCGGTTCAGGAGGCCGGCATTGCGCAGAGCGAGTTCGCGCATTGGGGCTGGGAATCACGGCATTTGCGAGTGGCTGGCTGGGAAGCTGTCCGGCCGGGGCCCGGGTCAACTGAGGCGGTTGTACGATGTGGGCGGCGACCAGTCGTTGCTGCAGTCTCGATTCGAGTTCGCCCGCTGGAAGGCCGCAGTGGCGCTGAGCCGCTCCAGCACCCGCAGGCTGCCGCGACGGCTTGGATGGAGTTGCCGGCGTCCACTGCGCCGGGCTTGCGAAGAGGCTGCAGCGCTGGAGGAAAGCAGAGCATCCGCGGATGCGGAGGATGGCCAGGCAGGCCGGCGCGGAGACCTGGTTCAGCGGCGAATGGTAAGCCGATGGCGTTGATTCCACTCCGGATCAAATCGCCGGTTTTTCGTGGGACCATCCATCCGACCGCGGAGTGGGTTGTCCAACAGTTGCGGGAAGCCTTCCCGGCAGGGGTCCCCGCCGATACGCCATCTTCGATCACGATTCGAAGTTCAATGGGGATGCCGGCAGCTTCCTCAGGGCCTCCCGGTTGGAGCTTAAACGCACCAGCGTGCACGCGCTCTGGCAAGACAGCCTCTGCGGGCGCTGGGCGGGAAGTTGGCGCCGCGAGTTTCCACCAGCCGGCTGGGCGGATTCCATCATCGGCACTCCTGGCGGGCAGCAGCGCAACAGTCAACGGGAAGCGCGGCTTGCCGCGAGCATTCATTGGAATCAACGATGAGGCTCACGGGCCTGCATCGGACGGATCCACTGCGGAGGGGGAGCCACCCGCGAGGGCTACTTTGCCGGATTTCGGCCAGGACCGTCTCCGTGTTGGGCTGCCGACACCGGCACTAGATATCTGAGCCCGTCGATCCCAAGCCCGCATTCGCCGCCGATTCCGATGCTTTGTGACACCGCCGCCGCAGGGCGATCTGCTTCTGGAACCGGACAGCGGGCCACGGGCATCGAGGAAATGATTTGCGTCCCGCGCGCGCGGGGACTAGCGGATGCGTTTCACCGGCCAGGGCAGGACGTGGCAACGCTGCGCCCACTGGTCGTAGGCGGCCTGGAGCTCCCGGACCCGGCCGGGGAGCCTGGCGGCCAGATCGTCCAGTTCCGTCAGGTCTTCCCGCAGGTTGTAGAGTTCCCACGGATGGCCGTGCGCGGCGACGACCTTCCAGTCGCCGATGCGGGCGGCACGATTGCCCCTGTGCTCCCAGAACAGGGTCCGGGGCGTTTCCTGCTTCGGCTCCCGGAGGAAGGGCAGCAGGCTGATGCCTTCGAGGTCCTGGCGGCGACCGGCGCTGGCCACCCTGCGGGCGGGCAATCCGGCGGCCTCGAGGCAGGTGGGCATGATGTCGATGACGTGGCCGGGTTGAGACTGGAGGCGGCCTGCCGCCCGGATGCCTTCGGGCCAGCGGGCGATGAGGGGCGTCGAGTTTCCGCCTTCGTGCTGCTCCAGTTTGTAGCGCCGGAAGGGGGTGTTGCCCAGGTTGGCCCACCCCCTGGCGTACTTGCCAAAGGACTCGCGGGAGCCAAACAGGGCGCCGGGGCGCTGCTCGTCTCCCAACGGACCGTTCAACTGCGCGCCGTTGTCGGAGAGGAAGAGAACGAGGGTGTTCTTTTCGATCCCCGATTCGGCGAGGGTTTGCAGGAGGCGGCCGACGTTGCGGTCGAGGTTGTCCATCTGGGCGGCGTAGACCGCCATCTGGCGATCGAGCGCGACCTTCCGGTCCCGCGGCAGATTCTCCCAGTCACCTCCGTCGCAGGGGGGCAGTTGGAAACGGTTCTCGATGATGCCCATTTCGACCTGCCGCCGATAGCGGGAGCGGCGCAGATTTTCCCACCCGCCCATGTACGCGCCGAGGTACTTGCGGACGTCGCTCTCCCAGGCCTGATGGGGGAAGTGGGGGGCGACGTAAGCGGCGTAGAGGAAGAACGGCCGGTCTTCCTCTGCGGACCGGCGGATCTGCTGGACGGAATACGCGGTGAAGGCATCGGTGGAGTAAAACTCCGGGCCGGGGGTGGTGACGACCGGGCCGCGGCCGTCGTGCCTGTCGAAGAGCACGATGTCGCGGGCGAGAGTGGTGGGCCAGAAGTAGACGCCGCCGCCCTGTGGGATGCCGTAGAAGTGGTCGAAGCCGCGGGCCCACGGCACGTCCGGGGCCGCGGTGCCGAGGTGCCACTTGCCGCTCATGATGGTGCGGTAGCCGTGGTCGCGGAGGGCTTCGGGCAAGGTGATGCAGTAGCGGTGCAGGTGGCCGCGATAGCCGGGAAGGCCCCAATCGGCGTCCATGTGGCCGACGCCGGCCTGATGCGGAAACAGGCCGGTGAGCAGCGAGGCGCGCGTCGGGCAGCAGACGCCGTTGTTGTGGAAGCGCGTGAGACGGACGCCTTCGGAAGCCAGGCGGTCGATGCTGGGGGTGCGGATCTCGCCGCCGAAGCAACCGATGTCGGAGTAGCCCATATCGTCGAGGAGGATGAGGACGATGTTGGGATTCTCGCGGCGGGATGGGGCGCCGGCGTGGAGGGATCCGCCGAGTGCGGCGCCGAAAAAGGAGCGCCTGCTCGAGGCGCGGCCGGGCATGGTCCGATTGTGCCACGACGCGGCGGGGCGGCGAGGTAGCCTGTTGGTAGCCGGATGCGGGAGCTCATGCGGGTATACTGGTCTCACGGGGCAATTTTGGCGCTTTGGGCGGAGGGATTGTAGGAGAAGAACCAAAGAACAGGCAAGGAGGCGAAGTATGTTTACGAGGATAGCTGTTGGCGTATTGTGCTGGAGCCTGATTGTGCCGGGTGGAAATCTGATGGGACAGACCGTTCCCGCGACGCAGGCCGCCGAAGCGTTGCGGGAGGCGGCTGCCTCCACCACGGTTGCGAGAGGACCGGAGCTGCTGACGCCGGAAGAGGAGGAGACGCTTGCGGCGCGGAGTGAAGAGCCGGGGCGAGAGGTGGTTGGCGGCGCGCTCAATAATCAGCAGATCACCTACGTTCTGATCGCGCTGGCGGCCGCGGTGCTGGTGCTGATCTTTAAGTAAAGGATGCATTCGATGCGGCGACTCGTTGTCGGAGTGGTGCTGGCGACCCTCGCTCAGGCTGAAAGCCAGCCGCTTCCGGTGCCGTTTTTTGAGCAGCAGAAGAACGGATGCGGCGCGGCCAGTGTCGCGATGGTGATGCACTATTGGAGCGTCCAGAAGGCGGGCGCGCCGGCCTCCCCCGAACCGGCTGACGTCTATCGAAGTCTGTATGACGCGAAGCTGGGGGGGATCCCGCTGGCCCAAATGAAGCGCTATCTGGAGGACAGAGGTTTTCGGGCTTACACGCTGCACGGGCGCTGGTCCGACCTGGAGCAGCACCTGGGGAAGGGCCGGCCCGTGATCGTTTCGCTGAAGAAGGGCCGATCCTCTCCGCTGCACTACGCGGTGGTGACGGGGATCGTGAAGGACCGGGTACTGGTGAACGATCCCACGCGGCGGGGCGGCACAAGCATGAAGCGGCCGGCATTCGAGAAGCAATGGAATCAGGCGGAGTTCTGGATGTTGCTGGCCGCGCCGCGGGAATAGGGAGAGGGGGGGATGGTGGCGGCGCAGCGGCTGAACAGCCACTCGCTTCGAGATTGCCCTAGCCTGGCCGGCGCCCGCCGGCTAACAGAAGAGTTGACTCACTCCTTTTCCTGTTATCACTCAGGCGACCTCGGGGCGGCGCGATGCGGAAGCAATTCACGCGGGGGCGGGTGGCGGATCCTGTTCAGTGCGGACCTCGAGGCGAAGGCGCTTTTCGTCCTCAGCGTGGAAACTCGGGGGCAGGTCTACCAGCATTCGTGACAGGCCCGACCGGTTGCGGGAATCGCCGCGTTCCGCGAATCTCCCGTCAAGCAGGCCGGCGGGCGTGACGCGCCCCGCTTCTCCGGCCGGTCTTCGTGATTTGACCCGCCCTGGACGGGTTCGCCGGCAGAGGTGGGCGGCCTGGCTGACGCGACTTCGAGCACGGGAAGTGCCCCAGGGCCGGTGGTCACGCTGGCGGGCGAGCAGCGGAGCGAATTCGGCCGAGTGCTTGCGGAGAAAGCCATCTGCCGGCGCCGCCTCTGGAAGTCATATTGGAATATAACCGCCGGGTGGACGAACTCCTCGCCCAATGCAATCCCAAGAAGGCGCGGAGCAAGGCAGAGCGTGAATGGCTCGGCAACAAGCCGGTGGGCGCCGAGCTGATCTGATGAAACGGGGTGAGATATGGCTGGCCGGGCTCGATCCCGCCGAAGGCCATAAGCAGAAGGGGCGCGGCCCGGTGCTGATCGAATCGCCGGAGGCATTCAACCGGGTGACCAAGGTTCCCGTGGTTGTACCATCACCAGCGGCGGCAGTTTCGCGCGGACGGCCGGGTTCGCCGTCCCACTGGCGGGCGCTGGAACCAGGACAACGGGCGTTGTGCGGTGCGATCAAACCCGCGCCCTCGATCTCGGCACTTGCGGCGGCAAGAGACTGGAAAGCGTTCCCGAGGCGATCATGGACGAAGTGCTGGCCAGGCTGGCGACGATCTTTGAGTGAAAGGACCTGTCCGCCAGGCATCATCGCCGCACGGGATGCCGAGCGTCGAGCTATGCGTTGGTTCTTACGCGCCCTGACCCGCAGCAACCGGCGGAATTGCTCATCGCCGTTCAGGATCTGAGGATTGGCGGCGAGCGCAGGGGCCGCGGCCAGGCGCTGAGCTTTCACATGGACCACGACCCCGCTGGCCTGTGCCCGCGCCGGAACACAGCCTTGCTCCCACCCACGCTCCCACCCGCCCCAGAGAATGGGTTCAGCGTTGCCATGCCTCGGCCGGCACGCTTTCGAGGCGGACGGGGCCGAGGAGGCCGGATTCGTGCAGTTCGACGTCTTTCCAGGGGCGGGGGTTGGCGCCGCCGGTGGTGAGGACGTTGGTGCGGGCGGAGGGCGGCGGGGCACCGGGCTGGGCGTCGCCGACGAGGCGGTTGACCCAGTTGTTGGC
>DAHVTI010000479.1 GCA_027324255.1 Bryobacterales bacterium | reverse complement strand
CAGGCTGCCCGCAGGCGTGGCGTGGAGCAGCGGCGCCAGTTCCGCCGCCACCGCCGAGGCGTGGTTCAGCAGGAAGCGCCCCGCCGACTGCCGGTAGTGGCTGATCCCCTGCAGGATCTTCTCTTCCAGCTTCGCGCCCATTCGCGGCAGCTCCCGCACCTTGTGGTCCAGACACAGCCGCGCCAGGTCCTCCAGCGTGGAGACCCGGAAGTACTCCCACAGCGCCCGCACGGTCTTCGGCCCCAGTCCAGGGATGCGCAGCATCTCGAGCGCCGTCGGAGGGTATTTTTCGAGCATCTCGTCGCGCCGCACGAACGACCCGCGCGCCACAATCTCCTTGAGCGCCGAGGCGATGCCCTTGCCGATACCTGGAATGGCGGTGATGTCGCGCGTGGGATCGGCCAGGATGTCGGCCAATCGTTCCGGATGGCCGTCGATGGTCGAGGCGGCGTTGCGATAGGAGCGGATCGAAAACGGGTTCTCGTCGGCGATCTCCATCAGGTCGGCCGTTTCGGCCAGCAGGCGGGCGATCTCAGGGTTCTCCATGCCAGGCCCTCTCCCCGTGGGGTTCGACGTGCACCAGGACGTCCTGCACCCAGGGTAGCCGCTCCTTGACGCGGTTGCGTACCTCTTCGGCGATGGAGTGGCCGCGCCGCACGGTCAGGTCCGGATCCACCTCCAGGTGCAGGTCCACGTGATAGCGCAGCCCCGTCTTGCGCGCGAAGCACTTCTCCACGTCGAGCGCGCCCGGAATGGTCAGCGCCGCCGAGCGGATGTCCCGCATCCTTGCCTCGTCCGGCATCGTGTCCATCAGCGTCAGGGCGGTTTCGCGGATCACCTGCAACCCCAGCACGATCACGATCAGCCCGACGGCCGCGCCCCCGTAGTGGTCCGCCGCCAGGAAGCGCGACGGATCGTACAGCGTCAGGCCCACCGCGAGCAGCGCCACCGAGCCGGACAGAATATCCACGCTGTCGTTCCAGGCATCGGCCACCAGCGCGCAGCTCAGGATCCGCCGGCCCACGCGGAACTTATAGGTGGCCAGCGCCGCCTTCATGAGCACGGAGGCGATGAGCGGCCAGATGGCGTAAAGCGCAGGCGGGGCATGCGTGGCGCTGACGTTCTGCAGCGAACGCCACGTGATCAGAACTCCCATCAGCGCCAGGCCTACGCCCACCGCCATGCCCGTCAGGGTTTCAAAGCGCCCGTGGCCGTAAGGATGGTTCTCGTCCGGCGGGCGCGCCGCCACCGTCAAACCCACCAGGATGAAGCCCGAAGCCGCCACGTCTCCGGCGCTCTCCAACCCGTCCGCCATCACCGAGGTGGACCCCGCCAGCCACCCGACAATCAGCTTCGCCACGGCCAGGAAGGCGCTCACCGCCATGCTCAGAATGGAGACCTTTTTTCCCAGCTCTTCGGTGTGCGCCACTCACTGAGAATGTACCTCAACCCGCAGGGGGGAAGTGAAGCCCTTGCTCCTGAGGGACTTGCCCGAGCGGGCGCACAGGGATTACACTCAGTGGCAGTCCGGTAGTGACGGGAAGAGTGTATCAGTTCCCGTGTGCCGGGCTGGGCGCCGCGCCGGAGGAGACAATGGCGCGGCTGTGCGGACCCTTTTGCCTCGGCATCCGCAGCTACCCCGCAGGAAGTAACAAAAGGAGGGGCCAAATGATGGAAGAGATTAGAAAAGCCCCATTGGGACCGAAACGGCCCGGCGCAGAGAAACAGGCTCAGAACATTCAGGAAGCGTTTTTGAACAACGCGAGGAAGGAGAAGACCTTCCTCACCATTTACCTGATGAGCGGCGTGAAACTGTCAGGGCGGATCAAGAGTTTCGATAAGTACTCGGTCATCCTGGAAACCAACAACCAGGAGCAGCTCATCTTCAAGCACGCGATCTCCACGGTAGTGGTCTCCAGGCCTTCGCACTCCTCCATGAGCCATGCGGGTGCGCAGGGGGCGGGGGCACCGGGTCTTCCGGCCGGCCCGGCGCCCACTGAAGGCTCGGAAGGCTGAAGACGTCTTTGAGCTCAGTTGGAGGGGGAAGACCGGCGCGGGAACGCGCCATCCTCATCGGTGTTGACATTGTGGGCCGGCGGCGCGAGGCCGATGCGCCGGAGGCCGGGGAGTCCCTCGAAGAGTTGCGCGTGCTCGCCGAAAGCGCCGGCGCCCAGGTTCTCGAAGGCATCCTCCAGGCCCGCGCCACCTTCGATCAGGCCACCCTGATCGGCGCCGGCAAAGTGGACGAGATCAAGTCGCTCGTCCAGGCGCTGGAGGTGGACGTCGTCCTCGTGGACCACGAGCTCGGCGGCACCCAGCAGCGCAACCTCGAGAAGGCGCTCGACT
The DNA here is from genome assembly GCA_027324255.1 of Bryobacterales bacterium. Classification (GTDB taxonomy): domain Bacteria; phylum Acidobacteriota; class Terriglobia; order Bryobacterales; family Bryobacteraceae; genus Paludibaculum. The sequence goes on along the minus strand of DAHVTI010000479.1, from coordinate 1,015 downwards.
GCAAGGTGGTCGACCGCACCCAGCTCATCCTCGACATCTTCGCGCGCCGCGCGCGAACCCGCGAAGGCCAGTTGCAGGTCGAACTCGCGCAGCTCAACTACCTGCTGCCGCGCCTCACCGGGCGCGGAGCCGCCATGTCGCGCCTCGGCGGCGGCATTGGCACCCGCGGTCCCGGCGAAACCAAGCTCGAAACCGACCGCCGCCGCATCCACGGCCGCATCAAGAAGATCGAGCGCGACCTGGCAGCCGTGCGCGGTTCCCGCGGCGTCCAGCGCGGCCTCCGCCAGGCCGTGCCGTTGATGACCCTCGCCCTCGTCGGCTACACCAACGCCGGCAAGAGCACCCTCTTCAACCGCATGACCGGAGCAGGCGTGCTGGCCGACGCCCGCATGTTTGCTACGCTCGATCCCACCGTGCGGCAGATCTCTCTCCCCTCCCGCCGCCGCGTGCTGCTCTCCGACACCGTCGGCTTCATCCGCCACCTGCCCACCACGCTCGTCGAAGCTTTCCGCGCCACGCTCGAAGAGGTGACCGAAGCCGCGCTCCTGCTGCACGTCGTCGACGTCTCCTCTCCCGCGGCCGCCGCGCACAGCTCGCAGGTGCGCCGCGTGCTCAACGAGATCGGCGCGCACGATACGCCGCAGATTCTCGTGCTGAACAAGATCGACAGCCTCGGCGAAGGCTCTGAAGAGGCAGCCGCTCTCGGCCGCCGCCTCTCGGGCGAGGCGGGCGGCGCGCCCGTGACCGGCATCTCCGCAAAGACTGGCGAGGGCATGGACGAACTGCTCGCCCTGGTGGACCGCTACCTCCCGGAAGACCCCGTCGAGCGGGCCTCGTTCCGCTTTCCGCTCTCGGAACTCGGTCCCCTGCATCTCCTCCACGAATTCGCCCGCGTCGTCAGCGAGCGCTACGAATCGGACTGCTGCCTGGTCGAGGCCGACGCTCCCGCCACCATCCTGCGCCGCCTCGCCCGCTACCGGGTGTGAGCCGCCAGCGCCCACCTCGTCCCCCCGCC
>DAHVTI010000472.1 GCA_027324255.1 Bryobacterales bacterium | reverse complement strand
CCGTTGAGCGCGGTAAAGATGACCTGCGCAGGCGTGTTGGCGCGCTGGTGCTCCAGAGCGCCGAAGTAGAACAGGCGGTTCTTGATGAGAGGCCCGCCGACGTTGCCGCCGAACTGCTGTAATGACTCCGACGGCTGGCGCTTGAAGATGGGGTTGTCGGCGCTGAGCGAGCGGTTGCGGTTCTGGTAAAACGCGCCGCCGTGCAGCTCGTTGGTGCCACCGCGGGTGATGACGTTCAACACGCCGCCGGTGGAGCGGCCGTACTCCGCGGCGTAGCCGGAGCTGACCGCCTGGAACTCCTGCACCGCGCCCTGCGGGATGGTGAAGTTGAAGTTGGAGCGCTCGCCGCCTCGGATGCCCCCGAAGAAGGGCTGGTTGAAGTCGGCCCCGTCCACCATGATGTTGCCGTTGATGCCGCGCTGGCCGGCGAAGGAAAGCTGGCCGCGCGCGCCTTCCACCTGCACGGTGGGCGTGAGGGTGGCGAAGTCCTGGAAGCGGCGCCCGTTGATGGGCAGGTCCTGGATGGCCTGGCTGGTGACCATGGCCGATGGGGCGGCCAGCGCCACGTTGATCATTGAATCGGCCACTTCGATGGATTGGGTGGTCGCCTGCACCTGGAGCGTGATGTCGATGTGGAGAGAGGCTCCGACGGAGAGTTCAAGCCCCGTCAACGTGGAGGGGGCGAAGCCTGCGCTCTGGGCCACCATTTCATAGGTGCCTGGGTCGAGCTGCACGGCGCGGTACTGGCCCTCGGCGCCGGACTTCAGTTCGCGGAGGAAGCCGGTGGCTGTGTTCCGGATTTTGATTTCGGCTCCGGGCACGACCGCGCCTTTGGGGTCGAGCACCGTGCCGGAAAGTTGAGCCTTGTTGGCGTCCGCCTGCGCCCAAGCCATCAGGGTACAGACGGAGAGCAGAATTCCGAGACGGAGATTCAGCCGCATGCGGGAGATTTACCTCACTTTGCAGTTTTGGAGAGAACAACCTGAAACCAGCTAACAATAGCGTAGCAATGTGAAATACTCGTAACAAAGGTGTCAAACGATGGTTTCCGGGCGCGCGGACCCACGTTGATGCAATGCCCGCCGCTCCGATACCATGAAAGTTCAATCCGATGTTGCGCTTTGAGACCGCCGGCGAGTCGCACGGCGAATGCCTGGTGGCGACTCTGACCGGACTTCCAGCCGGTGTCCCCGTAATCTTGTCGGCCGTCGACCACGAGTTGTGGCGCCGGCAGCAGGGCTATGGGCGGGGGGGCAGGATGAAGATCGAGACCGACACGGCGGAGCTGGTGACCGGCGTGCGGCACTCGCAGACGACGGGTGCGCCGATTGCGGTGATCATCCGCAACCGGGACTGGAAGAACTGGACCGAGGTGCTGCCGGTCGAATCCTACGAGGGCGACGAGGCGAAGAAGAAGCCGCTGACGCGGCCGCGGCCGGGGCACGCCGACCTGGCGGGCGCCATCAAGTACGGCTACCATGATGCGCGCTACATTCTGGAGCGCGCCTCAGCGCGCGAGACCACGGCGCGGGTGGCCGCCGGCGCGCTGGCCAAGCAGTACCTGGCGCAGTTCGGCATCGAGGTGCTGAGCCACGTGATCCAGACGGGCACGGCACGGCTGGAGCGGCCGGTGGAGTGGGACGAGATTGTCGCGCTGTCGAAGAAGACCGACGTGCTGATGGGCTGCGTGGACGAAGAGGCGGAGGCGCGCATGAAGGCGGTAGTGGACGAGGCCTACCGCACCGGCGATACGGTGGGCGGGGTGTTCGAGGTGCGCGCGCACGGGCTGCCGGTGGGCCTGGGCTCGCACATTGCCTGGGACACGCGGCTGGACGGGCGCCTGGCGCAGGCGATTCTGTCGATTCAGGCGGTGAAGGGCGTGGAGATCGGCGAGGCCGAAGAGGCCGCGACGGTGTTCGGCTCGAAGGTGCAGGACACGATCCACTACGACAAGGCCGCGGCGCGCTTCCACCGCGGGGCGAACAAAGCGGGGGGCCTGGAAGGCGGGATCACGAACGGGCAGGAGCTGGTGGTGCGGGGTTTGCTGAAGCCCATCTCGACGCTGCGTAAGCCATTGGAGAGCGTGGACCTCGAGACGCGGGAGCCGGCGTCGGCCGCCTACGAGCGCTCCGACGTCTGCGTGGTGCCCGCCGCCGGCGTGGTGGGCGAGGCCATGGTGGCGCTGGTGCTGGCGCAGGCCATGATCGATAAATTCGGCGGGGATTCGCTGAAAGAGGCGCGTCGAAACTACGACGGCTACATCCAACAAGTCAAGGAGTTCTGACGTCGACGATGGTTCTGCGCATAGTGAAGTACGGCGATCCGGTCCTGGAGACCAAAGCGAAGCCCGTCACCGAATTCGGCACGCCCGAATTGCGGCAACTGGTGGACGACATGTTCGAGACCATGTACGCCAACAAGGGCATCGGGCTGGCCGCGCCGCAGGTAGCGGTTTCCGAGCGCCTGGCCGTCATCGACCCTTCCGCCGGCGAGGACCCGAACTCGAAGCTGGTGCTGATCAACCCCGAGATCCTGGTGAAGGAAGGCTCGCAGATCGGCGAGGAGGGGTGCCTGTCGATCCCCGGATTCCGCGAGGACGTGAAGCGGGCGTACAAGGTGCGGCTGCGCGCGCGGAACGCGGACGGCGAGTACTACGAGACCGAAGGGGAGGAACTGCTCTCGCGCGCCATGCAGCACGAGATCGACCACCTGAACGGCGTGCTCTTCCTGAGCCACCTGAGCCTGCTGAAGCGCGACCTGATCCGGCGCAAGATCCGCAAGCTGGTGAAAGCCGGCGAATGGGAATAACATCCTGACATGAAGCTGGTATTCCTCGGCACGCCCCAGTTTGCCGTAGCCACGCTGGAGGCGGTGGTCGAGGCCGGGCACCAGGTCCTGTGTGTCTACACGCAGCCCGACCGGCCGAAGGGCCGCGGGCAGTCGCTGGCCTTTTCCAAGGTGAAGGAGGCCGCCCTGCGGCTGGGGCTGGAGGTCCGGCAGCCGGAACGCGTGCGGCGCTGCACGGAAGATCTGGCCGCCTTGCAGGCCGACGCCATGGTGGTGGTGGGCTACGGGCAGATTATTCCGCAGTCGATCATCGACCTGCCGCGGCTGGGCATCATCAACGTCCACGCATCGCTGCTGCCGAAATACCGCGGGGCGGCGCCCATCCAGTGGGCCATCGCGCGGGGAGAGACGGTGACGGGGGTCACCACGATGCAGATCAACGCCGGGCTCGATACCGGCGACATGCTGCTGAAGGCGGAGACGGCGATCGGGCCGGAGGAGACGGCGCTGGAAGTGGGCCCCCGGCTGGCCACGCTGGGCGCGCCGCTGCTGGTGGAGACGCTGGCCGGGATCGAGGCCGGCGCCATCGCGCCCATTCCGCAGAACGACGCCGAGGCGACTCTGGCGCCCATCCTGACGCGCGAGGACGGGCTCGTCGACTGGTCGCAGCCGGCCGGTGTGATTCACAATCGCGCGCGCGGCTTTCTGCCGTGGCCCGGCGCCTGGACGGCGTGGCGCGGACAGCGCTTCAACATCTGGCGCTGCCGCGTGGCAGATGTCGAATCGCCGGCCGAACCCGGCAAGCTCTTCTCGTTCCAGCGGAAGCTGTACGCGTCGTGCGGCGCGGGCACCGTTCTGGAATTGCTCGAAGTGCAGATGGAAGGCCGCAAGCGCGTGGACGCGGCCGCGTTTCTCAACGGACAGCGTCTGTCCGATTCCGAATTGATGGGAGAAGCACAGAAGTGAACCTGCCCCTCGGCTTTCGCTACTCCGCCCTGTATGCGGGCATCCGTAAAGTCGCCAAGCCCGACCTGGCGCTGATCGTGGCCGACGCTCCGGCCGCGGCCGCGGCCGTCTACACCACCAACAAAGTGCAGGCCGCGCCGGTGCGGCTGGGCCGCGCGCATCTGAAGGAGTCGGGCGGGACGGCGCGGGCCGTGCTGGTGAACGCCGGCAACGCCAACTGCGCCACGCGCACGGGGGACAAGGTGGCTCTGGCCACTGCGAAGGCGCTGGCGAAGACGCTGGGCTGCAAGACGCATGAAGTGCTGCCCTCTTCCACCGGCGTCATCGGCGTGGAGCTGGACCCCGCACTCATTACCAAGGCGCTGCCCGCGCTGGTGGAGGGACTGAGCGCGGAGCGGTTCCTCGACGCCGCAGACGCGATTCTGACGACCGACCTGGTGCGCAAAGTGGCCTTTGCCGAAGCGGGCGGTGTGCGCATCGCCGGCATGACCAAGGGCTCCGGCATGATCCACCCGGGCATGGCCACCACGCTGGCCTACGTGATGACGGACGCCGTGATTGCGCCGGCCGCGCTACGCGCGCACCTGAAGGCGGCGGTGGGCCGCAGCTACAACCGGCTCAGCGTGGACGGCGACATGTCCACCAACGACACGCTGCTGGTGCTGGCCAGCGGGGCGTCACGAGTGAAGCCCAAGAAGGACGAGTTTCAGGCGGCGCTCGACGAGGTGTGCCAGTCGCTGGCGCAGCAGATCGCGCGCGACGGCGAGGGCGCGCAGAAGTTCGTGGAGATCGAAGTGACGGGGGCGCGGGATGAAGGCTCGGCCGAGCGCATCGCCCGCGCCATCGCCAACTCGCCGCTGGTGAAGACCGCCATCGCCGGCAGCGATCCCAATTGGGGCCGCATCCTGTGCGCCGCGGGCTATTCGGGCGCGGACTTCAACCCGTCGCAGGTGGACATCTGGCTGCAGGGCGTGAAGGTCTGCCGCAAGGGGCTGGCCGCGCCTTTCGACGAAGCCGGGCTCACGAAGAAGCTCGACGCGAAGGACTGTTCCATCCGCTTCCACATCGCGGGCGCGG
>DAHVTI010000462.1 GCA_027324255.1 Bryobacterales bacterium | reverse complement strand
TTCTGCGTCCGCACAACGAGCTACCCCAAGTGCGACTCAGCCATAGCAAAAGCCAGGCGGCCGCGCTATGGTGTAATAGATGCGTCCTGTAGTTCTCCTTTCCATCTTCTCTCTCGCCCTATTCCCCGCCACCATCGATTTCCGCAAACAATTCTCCGGCAATGGACGCGATGAAATCACGGCCATCGCGTCAGATTCTCAGGGCAACGTCTACATCGCCGGCCGGACCACCTCGTTCGATTTCCCCGTCAAGAACGCGATCCGCTCCATCAACACGGGCGCCGCTCTCGTCGTCAGCGACGACGGCGGTGAGACGTGGTCCCCTCTCGGCTTCGTCCCCTCGCCCGGCGCAACCGCTCCTGTTCAGCACCCCCGCAATCCGTCCATCCTGCTGGTCAGCGCTGTGGACGGCGTCTTCCGCAGCACCGACGCCGGCCACAGTTGGCGGACCGTCGTCGATCTCAAAACACCGGCGCGGCGCATCGGCTACGTTGACAACGTCGCCTGGGATCCCTTCAATCCCTCCGTCGCCTACGTGGGCGCCACCGGCGGCGTTCTGAAAAGCACCGACGAAGGCCAGACTTGGACCCTCCTCACCACCGGCCTTGAGCCCGGTGTCTGCTGCATCGGATCGCCAGTGATCCCCGACCCGTTGCAGGCCGGGCGCATCCTCTACACCGCCAGCCAGCGGACATACGTATCCACGGACTCTGGCGCGGCCTGGGTGCAACTCGGCACGCCTGCCGGCGACAGGTACCCCGAGATCACTGTAGATCCCTTCACCAAGGGAGCGTGGTTCATGCTCGTGGACCAGCGGATTTTCAAAACCACGGATGCGGGCGCCAACTGGCGGCAACTCCCCGCGCCCGATGACCAGCTCTACTTTCAGTTGGTCGCCGATCCTGTTACAAGTGGGACTTTCTATGCTAAGCGCTGGAACGGGCTTGTGCGCACCTTCGACGGCGGCGAGTCCTGGCAGGAGATTGCGTGGCCCGCTGACGCCCTGTCCGGCTATCGCGACGGTCTCGCCGTGCTTCACGGCCGAATTCTCTTTTCCACCATCAGCAGCGATTACCGTGAAATGGTCTACGCCTCCGCGGATCAGGGCGCAACCTGGCGCGTTCTCAATCCCAGCCGGGGCTTTTGGGACTACCGCGCCTCCGGGAATCGCGTGTACGCGGCCGGCGGTGAGACGCGAGACGCATTTCTGATGAAGCTTAGTCCTCAGGGCGAGGTGTTGTTCGCCACCTACCTGGGAGGACAAGGAGAGGACGCCGCAACCGCGCTAGCTCTGGATGCGCGCGGCGACGTGGACCTCGCCGGCACGACGAAATCGGCGAATTTCGAAGGCGCAACCGCGCGCCTTTACGAGGGAAGCGCCCCCGCTTTCTTTGCAGCGCGGTTCGACGAAAGCGGCCGGCTCCTCTTTGTCACTTTGTTCGGCGAGAATGCGCTGGCGAATCTCTATTCCATTTCTCCAGGCCCGAACGGGCTGCTCCTGGTCTCGAACACGCCGAACCTTCTTGAAGGCACAATCTCGCGTCTTAGCCCCGATGGCTCCCGGATCGATCTCCAAGTCCATCTGGACGGCGCCCAAGCCGTCGCCGCAGCGCCTGACGGCGGCTTCTACGCATCACAGCAGGGAAATGCCGGGCTTGTGCTCAAAAGTCGCGTGTCGCGCCTGAACCCGGCCGGTGATGTTATCGCCACCGCCGACTTGAATGGCAGCATCGTTGAAATGATCGTTGACCCCAAGGGCACGCTTGTGACTGCCGGAGCGCTGACACCGACACAGGACACCGGCTGTCCGAATAACTCCGGTGGGCTTTTCAGTAAGCCCAACAGCCGCATCGCCTACATGACGGACATCATACTTACCGGCCTGGCTCCTGATTTTTCCAGCACGCGATTCTCCACCGTGTTCGGCGGGTCATGCCGTGATGAGGCCGCCGGTCTTTCCATCGCTCCCGACGGCTCCATCTGGGTCAGCGGCAACACGTGGTCCGATCTCTTCCCAAGCGTAGGCGCTCCGCTCGCTGGCCCGCCAGCACCGGAGACTTCGCACCCCTTCCTCGCTCGATGGGATCCTGCCACCTCTCAACTCCGCTTTTCGTCATACCTCCCGGCAGGGAATGATCCTCGCGTGGCAGCCGGTCCGGCCCAGGCCGCCTACTTCTCCTCCAATTCCACAACCGTGAACGATTACCTCGCCGACCCGCCCTGGTCTTCTGTCGTGAAACTCTCCCCTGCTCCGGCTTCATTCTTCGTCCGGCGCGTCGTCAATGATTTCAGCCGCGTCCCAACGCCTGTGTCGCCGCTCGAAATAGTCCACATCGAGCTGGACGGTTTCGATCCTGGCACTGAGATCGACTTAGGCCTCAACCCTCCCAACGGAGCGCCATTGACGCTTGCCGGAGTCTCCGTCCGATTCAACGGAATCCCCGCCCCTCTCCTCGCCGCGCGTCCCGGCGAGATTCGCTGCGTTACTCCGGATTCGCTCGTCGGTTCCGCAATTGCCGAGGTGACCGTCTTACTCGACGATGTGACATCGCCTGCATTCGAGCTCAATCTCGCCCCCGTGAACCCGGCCTTCATGGCCCAAATCCGCAACGAGGACAACTCCATCAACTCCTCTTCCAACCCCGCCCGAGCAGACTCCTCCGTCACGTTCTTTCTCACTGGCGTCGCCCACCTGAATCGGCCGCTCCAGCTTATCTACCTCTGCGATTCCTCTGTCACAGCGGCTTTGGAGCCAGTACCCGGCTTCGTCCCAGGCCTCTTTCAAGCCACCGCCAAGGCTCCTGCATTCTCAGGCGGCTGCAGCGTCTTCGCGGGAGGGCCTTCGGTCACACTCTACACGTCGCCTTGACATAGCCCCCGCACCGATCTCACTGGCGTCGCCGACGCCATCCCGCTCGCCCGCGCCGCCGTCCGCAACATGCGTCAAGACCTCTTTTGGGCATGGATCGTCGTCATCGAATATCTGCTCGCGGGTGCGTGCTCCCGGCCCCCGTCGATGGGGCGCCCCGTTGAGCTGCTGGCAATAACAATGCGTGAGACTCATCACCAAGGATGCCGCCGACAGGCGGTATAGCCCGTGCGGGCAAGGGAGGCGGATGCGATACGGCGTGGTGCAGCCGCGTGCGATCACGAATGTACAGCCGCATGCGCAAGGGTATCAGGATGCGATCGCGGGTGGGGGCAAGACTTGAGGGAAGCGATACCGCATGCCGCGGCAGCGTGCCCATGCGTCAGCCGGATGCAATCGCGCGTGGGAGGGCGTTGCTGGATGCGAGACAGCGTGGGGCGGTCGCTTGCAGGAGCTTGCCAGCCCAGCCCGTGATCGATCGCCTCGGCGGCATCGGATGGGCCAACCCCTACGCGGGACCCCCACCCGGAGTACCTTCACCCAAGTTTCACCCAGTTGGGGAGGGGGGAGTTTCCGATTCCCCTATCTCCTATCCCCCCCGCCGTTTGACACCCCCTTCCCCCCCTCCTAGACTGAAAGTTAGCCCTTTTTCCGAATGGGCGCTCAGGATGCTGATTGCGAAAGAGTTTGTCGCCTACCTCAGCCGCCAGGTGGCCAGCCGCCTGGATACCAGCGTGATTGAAATTTCCAATCCCGCGGCCGTTTCCGAAGTGATCCACAACATCGTGCTCGACGAACTCGGCGTCGAGGACCGGCTCAACGACGAGGTCCGGGACCTGCTGGAACAGTACTCCGTCTACATGTCGAACAACGGCATCAGCTACTCGGAGATGTTCCGTCGCATCAAGAACCAGCTCGTCGCCCAGCGCAAGATCGTCCGGGCCAGCGGCCGCGAAACCGGCGACGCCATGAAGCTCAGCCGCGACAAGATCAACGAGATCTCCCATAAGCTCGTCGCCGGCCTCCGCAAGTCCCGCGACTGCCGCCTGCGCAAGGACGCCAACGACGTCCGTCTGGAGCTGGTGAAGCTGATCTCCGAGATCCTGCAGAACGAAGACAAGGCCGACAAGGCCGCCCGCACCAAGATCCGCACCCTCAAGAAGGAAGTGCCCGAAGGCACCGAGGAGTGGGACATCCTGCACAAGCGCTACTACGCCGAAGAGCTGAAAAGCTACGGCATCGACCTCGGCCGTTCCTGATCCCCCGCCCGCAAGCCTTTCGATAAGATGGCAGCGATGCCATCCGCTGTTGTCGTCACCGGCTCTCTCAACATGGATTTCGTCGTGCAGGTGGAGCGCCTGCCTGCGCCCGGCGAAACCACGCTCGGCTCCGGCTTCCGCATGATCCCCGGCGGCAAGGGCGCCAACCAGGCCTGCGCGGCCGGGCGGCTGGCGGCCAACGCCGCGGTGCGCATGGTGGGGCGCGTCGGCTACGATCCCTTCGCCGACCACCTGAAAGCCAGCCTCGCGGCCTCCGGCGTCGACGTGGCCGCCGTCATGGCCACGCGCAGCCAGCCCACCGGCGTGGCGCTCATCTGGGTGGAGAAGGCGGGGCAGAACTCCATCGTCGTGGCCGCGGGCGCCAACGGCGAACTGGCGCCAGAAGACATCGAATCCGTCAAGCAGGCCTACAGCGGCGCCCGCTGCGCGCTCTTCCAATTGGAGACGCCGCTCAAAACGGTCGAGTCCGCCCTGCAGGCAGCGCGCCGCGCCGGCGCCGTCACGGTGCTCGATCCGGCCCCGGCGCAGCCGCTGCCCGCGCCGCTGCTGGCCCTGGTGGACATCCTCACGCCGAACGAAAGCGAGGCGTGCCTGCTGCTGGGCCGCGCGCCGCAGCGCGTCGGTTTCGAAGAAGCCCCGGCCATGGCGGCCGCGCTGCGCGCCCTGGGGCCGCGGGCCGTCATCCTGAAGCTGGGCGAGCAGGGCTGCTACTATTCGGGCCCGGAGGGCGAAACGGCGGCCGCGGGCTTCCGCGTGGAGGCGGTGGACACTACCGCCGCCGGCGACACCTTCAACGGCGCCTTCGCCGTGGCCCTGGCCGAGGGCAGCGAACTGACGGACGCCCTGCGCTTCGCCAACGCCGCGGCGGCTCTCTCCGTCACGCGCCTGGGTGCGCAGGCGTCGATTCCGCAGCGGGCGGAGGCGGAGCGCTTCCTGGAGTCCCAGCGCTGAGCGGCAGCACGGCCCACTGCGCGTTCCGGTACACCGGCTGGGCGCCGGGCGGCTCGTGCCCGCGCCGCACCACCAGGTAGTCGATGCCCAGGCGGCGGTACTCGTCCAGCGGCCGCAGCGGCAGCTTGGACTGGTTCACGGCCTGCCAGCGCTTCCACCACTCGATGCCGTAGTCCTTCAGCAGGTTGGCCTGGCCGCCGGACTTCCAGTCCACGTACAGCGCGCGCAGGCTGCGGGCGCGGAAGATGCCGGGCTCCAGGCCGCGGCCCACGTCGCCGAAGAAAAACACCTGGTCTTTATCGGTGGATGCGCGCGCCCAGGCGGCCAGTTGATCGAGTTCCGCCGAGTGCAGCCGCGGCGACGCCTGCACGCCGCCCACCTGCGGAATCACGAAGAACGCGGCCAGAGCCACGGGCAGCGCGATAGCGGGCAGCCGGCAGGCCAGCACGCCGAGTCCGGCCAGCAGCGCGACGGCGCCGATGCGCCGCCAGTCCCCAGCCGTGAAGAGCTGCGCGACCAGCCCGTTCACCGGAATCGCAAACACCAGCACGAACCACGCCGCGCACTCCCACCAGCGCTTCCGCGCGGCGGCCTGCCAGGCGGCGGCGGTGCCCAGCAGCCCGGCCAGCGCGGTGATGAACAGCACGGCGCGCGCCGGCTGGAACTGCGGCATCAGGATCCACTTGCCCATGTCGAGCAGCACGTACTGCAGCGGCACCATGGCCAGCCCGTACACCAGCAGCGTGAATGTGAGGATGCGCGCCTCGGCGGTCATCGCCGTCCGGATGCGCCCCCACGCCGCGGCGGCGGCGGCGAACAGCAGCGGGTACTGCCAGAACCAGGCCGGCACCCAGAGCGAGATCCAGTTGTAGGCGCCGCGGAACTTCTGGATGCGCTCGAGCTCCGGCGAAATGGAGCCGAGCCACACCTGGCGGTCCGCGCCATAGGCCTGCAGGCCGGCAAACAGGACCAGCCCGGCGCCGGCGGCGGCCAGCGAGGCCTCCAGCGCCAGTCCTTCGCGGCGGTCGTGCGCCAGCCGCCAGTGCAGCACCAGCGCCACCCAGAAGGGCGCGGTGGTGGTGGGGTGGTAGAGCGTGGCCAGCACGGCCAGCGCGCCGGCCCACATCCAGCGCCGCTGCGCCGCCGCGCCCAGCGCTCCGAAGATCAGCAGCACGGCGAAGCCGCGCGGCACCGGCTCGTACTCCATGGTGAGCACCGTGGGGCCGTTGATCACCGCGCCCAGCGCGAAGACGCCCGCCGCCAGCAGCGCGCCCATCACCGGCAGCCCCAGCGCCTGCGCCAGCAGGAACGCCCCGGCGATGCCCGCCACGCGGCACACGAACTGCTGCGCGGGCAGCAGCGTTTCGAAGTCCAGTCCGGTCAGGCGCCGCAGCTCCACCGTGATCTCGTCGTAGAACGTGAACTTCACGTGCGGGCGCAGGGCGATCTCGTCGCGCGCAAACAGCGTGTGGTCGAACTGCCGCTCCAGGATCGGAAGGTAGATCTGCGTGTCGGACTGCAGCCAGGTGCGGCCGGGAAAGACGGTGAAGCCGAGCAGCGCGAGCAGCAGGATGGCGAGTGGGATCAGAAGGCGCTGCGGCATTACTTCTCGGGGGTCTTGTCCAGTTGCTGCTTCGTCCAGACGCGGGAGGGGTTCAATTGCAGGCTCTTCCGGATGGCCTGGCGGGCCTCGGCGTTGCGGTTCATCTTGCGCAGCACGATGCCTTTCCACAGCCACGCATCGGCGTCCTTGGGGTCGATCTGCAGCGCCTTGTCGATGTCCTTGAGGGCCAGGTCCGGCCCGCCGCCGAAGGAGGGCGGCAGGTAGTAGTTACCCACGCCGCGGCTCAGGTAGACCAGCGGGGACTTAGGCGCCAGCTCCACGGCCTTGTTCACCTCGTCCAGGGCGCAGCGGCCGTAACGCAGCGCGGAGAGCGGATTGGCCGGGATCACCTGGCCGCACAGCGCGCCCAGCACGCGGTGGTACTCGCCCGAGTCGGGCTTGAGCGCCACGGCCTTTTCTGCGGCGCGGATGCCGCTTTCGGCGGCGGCCTTGGCGCCGCCCTTGTCGCGCAGCTCCATGGCCACTTCGGCGCGCACCAGTTCATGGATAGCGGCAGCGTACTGCGCCGCGGCGTCGCCCGCCTTGGCCTGGGCCGCGGCGCCGGCGCCGGCGGCCAGCTTGTCCAGAGCAGGACGGTCCTGCGCGTCGCGCGCCTTGCGCAGCGGAGCGGGGTAGTCGGCGGCCAGCGCCGAAAAGGCGATCAGAATCGGAATGAGCTTCATGCCAGGAAACCAATATTCTACCGATGCCCGAAGCGGTCCATGCGTTGCCCGCCCCTCGCAGGTTTAACACAGCATGACATAATGGCATCAAAAGAGGGACCGATCATGAGACTCACACTGGGCTTCGTTATCACTTTTGCATGCGCCGGGCTCCACGCCCAGCCGCCGCAGGGACCACAGCCGGAAGCCGTCAAACAGGGCCAGGCCCTGGCGCGGCAGGGCAAACTCGAAGAGGCGCTGGCGCTCTACCGCCAGGAACTCCAGAAAGCGCCGGACTCCGTGCCGGTGAACAACGCCGCCGGCGTCGTGCTGGACCTGCTGGGCCGGACGAAGGAAGCCAAGACGTACTTCGCCAAGGCCATCGAGGCCGCGCCCACGCCGCAGGCCAAGGCCGCCGCGCAGCGCGCCATGGCCATGTCCTACGCCTTCGACAACGACTGCGCGGGCACCGTCAGGTACGAGCAGCTCGTCATGGACCACTGGATCGCGGAGAAGAACTTCTACCAGCAGGGCGAGATGGCCAACGAAGCGGCCCGCGTCTGCATCGAGGCCGGCGACCTCGACGCCGCCGAAAAGTGGTACCGCAAGGGTACGGAGCTGGGCCTGCAGGAGCCCGGCATCGCGGCCGACCGCACGGCATTGTGGAAGTTCCGGCTGGAACACGCCCTGGCCCGCCTCGCCGCCAGCCGCGGCAGGAAAGACGAGGCCCTGAAGCACGTCGCCGCCGCCAAGGCGCTGCTCGACGGCAACCCCGGGATGGCGAAACAGCAGTCGATCTTCTACCCGTACCTGGCCGGATACGTGGCGCTCTACACCGGCGACGCCGCCGGCGCGCTCACCGAACTCGCCAAGGCCAATCAGAACGATCCGTTCATCCACTGCCTCATCGGCACGGCGCACGAAAAGCTGGGGCAGAAGCAGCAGGCGCTGGAGCACTACCGCAAGGCGGCGCAGGCGACGGCGCACAACCCGCCCGCCGCCTACGCCGTGCCGTTAGCGCGCAAGAAGCTGGCCGGCCAATAAGTAGGTGGGGCAGGCCTCCAGGCCTGCGGCCGGTCTCCAGGCCGGCCGCGAGTTCTGCTTCTTACGGCGCCGGCGGCGCGTCCGGGCAGCTCAGCGCCTCCATTACTTTCGTCGCGCCGGGGCAGTGGTGGTGGACCGTATAGGCCAGCGCGAGCGTCAGCGCCAGGATCAGCAGCAGCGGGATACGCGTGGAGCGCCACACGCTCTCCATCCACCCTTCCCGCTGCGCGCGCTTCGCGGCACCGGTGAGGCAGGAGGCCAGCAGCGCGTCCAAGGCCACGTCCGGCAAAATGCCCGGCGCGGCGTAGACCAGATACAAGCCCGTGCCGAAGACGACGGCCACCAGCGCGGCCAGCGCCACCAGGATCCAGATGCCGTCGTCGAGGTCGATGTCCAGGTCCAGGCTGGGGAACCAGGATCCGCCTCCGCCGCCCGAGGACGGAGCCGAAATCTCGGCACTGGCAGCGCCGCCGCCGAAGTCCCACGTGCTCGAAGCGCCCCCGCCGCCGGAATCGCCGCCGCCGAACGCAAAGGCGTTGCCGCCGCCCGAAGAAGGAAGCGAGATGTCGGGCACATCCACGCTGACGTTGTCGAGCACCGCCAGCACGCCGCGGCCGGGCCTTCCGATGAGCACGTAGCTCACCCACAGCCGCGTCAGCCCCAGGAAAGCCAGGTACGCCGCGGCCAGCGCCAGCGGGTAGCGCAACAGCACCGCGTGCAGCCCGGCGGCGAGCATCAGCTTCGAGGCGATGAGCGCCATGGCCGTGGTGGCGGCCAGGATCAGGCTCATGTGGAAGCGCACGAAGTACTGCCGCAGGATGCGCTGGCGGAAGCGCTGGGCGAAGAGCGCCGGCCGCGTATCCTGGGGAACCTTGGCGGCCTTCCTGCCCATGCTGAAACTCCTTTGCTACAGCGCCGCCAGCTTGCGGTCCACCACCAGCAGGTACAGCGCCAGGCAGGCCAGGATGATGCCATAGACGCCCACCAGCGTGGGCACGCCCACCAGCGGCGCCAGCGCGCCGGTCACCAGGCTGCCGATGGGCATGCCACCGCGGAAGGCGATGTTGTAGATGCTCATCACGCGGCCCCGCATCTCGTCGGTGGCCACCATCTGCACCAGCGAACTGAGCAGCGCGAAGCACGAAATCAGAGCCACGCCGCCGAAAAAGACGAACGCGAGGCTCAACCACAAGTGGCGGCTGAAACCGAACAGCGCTTCGAAGACGCCCAGCGCGACCAGGCCCAGCAGCGAGTCGCGTCCAATGTTCGAACGCTTTCCGCGCGCCGCCACCAGCAGCGCGCCGGCGATGGCTCCTACCGCCTCCACGCTGAGCAGCAGCGTGTAGGTGGCTTCATTCCCGCCGAAGACGTCCTTCGCGAACACCGGCAGGAAGACGATAATCGGAATGCCCAGGAACGTGCAGACGAAGGCCACCCAGATGAGCGGCAGCATCTCGGGCTTCTGCCGGATGAAGGCGATGCCGCCCTTCATGCTCTCCATCACGGTCTCTCGCTTGGCCGTGGGCGTGTACGTCATGGTGATCAGCAGCAGCGACGCGATGACGGCCAGGAAGCTGACTCCGTTCAGGCCGAAGCACCACGCCGCGCCCAACTGCGTCAGCGCCAGCCCGCCGATCACCGGCCCCACCACGCGCGCCAGGTTGAACTGAATGGAGTTCATCGCGATGGCGTTCGACAGGTGCTCGCGCGGCACCAGCGAAGGGATTAGCGACTGGTACGCCGGCGCGCCGAACGCCTGCGCCGTGCCCACGATGAAGCTCAGCGTCAGAATGTGCCACACCTGCGCGTGCCCGAAAGCGAACAGCGCGGCCAGCACGAAGGCGCAGCTCATCTGCACGAACTGCGACACCAGCAGCACGCGGCGGCGGTCGAAGCGGTCCGCGGCGACCCCGGCCACCAGCGCCAGCAGGAAGATGGGGATCTCGCCCAGGAACGAGTCCAGGCCCAGCCAGAACGGCGAGCCCGAAAGCTGCAGCACCAGCCAGCTTTGCGCCAGCTTCTGCATCCACGTGCCGATGCTCGACGTGCAGGCCCCGGCCCACATGAGCCGGAAATTTCGGGATTCGAATGCGGTGAAGATCCGGCTGAGCAAAGAGCCTTCCCGTCTATGGCAGCGGTGCCGGGCGCGCGATCAGGTGCAGGATGTTGCCGTCGCCGTCCTCGAAGAACACCAGGCGGTTGCCCTTCAGGTCCAACTGGCCGGTGAGGAACGTGACGTGCTTCGCCTTCAGCTCTTCGTGCGCGGCGTCGAAGTCGGAAACCATCACCGCGATGTGGCGGATGCCCGGCGTCTTCATCTTCGTGGCCACGGCGTCGCCTTCGGAGGGAATGATTTCCAGCATGGCGCCGTTCGGAGCTTTGACGAAATAGTTTCCGTCATACTCGTAATTGATCACGAAGCCCAGGGTGTCCACATACCAGTGAGCCAGTTGCTTCGGCCCAGGCGAAGCGATGGCCGTGTGTTCCAATCCAGTGAACAGCATACAGATGAGTCTAGCAAGCCGGGCGCCGCTTCTTGCGATAGCCGCGGCGGAGTTCCTCGCCATGGGCGTGTGGTTCTCGGCCTCGGCCGTGGCGCCGCAACTGGCCGCGGAATGGCGGCTGGGGCCATCGGGCGGCGCGTGGCTCACCATGGCCGTGCAGCTCGGCTTCGTCGCCGGGACGCTCCTTTCAGCGCTGCTGAACCTGGCGGACCGCCTGCCCTCGCGCTGGTTCTTCTCGTCCTCCGCGCTGCTCGCCGGCGCCTCGACGCTCGCCATCGCGCGCGTCTCCCACGGCCCGTAATCGGCCCTGCCGCTCCGCTGCGCCACCGGCTTCTTTCTCGCCGGCGTCTACCCGGTGGGCATGCGCATCATGGCCACGTGGACGAAGGCCAACCGCGGCTTCGGCATCGGCCTGGTGGTGGGCGCGCTCACGCTGGGCACCGCCGCGCCGCACTTGCTCAGGCACTGGCTGGGCGCCCGAGACTGGCGCGGCATCCTGACGCAGGCGTCGATCCTCGCGCTGGCCGGCGCTTTCGTGGCCGTGCTGCTGCGCGACGGGCCCTACGGCGCCGCGCGCCCGCGCTTCGAGTGGAGCTACGCGCTCTCGCTCTTCCGCCGCCGCGACGTGCTGCTCGCCAACCTCGGCTACCTCGGCCACATGTGGGAACTCTACACGATGTGGGCCTGGCTGCCCGTGTTCCTCGCCGAGCGCGACCCGCA
>DAHVTI010000448.1 GCA_027324255.1 Bryobacterales bacterium | reverse complement strand
GATGGCGGGGGCGGAATTTTTCTCCTGGTAGGCGGCCTGGATGAGAGTGAGGACGGGGGTGGCGCCGGAGGGAGAGGCGGTGAGGGTAGCGCGGACGGCGAGGTAGCGCGCGGGCGGAGCGGCGATGCGCTCGCCTTTGGCGGGATCGACGGGGGACCAGGGGCTCCAGTTTTTCTCAGTGGATTCGAGGTTGCCGGAGCGGGCATCGAGGCGGATGGCGCCGCCGTTGACTTCGCCTTCGTGGCGCAGGCGGCCCCAATAGGTGAAGGCGCCGGCGTCGAGGACGTCGCTTTCGAAGGAGCCGGATTTTTCGAGGCGGGGGCCGAGCTGGAAGACCTTGCCGGGGTTGGCGGAGACGGCGATGACGGCGCCATCAGGGGCGGAGGCGAAGGCGGTGATCTGCTGGGGGATGGCGTCGGCGAGGCGGGTGTAAATGACGGGGGAATCGATGCGGTAGACGCGGCCCTCGTTTCCGGTGCCGATGAGGGGGTGGCCGGCGGGGTCGAGGGCGAGGGCGTAGACGGTGAAGACGGCGCTGGACCAGATGCGGCGGGGCTCGCCGTCGGGGGCGATGTGATAGACCTCGCTGCCGGCGCTGCCGGAGGAGACGGAGATGGCGGGCGGAGGGGCGACGGCGGGACGGGGCGCGGCGGGTTGAGCGGCGGGGGGCTGAGCCTGAGTCTGGGCTGGCGCGGCGGGCTGGACCTGAACCATCTGCACGGGGGTGGAGACGGAGGCGGTGGGGGGAACGCGGTTGCCGGAGGCGGCGGCATAGACGCTGCCGTCGGGAGCGGCGGCGACAGCGGTGACTTCGCGCTTGGCGGTCTGGTAGAGGACGAAGCTCTGGCCGGCGGGGGTGACGCGGAGGACGACGCCGCCGGGCTCAGTGCCGGCGATGAGGTTGCCGCGGGCGTCGAGGGTCATGGAGCGGACGTGGGTATCGGCGGCATCGAAGAGGACGGTGGCGGCGCCGTCGGGGGCGATGCGGTGGATCTGGCCGGGGTCGCCGGTGGCGGCATAGAGAGCGCCGGCGGAGGTTCGGACGAGGGCCCAGATGTAGCGGACGGGGAGGGTGGAGAAGAGGGAGGACTTGCCGCCGGGGGCGATGCGATAGATTTTGCCGCCGGGGGAGACGGCGGCGAGGAGGTCCTGGTTGGGGCCGGCGGAGAGGGCGTAGACGGCGCCGCCATCGAGGGTGGCGAGGAGGGAGGCCTTGCCGGCGGGATCGATGCGGAAGACCTTGCCGTCGGCGCCGGCGGCAAAAGTATTGCCTGCGGCGTCGCGGGCGGCGCACCAGAGGTGGGGGACGGCGGGGTCGTAGAGTTCTTTCCAGGCGGGGGCGAGGCTGAGGCGGCCGTCGCTGGAGAGGGCGAGGCCGGTGAGCTTGCCCTTGTCGAAGACGGGCGCGTCGGCGAGGGTCCAGGTTTTGGTCTCCACCGCATAGGCGGCGCAACCGGCGAGGGCGGCCGCGATCCAGAAAGAGCGCATGTTCATGAGGGGAGGTGTTTCCTATCTGACTTTGAAGCGGAGAGAGGCGCTGCCGTTAACGACGGTGTCGAGGGGGAGCTCTTCGAGGATGCGGGCCGATTCCGGAGTGGCGGCGAGCATGCGGCCGGGAGCGCCGGACTGGATGACGTTGAGCACGGAGGGGGGCACTTCGCGGAGGGCCTTGTCGTCGTCATAGACGGTGGGGCGGGCCTCGACGACGGCGACGTAGAGGCGGTCGTTGGATTTTTCCTGATTGAGGAGGTAGACGGTCTGGGCGAGGTCGAGATTGCGGTTGAGCATGCCGGCCATGGCCTGGGCGCGGTTGAGGACGGCGGCGTCGCCGACGACGAGGCGGTGCTCGCCGCGGGGGAGGCCGTTGGGGAGGGTGACGGAGAAATCGCGGACGATGCGCTGGCCGCGCCAGGGGCGGAGGGCGACCTTGCCGGTGAGGCGGCCGCCGGGGGCGGCTTCGGCCTGATCGAGCCAGGCGCTTTCGACGGAGGCGACGCGGCGGCCGGAGGTCATTTCGAGGGTGGCGTCGACGCGGCGGACCTTGGGCATGCCGTGCTGGTTCTGGAAGAGGCGGTTGAACTTGTCGGCCCACCAGGCGCCGATTTGCATGGGGGCGGGCATGGGGCTATCGCCGGAGGCGACGGTATTGGAGACCTGCATGGTGGGCAGGCCGTCGAACTCGACGCGGCCGGTGAGTTGGTAGGTGGCTTCGTCGGAGGCGGCGGAGTTGATGTCCTGGAGGGTGTTGTAGGCGGTAAGCATCATGAGGAAGGGCGTCCACTTCGGGTGGATGAAGACGTTGAAGTGGTACTCCTTCTGCTGGGCGGGGGCGCCGGGCTCGGGCTGGGTTCTGACCTTGAGGGTGACGGGGATGGTCTCGGCGACGGCGCCGAGCTCGCCCATGATGCCGGAGTGGCGGTCCTGGCGGAGGGCGCCGGCGATTTCAGTGGCGTTGGCGAACTTGTTGGGCTGGAACTGGCTGCTGAGGACCATAAGGATCTCGCCCTTGGCCATGGGCATGCTGACGGGGCCGAGGTTGAAGAAGCTGTGGCCGAAGCCGAGGACGCGCTTGCCGTCGTTGTAAGTGACGGTGCCGAGGCCGGTGACGCTCATGTCGCCGGAGACGAGGACGCCGGCGATGGCTTCACCGGGCTGGAGAGCGTTTTTCCAGCCGGGGGCGGGGGTGGAGGAGCCGAGGGAGCCGGCGGCGCCGCCCTGGACGGTGGTGACGCCCATCTGGTCGAAGTAGGGCTGGAACTCGCGGAGGGTGGATTCGTGGAAGCCGGAGAGGGCGAGCGGTGTTTCGATGGGGGTGAGGCGGGCGGCGTTGGAGAGGAGGGAAGGGGGGACGGTGAGCTCGGCGCGCTGGGCGGCGGGGGAGAGAGGGGTTCTGGGATTGGCGGGGCGGGAGGCGTCGATATCGTTGATCTCGAGCATCTGCTCGATGGGGGTGATGCCGCAGATGGCGTCGGGGGAGAAGACGCTGATGCGGAGGGCGATGGCGCCGATGAGCTTGCCGTCGATGTAGACGGGGCTGCCGCTCATGCCGCCGGCGACATTGGTCTGAGCGGCTTTGCCGCCGAGCTTGGCGAGGATGGTGTCCTGGCGGGGACCCCAGGTGTTTTCCCAGCGGCCGATGATTTCGACGGGGACGGGTTCGGCCTGGGCGCCCTGGAAGACGGTCCAGGCGATGCCGTGCATGCCGGGTTTGATCTGGGAGATGGGCATGATGGGGACGGCGCCGGCGTGGGGCCGGGGCGGGAGAGAGGTGGGGAGGACGGGGGCGACGCCGTAAGGGCTATGGGCGGAGTAAGCGGCGGCGCTTCCGGAGTTGGCGCCTGAGCCTTGGGCCCAAAGTCCGAGCGTGGCCACGGCGGCGGCGGCCAGCGCCAAGATCGCTTTCATCTTTTGCTAAGGTTCCTTGTCTGCCAGAGGCTGGATACCCCCATTATCCGCCAGTTCAGGACCGGGTGTTGACGCAGGAAAGGAGAAGGGCGGCCGGCGGGCGTGCCGCTACTGGGGGCCCGAGGTTGATGGCATGGGGGTGACGGCGGCCGGGGGCTGGACGAAGCGGCAGCCGGGGTAGGCGCGAGTGGCGGCGGCGGAGGCGACGGCGGTCATCTGGAGGCCGGGCAGGGGGGCGTTCAGGAGGAGGGCGTTGTCGGCCTCGCCGATGACGGGAAGCAGGGCGTAGGCCTGTTCGAGGGCGGCCACCTTGGCGAGCTGGGCGTCGGTGAGCGCTTTGCGGGCGGTGGCCTGGAGTTGAGCGTCGGTGTCGCGGGCTTCGCGGCAGATGGCCTCGAGTTCGGCGTAGCGGACGCCGAGGGCGGGGGCGTCGACGGTTTCGGCGCGGGTGATCTGGCGGATCTCGCCTTCGACTTCGGCCACGCGGCGGACCTTGGTGTTGAGGTACTGCCGCCACTGGAGGTTGATGCGGCCGAGCTCGACGATCTGTTCAGCCTGGAGGTTCAGGTAGCGGGTGAGTTGAGGGAAGACGGGGAAGCGGCCGGGGAGCGGGTCGCCTGGCGATGGGTTCTGGGCCAGGACGGCGGGCGCGGCGGCGAGGAGCAGGAGGAAGATGCGAGGTGTCATACACGCATTGAAACAGAGATCGGGAGAAAAAGTTGCTGTTGGCGTTGGGATGGAGTGGCGGGGGCGGATCAGGGTAACTCGTAGCGGAAGCCGATGTGGCCCATGTCGAGCGGGGCTTTGGAAGGGCGGCCGGCGGGCATCCACCAGGGGCCGCGGGTAAGGCAGGAGAACCGGGACGGGATGCGGAGAGCGCCGAAGAGAGGCGAGCGCCGGACGGTCTGGTTCAAGCCCAGCGTGTACTGCCGGATGAGGCGGTTGGCGTTCGAACTGGAGCCGGGGAGGCCGAAGCCGATGAGCGAGCCGGCGGCGACGGGGGAGATGCCACCATCGGGGCGGGCGACGAGAGTGGGGCCGAGGTCCTAAGCTATAGCGGCCACCGCCGCGGCTGACGAAGGTATTGGCGGGGAGGCGGAGGATGCCGGCCAGCTCGACGCTGCCGTTGAGGCTGGCGCCATAGCCGGGGGCGGTGCAGTGCTGGGAGTGGAGGGGATTGTAGACGCGGAAAGAGCGGGCGAGGAGACCGTCGATGAGCGATTTCCGCTCGTTGAGTTGGGCGCGCATGTCTTCCAACTGTCGTTCCTGCCCGGCGATTTTGCACTTCAGCGCAAGGAGTTCCGCGTTGTCCTGCGCGGAGGCGGCGGAGGCCAGGCCGAGCAGAAGGAGGGCGGGCGGTTCGGGTGGCGCCGGCCGGGGCGGGCGCGTGAGCGGAGCCTGGCGGAGACGATGACGGGTTGATAGGCGCAGACCCGGCCGGCAGGCTGATGGGCTCAGACTACCGCAGCACCGCGATTCAGACCCCGGGGCTATTGGCGCGGGCCCCATTTCCTCAACTTGACGCGAAGCACCGCATTGAGCTTGACCACTTGGTGCCGTATAGTACTCCTATCCCGGCCACAAGGAAAGGGGAAACGAAATGGCGCTTCAATCACCGCGGTTCAGAAACAATGCACGCCTGCAGCGGGCGGCGGAGGGGAAGCCGTCGATCCGCTGGCCGGAGAAGGGCGAGGCGATTGCCATTCTGCAGCAGGCGTTCATCGATCTGGGTTTCGCGATGCCGTTGTCCACCGGGCACGGGGCGCCCGACGGCATCTTCGGGAATGAAACGCTGAGGGTTGTGAGGAGCTTCCAATCCAAGTACCACCTCACCGCGGATGGCATTGTCGGCAAGAAGACGATGGCCCAGTTGGATCTTCTGCTGCCGGGAGCGCCTCCGAAGAGAGCTTCGGCCATTCCCTACCAGGTGCCCGGCACGAAGACGGTGCTGCGCCAGCCGAGCTCCATGAGCTGCTGGGCGACCGTGTATTGCATGATGCGTTCGTGGAAGGACCAGAGCTCCTATCCCATCCGGGATGCCGTGCTGAAGGTCGGGCAGAAGTGGGCGGACCACTATGACAAGTCCTATCCACCGACAAAACAGGGCTTGCCGTCCAGTGAGTTCGGCCCCTTCCTCCAGGCGGCGCGGATGGATCACCAGCCGATGGCGAACGTCACAATTGAGCAGTGGGGGAGGCTGCTTCGCCAGTACGGCCTGTTGTGGATCGGCGCATCGGTCACGGTGAATCCCGACACGGGCCTGCACTCGCGCATTCTGGAAGGCATCACGGGGAACGGCGAGCCCGACTCGACTTTCATGCGGATCATCGATCCGGCGGCGGGGAACGAGTACCCCGAGCCGTTCATGGTGTTCCTGGCGAAATATGAGTCCGGCATCCGTTCGGTGGATGGCGAGTACTTTCAGATCCGGCACTTCCGGGAGGGGTGACCAGGAGTCGCGCACACATTCCAGCCAAGTCTTCGGAAGGGACCGGTCCGCGATGATCCCAGGGGCAGGCGGCAAATCTGTTGTGACGGCCGGCGTGAAATTTGTCCATCTTTCACCCGCGGCAGCGGAACGGGCCTTCGGCCGATTTTGTATGCCGAGGGTGCGAGGGTCCCTGCCCAAAGTCACCACAGCGGATCAGTCCGAACGGGAAGCCTTGCAGTAAGCTCCTTTTTTTTCATCGTGCCCGGGTGGCGAAACTGGCCGACGCAACGGACATAAACTGAATCCCGAAGTTGACCTCCTCTCAAGTGAATTGCGGCGGAGTCCGGGAGCGCATGGGGCTGGCGGCGGTTAGCAGCGTAGCGGGGAAGTCAACTTCGGCGAAGTTGGGAATTGCCATTGGAAGATGCTGTCCAGCGGGGGTTTTCTCGTCGTCAGGCCACCCCAACTCTGGCCCACGTGAAGTACGAGCCGGCGGGCCGAGCGGCCGGGGATCGCCCCGCAAGTGAGGACCTGGGTGCGGATGGTGGCCGGTTCGCGATAGCCTGCCAATCCGGCCGGGCGTTGGAACTCGGCCAGCAGGTTGAACAGCAGCAGCATGGCACGGAAAGCTGCCTCGGTGGCATGAGACTGCTTCAGGCAGAAGTGGCCGGCGTACAAGTCGTGCTTCAGTTCCGCGATGCGGTTCTCCATGCCGGCGCGGCGATTGTAGTCGCGCCAGATTTCCTCCGGGGCGTCCTGGCGGCTGGTAACGAAGATCCGGAAGGTGTAGCCAGGCACCTCGATCAGCTTGCGGCCCACGCTGGCACGGCTCTCCCGGAGGCGCTCGCGGACCAAGACGAAACGTCTTTGGGCGCTCCAGCCTTGCAAGCTCAGAGGCAACTGGCCCACGGCGTAGCCGGCGTCCAATTCGACCCCCTGCCGGATACGCTGCGCTTCGCGTTGGACCTACTTGGTGAGACGCGTGACGACAACGTAGGGCAGACAACGCTGTTGGAGGAAACTCAGCAGTTTGTCGTCGAAGTAACCGGAATCGGCTCTGACAAGACGGATTGTCTGGCGCCGTCCCCATTGCGCCAGGGCTTCTTCGAGAAACTCGGCCACTCCCCGGCCGGAGCCGCAGTTACCGCTGCGGAGCCAGCCGGGGAGAATTGAGCGGGCCTCCGACAGAACCGCCGGCAAGGGGTGATGGCACGGCCGTCCGTGCTGGCGCGGGTTGTGGCCTTTCAGCGAGCCTTCCTGCCGGCCGTCGCGCTCGGAGATCGTCGAATCCAGATCCAGGCTGTGGCCACCGGCTCGCACGGGCACGCGTTGCATCCGCCACTCGATCAGCGGCGCGAACAGACGCTCCACGTGACCCATGCTGAATAGCCGGAGGAGATTGCGGATCGTGTCGTCGCATGGGAATCGGCGCATGGTCGGCACGGCCTGCAAGGCCCGGCCGCCGCGCAGCCAGTTGACGTGCGCGAATCGCTTGGCGCCTATCAGCACCGCGATCAGAAACGCGGTGAAGGCCGCAGCCGGATCGATGTTGTTCGGCGACCGCCACTGGACCGGCTAGAGGACCTCGAAGATGACGCACTTCAGATAAAGCGTCTCCGGAACCGTGAGGAGAATGGGGTGGTCCTGGGCCTGCGTGCGGCGCTCCAGGATGCGCAGCGTGCGCCGGGCATCCAGGGCCGCCTCCGCCACCACTTGGAGCAGGGCCGATTCCTGGACGTGATGCGAGCAGGAGCAGGTGACCAGCGTCCCGCCGGGCGCCAGGAGCCGGAGGGCCTTGAAATTGATCTCCTTGTAGCCGCGCAGCGCGGCGTCGAGATTGGTCCTGGACTTGGCGAAGGCCGGCGGGTCCAGCACGACGGTGTCGAACTGGCGGCGGGCGCTGACGAGGCCCGCGAGGTAGTCGAACGCGTTGGCTTCCCGGAAGGTGAGGTTGGCGATGGCGTTCGCCTGGCGGTTGGATTCGGCCGCGCGCAGCGCCTCCGGGCTGGAATCGACGCCTTCGACCGAGTCGCAGCGGGCGGCCAAGTGCAGGGCGAAGCCGCCCGTGGAGGTGAAGCAATCCAGAGCGCGCCCGCGGGCCCAGCGGGCGGCGGCCAGGTAGTTCTCGCGCTGATCCAGGTAGACGCCGGTCTTCTGCCCCCGCCGCAGGTCCGCCTGGAAGGTCAGGCCGTTCATGGAGGTCGAGACCCGCTCCGGGATCTCGCCGGCCAGCACCTCCGGTTCGAGCGGGAGCCCTTCGAGCTTGCGGACGGGAACGTCGTTTCGCGCGATGACGCCGCGCGGAGAGAACAGTTCCTGGAGGCAGTCGAGGAGGACGTCGCGGGCGGCGTCCATGCCCTGGTCGAGGAGTTGCAGGACCAGGCAGCCGCCGTAGCGGTCGATGATGAGGCCGGGCAGCAGGTCGCCCTCGGCGTGCACCAGGCGGAAGGCCGGGCAGTCAGGCGCGACGCGTTCGCGGTGGGCGGCGGCGGCCCGCAGGCGGCGCAGGAAGAACGCGCGGTCGATGGCTTCGTCTTCGCGCGAGAGCAGCCGCAGGGTGATCTGCGAGGTGGAACTGTAATGGGCGATGCCCAGGAAGCGTCCCTTGGCGTTCACGACGCGAACGGCCTGACCGGCCTGGGCGGCGCCGCGCTCGGCGACGTCGCCGGCAAAGATCCACGGATGTCCGGATTCCAGCCTGTCTTCGCCGCGGCGGGTGAGCCGGACGGCATTCACGCGGCGCGCAGCCTTTCCAGCCGCGCGATGCGCTCTTCGGTGGCGGGATGGGTGGAGAACAGCCGCATCATGCTCTGGCCTGAGAAGGGCTTGATGATGTACATGTGCGACATGGCCGGCGAAGCGTCCATCGGGATGCGCCGCGAGTAGCCCTCCAGCTTGCGCAGGGCGGAGATGAGCCCGTTGGGCGAGCCGGTGAAGCGGGCGGAAGCCGCGTCCGCGCCGTACTCCCGGGTCCTGGAAATGGCCATCTGGATGAGCATGGCCGCGAGCGGCGCCAGGATCATCATGGCGATGCCGGCGATGGGGTTGGGCGCGTCGTCGTCATCGCTGCGGGAGCCGCCGAAGAAGAAGGCCATGCGGGCCACGAAGGTGATGGCGGAAGCGATGGTGGCGGCGATGGAGCTGACCAGGATGTCGCGGTTACGGATGTGGCCCAACTCGTGGGCGATGACGCCTTCCACTTCGTCGTCGCTCATCAGGCGCAGGAGCCCAACGGTGACGGCCACGGAAGAATGCGAAGGGTCCCGGCCGGTGGCGAAGGCGTTGGGAGCATCCTCGGGGATCACCCACAGCTTGGGCATGGGCAGGCCCATCTTCCCGGTGAGG
>DAHVTI010000412.1 GCA_027324255.1 Bryobacterales bacterium | reverse complement strand
GCCGTAGTGTTTCTCGATGTTGTAGTAAAACTGATCACGCGAGCCTTGGGGATCCAGGATCGGGTACTGGTAGGAGTAAGCGATACGGCGGTTGTTCACCTTTTCGCGGTTGGTGTCGCCGACGAATTCGAAGAACTGCTGGGAGACGTCGTTCACCAGACACCTCACGGCTTGTTGATTCTCTGGACCGATTCAATTCCAGCGATTCACAGGGCTGATTCTCAAGCTCCGCCCCGGAACGTGATCGACACCGGGCTCGGTGTCTTAACAACTTCGCCGGTGGCGGTCAACCGTCCGCTGGCCGCGTCCACCTGCCAACTCACGATCGTATCCGACTGCTCGTTTGCCGCGTACAGGAAACGTCCCCGCGGTTCCATCCCGATGAAGCGCGGAATCCGTCCGCGAGAGGGCTCCCACGCCAGCGGACTCAACAGCCCCGTCCCGGGGTTTACCCCGAAGATGGCTACACTGTCGTGACCGCGGTTCGAGCAGTACACGTGCTGCCCCCCCGGGGCAACCTCGATCTCAGAAGCTGTGTTTTCCCCGACATAGTCAGACGGCAGAGTCGACAGGATCTGCACCGCCTTGATATGCCCCCGCTCGGCTTCCCACATCCAGGTGGCGACCGTGTTGTTGATCTCGTTGAGCACCCAGAGCACGGCCAACCGGGGATGAAAGGCCGCGTGCCGCGGACCGGACATCGTCCGCGCCACTCCGGCACCCTGTGCCGTCGGAGTCAGTTTGCCTGTCTTCTGGTCCAACCCGAACACGAAGACACGATCGAGTCCCTTGTCAGGAACCACCACGAAGCGCCCCCGGGGCGCGAACAGGATCTGGTGCGGGTGTGCGCTGGCCTGCTCCACGCGGTGGGGCCCTGGGGTCCCCGGCAGCGGCACGACTTGGATGACCTCACCCAGTCGTCCGTCCTCCCTGACCGGCAGCACGCTCACGCTGCCGCTCGTGTAGTTGGCGACGACGAGAAAACGCCCCGAGCCGTCCAGCGCCAGATGGACGCCGTTCACGCCACCCGTGTCCGCCTGGTTCAGCAGCGTCAAACGGCCGCTGCCGGGCTCCACCGCGAAGGCCGAGGCATACCCTTCGTCTCCATGTGCCGCGTACAGGAACCTCTGGTCTCTCCGCAGGACGAGGAACGAGGGATTGACCAGTCCTCCCAACTGCTGCACATGGCTCCACGCTCCGTTCCGCTCATCCACGCGGAACACGTGAATCCCGTCGCCGCGCGCGTAGCGTTTTGCCGACGTGTAGCAGCCCACGTAGGCGAACAATGCCGGAGTTGTGGGGGCCGCCTTGACCGCGCTGCTGGCAGCCGCTGCCATGAATCCACGTCGTGTCCAGGCGGAAGGAATGGGCATCTCACCTCCGTGAAACACCAATCATACTTACCCGGTCCGCCGCCAGGCCAGCCTGGCGCACGCTTCGAAAACTGAATGCGCCCCCGGGTCCAGAC
Source organism: Bryobacterales bacterium (assembly GCA_027324255.1). Lineage (GTDB taxonomy): Bacteria > Acidobacteriota > Terriglobia > Bryobacterales > Bryobacteraceae > Paludibaculum. The sequence continues at coordinate 12,421 of DAHVTI010000412.1, read as the reverse complement.
GCCAACCCGGGGTCCCCTCTCCGTGCCGAAGTTCGCTTCGGACGAACCTCTCGGCTTGTGCACATTCACCGGGCGACCGGGGCGGCGACCTGACCGATTTCAATCCGGCAACCCACAACGTCCGCAGAAACTCCGTCGTGAACAATGGATCACGATCTTGGATCAGGTGACGTTTGCCCGCGAGCACTCCATCGGCGGCGGTCAGATTTCGTCCGATCCGGCTCATCCCCAGGCCATCGGCGACCGGTGCGATGCCCGCATCCGTCACCTGACAGGCTCGACGGACACACCCGCGAGAACGAAGCTGCCGGCCCCAAGGAAAGCGATGCCTGCGCTGTTGGCGGGAAGCCCCGTGGTGGCGCGAACCCAAGTGCGCCCGCGGTCCTCTGAATAGTAGATCCCCGCATAAACGCCGGCGATTGCGAGACCGGGGCAGGACCCGAGCTCCCACACGGGGGCGCTGCCGAGACCTTCCGAGAAGCCGATCCGGGCAGGGGTCCAGGTGGCGCCAAGATCATCGCTGCGGTGAATTCCACCGGGATTGTGGCCGGCGAGCAGTGTCTCGCCGGCGGTGGCGAGCACCAGGGGAGATACAGGCCCTACCTTCCGCCAACGCTGCTCGCGGCTGGACCAGACATACAACCCTTTGCTGTACAACCCGGCAAACACTCTGCCCTTCAACTGCGCCATCGAGAAGATCTGGGCGCCGGCAGGCAAGCCACGGCCGATGGACGACCACGATCGCGCACCATCCCGGCTCACGAACACACCCTGAGCGTCTGTCCCCGCGTATAACGCCCCCGCATGGGCGAGTAGGGAGCGGACGTAACGAAATGGGCAGTGGAATTCGCGGACCCAGGATTGGCCGCCATCGATTGAGACAAGCACCCCGCTGCGATCCGTGCCGGCATAGGCGGTATTTCCAATCGCCGCAAGGCTCAGGATTCGCCCAGAGCCGATCGCGGCGCCGGACGCGGGCTTCCAGTCGACGCCCTGGCTTTGAGAGACGTAGATGCCCTCGTCCGTTCCGGCCAGTACAGCAGAACGAACCGCGCCGAAAGCGTTGACCCGGACATGCGCAGGCAAGCCTGCGTCTGACCGCGACCAACTCCGTCCCCTGTCGGTACTTCGGAAGACGCCATATCCGCCGGCCGGTCTTTTCATCTCGCCATCGACGCTGGTGACAATCAACGCGAGGCAGACGGCGGCCCATCCGTGGAAACGATGCATCGTCTCAGTTTGACGGCGCGGCTAGCGGTCTGTCACGGCCGGCTGGCGATTGTTTTCAGAAGCCGCGGTACAGCACCGCGAAACGAGCAAGGAGGCCGGCGCACAAATCGCGAATCCCCCGCGCCACTCGACTGGCTGCTCAACGCGCGCTCCCGCGAAGTTCTCGATGAACGCCGCCGTCGCCGACTCCGACGCCGCCCGAACCAGCGAGGCGCCAATACACGCCTGCCGGCCCTCACCGAAAGCCAGGTGACGGGGCGGGCCACGCCGAAAATCCAGCCTGGCGGGTTCCGGGAACTGCTCCGGATCGCGATTCGCGGCGGCCAGCATGAGGGCCACGCGGTCGCCTTTCGCGATCGTGGCTCCACCCAACTCCACCCCCTCGGCCGCGCGCCGGAATTGTGCCCGGGAGGGCCCGCTATGGCGCAGCAGTTCTTCGATCGCCTGCGGCATGAGTTCGGGCTCTGCACGCAGCATCTCCGCCCTTTCGGGATCGTCCAGCAGGGCCAGCCAGGCATTCGCCAGGAAGCACGGCAGCGTCTGCGAGAGGGCGACGAAGGCTTGGACGTGAAACGCCGCGAGTTCCCCCGAAAACGCTCCCGCCAGTTCCAGGGTCGCCTGTTCCGCGCGCGCCTGAAGCGCGGTGTCCCGGGGGTTGGCGGCGGCCGCGAAGATATCGCCGGAAAGAGCGGCCAGGCGGTCCGGATCGCCTCCGGGGCAAGCCAGACACCTCGCGATTTGAGCCGACCAGGGCTGCGCCAGTTCGCCCACCAGATCCACCGTCCGGTCCTTTGGCAGCGCCCTGGCCATGTCGCGCGCCAGCGGCCCCAACCGTTCCAGCCACTCGGCCAGCATCCCGGAAGCCGCTGCCGAGGCGCGGGCCCGGAATCTCAGGTGGGCGGCCCGGTCCAGTTCTGTGCCGCCCCGCGCGCCGCCCGCGGTCAGCCGCGGTTCGCGCAGCGCGGCGAGCACATCCGCGTAGCGGGTCAGGACCCACGCTTCCATCGCGTCATCGAAGCGCGCCGCGGCCGGTACGGGAATCTCTGGTGGAGTGGTACGCACCTGGGTCAAGGCTCCCTACCAGACTACCCCGGGAGGCGTTTTCGTAATGAGGTGTTGTGGCGCTGGATGCGCTGTGCCGAGCGCCGGCTGGCAAGCCGCAGCCGGGCGCAATGGATGAACTGGCAGGATAGCACGCGTTGGCGGCACCACCTGAATTCGTCCGGAAGATGCCACGGCGGCGCGCGTAGGCCGCGCCGCGATGGTCAACGTACAATGAGGAAGTGCAAGCTGACCGATGCGCAGCGCCGGCTCTGAAACCCCAGTCATCATTGCGGTCGGGCTTCGCGTGGACGCTGGCGGGCAACGGCCTGTACGCGGCATCGCAGTGGGCGATGCTGAGCATGCTGGCGAAATTGGGCGGGCGGGACATGCTGGGCGAGTACGCGCTGGCGGTGGCGCTGACGGCGCCGGTGGCGATGCTGGCGCACTTGAACTTGCGGGCCGTGCTGGCCACGGACGTGGCCGGGCAGCGGCGGTTCAGCGACTACATCGCAGTCCGGTTCGGGGTGTCCGGACTGGCCCTGGCGGCGATTGCAGTGGTGGCGTTGGTGTTCGGGCGGTCCGCCGGCATGGCCGCGGTGATCTTCCTCACAGGACTGGCGCAGACGAGCGAGACGGTGAGCGACGCCTACTACGGCGCGATGCAGCGGCGGGACGAGATGGACCGGATCGCGCGCTCGATGATGGCCCGCGGGATCCTCTCGGCGGCGGCTTTCGGCATGGCCCTGTGGCTGTCGACAGAGCTGGCATGGGCGGTTGCGGCGGCGGCGGCCGGACGCCTGCTGGTTCTGGCCGTCTACGACCGGCGTATGGGATCACGGGGTGAAGCGACGGATTGGGCGGGAACAAAATGGGCCGGGGCGCGGAGCATTCTGCGGCAAGCGCTGCCGTTGGGCGGGGTGCTGATGCTGGTATCGCTCAACACCAACCTGCCGCGATACGTGATTGAACGCCGGATGGGCGTCGGGGAGTTAGGGGCGTTCGCGGCGGTGGCTTCCTTCGTGACTGCCGGCTCGACGGTGGTGAACGCACTAGGCCAGGCGGCGACGCCGAAGCTGGCACGGCTGGCGAGCCGGCACGAACCGGCGGGGTTCCTCAGGCTGGCGTCGAAATTGGGAGCGCTGGTATTCGGACTGGGTTTGGCGGGCGTCGCAGGGGCGGCGTTGCTGGGGAAGTTGATTCTCACGCTGGCCTACCGGCCGGAGTACGCCGCCTACACGGGACTGCTGGTGGGTGTGATGGGCGCGGCGATTCCCGGATACCTGGCGGCGGCGCTAGGGTACGCGGTGACCGCGGCGCGGGCGTTCGACGCCCAGGTCCCGATGTTCTGCGCCGCGGCGCTGATCTGCGGGTGCGCCAGTTGGATTCTGGTGCCGCGGTGGGGACTGGCTGGGGCGGCCATGGCGATGGCCTTGGCCGCGGCAGCGCAAATCGGCGGGCAAACGCTGATCTTGCGGCACGCTATGCGCCGGTTGGAGCAGCCCGAATGAGCGGCAGTCCTCGAGCCGATGTCCTGTCGCGCACGGCATGGGCGGCCTTGTGCGTCTTTGTATTCTCCATCCCTTGGGAGAAGAGCATTCAACTTCCGGGGACTACGACGCTGTCGCACCTGATTGGAATTTTGGCATTTACGGCAGCGGCGGCGGTGGCGGTGCGCCGGAGAACGGTCCGCCCGCCGAACCTGGCGCTGGCACTCGCCGCCATTTTCGTGGCCTGGGCGGCATTGACATGGTTCTGGAGCCTGGACCGCGACTCGACATCCCTGCGGGCGGCCACGCTGGCCGAGTTGCTGGCGATGACGTATCTGATCTGGGATAGCTGCCGCGAGCGGGTGCGCCAGAGGCAACTCCTGCAGGCGTACGTCTGGGGCGCCGTCGCGGCATCGGCCAGCGCCTATGTCCGCTATTTCCACAACCAGCAAACCTACTGGCGGCGATATGCGGCGGCGGGATTCGACCCGAACGATTTCGGACTGATTCTGGCGCTGTCGATTCCGGTGGCGCTATACCTGGCGATGCGGCCCGGCCGGGCTCGATGGGCCTACCGGGCCGCCGTGGTGGTAGTGATCGGAGCCATCCTGCTGACGGCGTCACGGATGGCGATGGTGGCGACGTTCACGGCCTTCGTTTTTCCGTTCTGGACGTGGCGCCAGGCTGACTGGAACCAGCGGATTTCGAGCGCAGTCCTGCTGGCGATCATGATGCTGGGCGTGTTCCGATTCGCACCTTCGCCGTCGCGGGAGCGGCTGGCAACGATTACGACGGAGGTGACTCAGGGGACGCTCCACAACCGGACGACGATCTGGAAGACCGGCCTGAAGGTCCTGGTGCAACACCCCGTAGCCGGCATTGGCGCGGGCGCCTATCCGGCGGCGGTGCGGCCGTGGCTGGGCACTCCGGGCGTCCCAGGGCACTTCTATGTGGCGCACAACACGTTCCTGTCGGTGCTGGTGGAGTGCGGCGCCGTGGGATTCATATTCTACGCCCTGATGCTCGGGGTGGTGGCGTTCTACGTCTGGACGCTGCAACCGGCGGAGCGGGCGCTGTGGACGGTGGTGCTGGTGGTGTGGGCCGTAGGAGTTTCCACGCTCACGTGGGAACAGTACAAACCAAGCTGGCTGATTCTCGCCCTGGTCATGACGGAATGGAGCCTGCCCTGGAGGCAGGCCGGGTCAAACCAGTGAAGATCCGGGTTCTGGAGGTACTACCGACCCTGAAGCGTGCCGGCGCGGAGAGGATGGTGGTATCGCTGGCGCGCCGGCTGGACGCGAGCCGGTTCGAAACGGGTGTGGTCTCGCTCTTCAACTCTTTTCCTGGAGGGCTGGAGCCGGAACTGGAGGCGGCCGGGGTTCCGGTCTGGCACCTGGGCAAGCGCGCGGGTCTGGATCTCCGCATGATCCCGCGGCTGCGCCGCGTCCTCATCGAGTTTGCACCGGGGGTGATTCACACGCACTCGTACGTCCTGCGGTACAGCCTGCCGGCCAGCCTGGCAACGCGCAGGGCGGCGATGGTGCACACGGTGCACAACCTGGCGGCCAGGGAGGCCGACTTGACCGGGCAACTGCTCCACCGGTTGGTTTTCGGCCGGAGGGTGGCCGCGGTGGCGGTCGGCGAAGAGGTGCGCCGGTCCTACCGCGGACTGTACGGGGCCGAGCCGGAAGCAGCCATTCGAAATGGGATCGACACGGCCGCATTCCGCCGGCCCGGCGCGAGGCAGCGCTGGCGGGCCGGGCACGGATTCAAGGACACCGACTTCCTGGTGGTCTGCGTAGGCCGGTTGGACCCGCAGAAGAACCCCCTGGCCTTGATAGAGGCGTTCGCGCGGGCTTTCCGCGGCGACGCGCGCGGGCAGCTTCTGCTGGCCGGGGACGGGAGCCTGAAGGAGGCAGCCCTGCGGCGGGCCGTTGAACTGGGTGTGGCGGCCAAGGTGCATTTCCTGGGCATGCAAGGAGAGGTGGCGGATCTGCTGTCGGCGAGCGATGTGTTTGCGCTGTCTTCGGATTGGGAAGGGACACCGCTGGCGGTGATGGAGGCGATGGCGGCCGGGTTGCCGGTCGTGGCCACGGCGGTCGGCGGGGTACCGGAGTTGGTCTCAGACGGCGAGGCCGGACTACTGACGCCGGCCGGAGATACGAGCGCGTTCGCCGGGGCGCTGGCCCGGCTGGCAGGGGATGACGGCATGCGCGCCGCGATGGCCCGCGCTGCGCTGTCTCGGTCGGAAAAGTTCAGCGTAGACCAAATGGTGGCGGAGTATGCCGCGCTGTTCGAGCGGCTGGCCGGAGGGGGGCGATGATGGGGCCGGTGATGCTTCTGACGACCAGCCTGGCGCGAGGCGGAGCGGAGACGCAAGTGGCACTTCTGGCAGCAGCGTTGCGCGAGCGCGGGTGGGCGGTGCACGTGGTGTCGTTGGTTGAACCCGGTGGGCTTCAGACGGAGTTGGCCACCGCCGGAGTTGAAGTGCACTCGCTGGGCATGAAACCGGGACGGCCTGATCCGCGGGGGGCGGCTCGCCTGGCTGCGGTTCTGCGCCGCGTGCGTCCCACCGTGCTGCACAGCCACATGTTTCACGCCAACCTGATGGGCAGGCTGGCGCGGCTGGCGTTTCCCATCCCGCGAGTGATCTCGACGCTGCACAGCCTGGCTGAAAGCAGCCGGCGCTCGGCGGACGTGCGATGGCGCGACCGGCTGTACCGGATGACGGATTCGCTGGCGGATTGCACTGTGGCGGTCTGCCGGGCGGTGGGCGAGCGGCATGTGGCGGCCCGGGCGGTTCGGCCCGGCAAATTGCGCGTGATCCCCAACGGCGTTGACACCGCGAGGTTTCGCCCGGACGATTCACGACGGGCACGCACTCGCGGGGCGTTGGGCGCATCGCGTGAGTTCGTCTGGCTGGCGGCGGGCCGGCTGATGTGGAAGAAAGACTACCCGGCGCTGCTGCGCGCGGCGGCCCTGCAACCGGGGTGCGCGCTTTGGATCGCCGGCACCGGGCCGCTGGAGGGTGAGTTGCGGGCGCTGGCGCGGGAATTGGGAGTGAACGCCAGTTTTCTCGGCGCGCGGGAGGATATGCCGGACTTGATGAACGCCGCGGACGCGCTGGTGCTGTCGTCCGTGGTGGAAGGACTGCCGATGGTGTTGTTGGAGGCCGCGGCCAGCGGGCTCCCCAGCGTGGCCACCGCCGCGGGCGGGTCGGACGAGGTGGTGATAGACGCCCAGACGGGGTTTCTGACGCCCTGCGGCGACGTCGAGGCGCTCGCTCACTCGATGGCGCGGCTGGCCGCTTTGCCGGAAGAGGCGCGGTTGGAGATGAGCCGGGCGGCACGGGCCGCGATGATGGAACGGTTTGACCTGCGCATGGTGGCGTCCCAGTGGGAGAGGTTGTACCGCGAGGGTTGACATGGATGTGACCAACCGTTTCGTGCTGGATTTCGCGGTGCGCTACGCGCGTCAACAGTGCTCGGCCCGGGTGCTCGATTTCGGCTGCGGCGCGGGCCGACTGGTGCAGGCGGGACGGTCGGCGGGCCTGGAGATGTCCGGGGCCGATGTTTACTACGGAGGCTCCCGGACGCGGATTGAAGCCGAGCAGTCGGGGTTGCTGGGCTCGGCAATCCGGGAGATCCGCGAAGGGCGGCTGGAGTTCGCGAACGGGACGTTCGACCTGGTGGTCAACAACCAGGTGATGGAGCATGTGGAGGACCTGGATGCCGTGCTCGGCGAGATCCACCGGGTGTTGCGGCCCGGCGGGACGGTCCTCAGCATATTCCCTTCCCGCGACGTGTTCCGGGAGGGCCATATCGGCATTCCGTTCGCCCACCGGTTGAAGATGGGTTCGCGGTTCCGGCTGATCTATACCTGGGGCCTGCGAAGTCTCGGCCTGGGTCACTGGAAAGAGGAAGCACCGACCTGCCGGCAGTGGGCGGTGGACAAGCTGGCCTGGATCGATACGTATACGCACTATCGCTCCCGGCGGGAGATTCGCGCCGGCTTCGACCGGTACTTCTCGAACGAGTTCCGGGAGAGCGACTACATCCGATACCGGCTGCTGGACCGGCCCGGGCGCCGGGCGCTGGCGTGGTTTGCCGGTCTGCCGGGCGTCGCGCCCGTAGCCCGCGCAGTGTTCCGTAAGCTGGCCTTTCTGGTGATCGTGTCGAAAAAGGCGGGTGGATGAGGATCGTCTACATCATCACGCGAGCCGATGCGGTGGGCGGAGCGAGTGTCCATGTGCGTGACCTGGCCCGCGCGATGCAGGAGCACGGGCACGAAGCGATGGTGCTGGTGGGTGGGCGCGGCCCGGTGACCGATCAACTGGAAGCGGCCGGCGTGACCTTCGAAAGCCTGCGCTGGCTGCGGCGGGAGGTGAACCCGGCACGGGACGCGCTCGCCCTGGTTGAGGTCATCCGGGCCCTGCGGCGGTTGAAGCCGGACCTGGTGTCCACTCACACGGCCAAGGCAGGCAGCGTCGGCCGGACGGCCAGCAGGCTGCTGGGGATACCGGCCATCTATACGCCGCACGGCTGGCCGGCCGGCGACCGGATGGGGAAGACGGCGCGGTCGGTGTTCGGAATCGTCGAGAAGTTCATGGCGCGGTGGTGCGCCGCAATCATCTGCGTCTGCGAGTATGAGAGGCGGCTGGCACTGGAAAAAGGGATCACCGAAGCCGGCAAGCTGTTTGTGGTGCCAAACGGTGTTCGCGACGTCAGCGTAGATCTTCTTGCCCGGCCGGAACGGACGCCGGTCCGGATCTGCTCTGTGGCGCGGTTCGACGATCCGAAAGACCACCGGACGCTGCTGGAGGCTGTGGCCAGGCTGCGGGACGAAGGCTGGTCGCTCGATCTGGTGGGCGACGGCCCCAGGCAGGCGGAGATCCGCAGCCTGGCGGGGGAACTGGGGCTGGGCGAACGCGTGCGATTCCACGGCTACCTCGCTGATCCGTCGGGAGTTTTGGCACAGGCCCAGGTGTTCGCGCTCTCGTCCCGGTCGGAGGCCTTTCCGCGCAGCATCCTGGAAGCCCTGCGTGCCGGGTTGCCCGTGGTAGCGTCGGACGTAGGCGGCGTGGGCGAGGCGGTGGCGGACGGAGTGAGCGGGTTGCTGGTGGCGGCAGGGGATCCGCAGGCTCTGACTTCAGCCCTGGGCAGGCTGGTGGAATCAGCGCCGCTGAGGCAGTCGATGGGCGCTGCGGCACGGGCGGCCTACGAGCGAGGATTCCGGTTGGATGTCATGTGCGGTCTCACAGTGTCGGTCTATGATACGTTACAAAGCAGGACCGAGCGATTGCTCCCACCCGCCTAGAATGGATCCCCGTACTAACAGTCCCAAAGACCCGGCCGGAGCAACGCCTGCTGCCGGAGAATTGAGCGCAGGCTTGCGAGACCCCGTCGCACTCCTGCTCAAGAGAATCCTGGACTTCACTGTGGCCGGCGTGCTGTTGTTGCTGGCAATTCCTTTTTCAGTTCTCATCGCCCTGGCGATCGTGCTGGACAGCCGCGGACCGGTGCTGTTCGCCCATAGCCGGATCGGCAAGGGAAACCGGCCTTTTCGCCTGTACAAGTTCCGCACCATGGTGAGGAATGCCGACGCAGTGCTGGAGGAGTACCTGAGCGCGCATCCGGATCTGCGGGCTGAGTGGAACGAGACGCACAAGCTGAAGAACGACCCTCGAGTGACGCGCGTCGGCCGGCTGTTGAGGAGGTCGAGCCTGGACGAGTTGCCGCAGTTACTCAGCGTCCTGCGGGGAGAAATGAGCATGGTGGGTCCGAGGCCGATCGTGGTGGACGAGATCGCCAAGTACGGCAAGTTGTTCGACCTCTACGTGCAGGTGCGGCCCGGGCTGACCGGCCTGTGGCAGGCCTCGGGACGAACGGACACCAGCTACCGCACGCGGATTGCGCTGGACCGCCGCTACCTTCAGGAGCGCACCTTGGGGATGGACCTGTTTTTGTTGTTGAAAACGATCAGAGTGGTGCTTTTGGGACATGGCGCGTATTGACTCGAGGAAGCCGGCCAGGGCGCTGGCGCTCATGATTTTCGCCGGCGGCTTGTTTACCCAGGCCGCGGTGAAGCTGCCCACCTTGGTCGCCTCCCACATGGTGGTGCAGCGAGATGTGCCGGTGCACGTCTGGGGAAAGGCCGAGGCGGGCGAAACCGTGTCGGTGAACTTTCGGGGTGAGACGGGAACCACGGTGGCGGACGACCTGGGGCAGTTCCATGTCTATCTCGCGCCGGGACCCGCGGGCGGACCCTTCCAGATGCGAGTGAAAGGGACGAATGAGATCGTGCTGGAAGACATCCTGGTCGGCGATGTCTGGGTGGCGGCCGGGCAGTCGAACATGGAATGGCCGGTGCGCTGGGCAGGCGCACCGGAAGCTGAGATGGCCGGGTCGCGACATCCGAGGGTCCGGCTGTTCCGGGCCATGCACCGGGTATCGGAGTATGCGTTTGAAGACCTGTACGGAAAGCCTTGGGCGGAATGCGGGCCGGAGACCGTGGCGGACTTCTCCGCCGTCGGGTATCACTTCGGGCGGAATCTGCAGCAGAAACTGGATGTGCCTGTCGGCGTCATCCAGATCGCCTGGGGCGGCACTCCGATCGAGAGTTGGACCAGCTTTGGAGCGCTGACATCGGACGCTGCGCTGATGCCGGTGATGGCCGAGTGGGCGGCAATGATGCGCGCTTACCCGGAGGCGCTGCTGCGCTACCACCAGGAAGCGAAGCGGTGGGAGGCAGCGTCGGCGCGGGCCAAGGCGGCTGGAAGAGCGTTCCGGGAGCCGGCTCCGGCCAGGCCGGTGGGCCCTGAAGGCCCGTGGAAGCCGGGAGTGATCTTCAACGGAATGGTGGCGCCGGCGGCGCAGTATCCGATTCGCGGCGTGATCTGGTACCAGGGAGAAAGCAACACCGCGGTGGAGAGGGCGCCTTACTACGGACCGTTGTTCCAGACCATGATCGAGGACTGGCGGCGCGCGTGGGGACTGGGCCGCTTCCCCTTCCTTTACGTCCAACTGGCCGCGTTCGGAGCCGACGCCGAGAGCGACTGGCCCGCGGTGCGGGAGGCGCAACGGAAGGCGCTGGCCGTGGCGAACACAGCGATGGTTGCAGCGATCGATCTCGGGGAGCGGGACAACATTCATCCGAAGAACAAGCGCGAAGTCGGGCGGCGGCTGGCGCTGGCGGCGGGTGCCATCGCGTACGGAGAATCCGTCGAATACTCGGGCCCATTGTTCCGTCGCGCGGCACAGGAGCACGGAGCGTTGCGGGTGTGGTTCGACCATGGCGGCGGACTCGCGGCGCGGAATGGCGAATTGCGGGGATTCGAGGTGGCGGGGAAGGACCGCATCTGGTCGGCCGGCAGTGCCCGGATCGATGGCGCGACGGTGCTCGTGTCGAGCCCGGCGGTGCCCAGGCCACTCTACGTCCGTTATTGCTGGGCCAACTTCCCGGAGGGAAATCTCTACAACGCCGAGGGCTTGCCGGCAGCGCCGTTCCGTTCGGAATAGGCGCAGGAGAGGGCGGATCGATGCTGCCGCGGGCGGCGCGAGGGCAGCGGCGCAACCGTTACCGGGCTGCCGGACTGCCGGAGGCGACAGGGCGCCATTCGATCTTTCTCACCCCGGCCACCGTGTCGTAGGTTGCGATCCCAAAGGGTATCGATCTGTCGATTTCGCCCTCGCGCAGGGAGATGTACTTCTTGCTGATATCGACGTTGATCACGCGTTCGCCGTCAATCCACGCCTGAATCGTGGCGGGGGTCACGCGCAGCCGGAGGGAGTACCAGCGGCCAAGCTCAAACGTCCTGGCAAAGGACGTTTCATTCCGCAACGCGTCGGCGCCGTCGATGTTCGACAGCCCCACCACCTCGCCACCCCAGCCGCCGTTGATCCAGGTGCAGAAGGAGTCCCGCACGGGAAACGTGATCCCGGCGAAGAAATCGCTCCCTTTCATCCGCGCGGCTTCGACGTGGATCTCGTAGCCCGCGGCGGGAAATGGAAGCGAGGACGAGGCCCAGTTGATGCCTGTCAGAATCCCTGATCCGATGGTGATGACGCCGTTTTCGACTGTGACTTTGCCGGCTCCGAGAAAGTCGGTTTCCTTCCAGCCCGCCAGCGACTTGCCGTCGAACAGCGGGCGCCACCCGCCGGCTGAGGCATCCGCTGCGGGCTTCGCCTGCTGACCGGCGAGCGGGCCAGACGCGAACAACGCCGCGACGAGCATCAGCTTCAGGACGACTGCCTCCGCCGCTGGAACGCGAAGAACCGCGGCCTTGTGGTATCTCATCGATGCCGTTGCCTCGCTGAATGCAATCTCACTTCCACCCTGGCGTCAGCCCGAATTGCTTTGCAGACGATGCAACGTCAATCCGCGGCGCGGAATTCTCAAATCGGAACACTCCGGCGTCACCGCATCCGATGCCATAACCGGAAAGCGGGGCGTCATGCCGTTCACACAGCACAGCGCCCCGCCGAGTGCCGACCATTTCAGGACGGTTCTCTCGATCCTAACGGCCGCGACCCAGGAAGCCGCTCTTGTCCCTCTCGGCCGCCTCGCCTGTCGGCGGCGGATAGTCCTTCGCTCCCGGAGGCGCGGGGCCCTCTGCGTTGAGTATGCGAATCGCCGCCCGGCGCACCGGTTCCGGCATTTCC
>DAHVTI010000408.1 GCA_027324255.1 Bryobacterales bacterium | reverse complement strand
GCCACATTCCAGGCGCTCATTCGAGACCGGGGCGCCAGGCGGCTGGACTGCCGCTTGGCCATGGTGCGGCCGGGCGTGTCCAAAGGCGAACTCACGGCTGATGGCGCGAATGTACTGGGCGCTGCTGACGGGTCCATGCTGGTCTGGGAGCAACACCTCTTCACATGTTCGCTTCCGCGAAGGCGCGACCGACTGGATTCAACGCTCGGCGACCCTACAGGGTTCTTCGGGCGGCGAAAAGGCACTGTAGATAAATTTGTAGCTGCCCGGTGCTTCCGGGTTCAACCGGGTTCCACAGGCTTCAACCGGTTGCCCGTATCTCATTGAAACGTAAGTAGTTGAAAATAGGGCATTTTCAGAGGAGGCCGAAAACTGCCTTGGGCGCAGGGGGTCGGCAGTTCGAATCTGCCCGCCCCGACCAAATTCCTCTCCGAACGGCTAGTCCTCCGGCGGAATCTCTACAGTCGAAGCCAGCGCCGGCAGAATCCCCATCTCCGCATAAATCGGGCGCACCCGGCGGCGGATCTCGGGCAACTGGCGGGCGAACCAGAGTGCGCCCAGCAGGCACAGCACGCCGCCGCCGGCCAGCGTCTTCGGCGCGCCGATCTTCGCTGCCAGCGCTCCGGCCAGCAGGCTGCCAAATGGCGCCACGCCCTGAAAGGCCATGGCGTAGTACGCCATCACGCGGCCGCGCTTCTCTTCGGCCACGATGGTCTGCAATATCGTGTTGCTGGCGGCCATCTGCTGCAGAAATCCGAATCCCGTGCCGAGCAGCAGCAGCATCGAAAGCCAGAACACGCGCGACCCGCAGAAGGCAATCAAGGCCGCGCCGAAGATCCCCGCCGAAATCGGGATCATGCGGCCCAGCCCCAGGACGGATCGGCGTCCCGCCAGAAGGGCCGCGCTGGCCAGCGCGCCCACGCCCACCGCCGCCATCAGGAAGCCCAGCGTGTGCGGTCCGCCGTGCAGCACCTGCGAGGCGAACACCGGCATCAGCACCGTGTGGGGCATGCCTACCAGCGATACCAGCGCCAGCAGCAGCAGAATGGAGCGGATCGGCACAGAATCGGCGACGTATTTCCAGCCTTCCACCAACTCGTGCAACACGCGCTTGTCGCCCTGCCGGCCCGCGCGGACAGGAATGCGCATCGCCAGCAGGGAAACGATCACGGTCAGGTAGCTGACGCCGTCCAGCAGAAAGCAATAGCCTTCCCCCGCTCCGGCGATGATCAGGCCCGCCAGCGCCGGCCCCACCAGCCGTGCCGCATTGACCATGGACGAATTCAGGGCGATGGCATTGCTCAGGTCCCGCCGGTCTTCCACCATCTGGACCACGAACGCCTGCCGGGCCGGCATGTCGAATGCGTTCACCAGCCCTTGGAACAGCATCAGCCAGATCACTTCCCGAACCGTGATGACGCCGGCCAGCGTCAGCGCCGCCAGCGCGAAGGACTGCAGCATGGACAGGATCTGCGTCACGACCAACACCCGGTGGCGATTCCAGCGGTCCACCCAGACCCCGGCGATCGGAGCGAGGAAGAAAAGCGGGATCTGCCCTGCGAAGCCCACGACGCCCAGCAGGAACGGCGACTGCGTCAGGCGGTACACCAGCCAGCCGGTAGCGACGCGCGTCATCCAGGTGCCGACCAACGAAACGCTCTGCCCGCCGAAAAAGAGCCTGTAATTGCGAGACCGCAGCGCGCGAAGCGAGAATCTCCAATGACCCCGTTCAGCCATGCCGCCACGATTTTCGCATAGTGCCGGATGGTCAACGCCAATCCGGGGCCGGCTGGCGGCTACTTGTACGCCTTCAGCGACCCCTCGATCGCCGCCTTGTCGCCCACCACGACCACCACCAGCTTCGCCGGGTCCAGGTACGTCTCCGCCAGCCGCTGCACGTCCGAGCGCGTCACCGCGTTCACCTTTTGCACGTAGCTGTTCAGGTAGCTGTCCGGCAGACCCTGCGTGTCCACGAACGAAAGCTGGTTGATGATGCCCCGCGGCGACGAGTTGCGGAGCACGAACAGCCCGGCGGTGTAGGCCCGGATGCCCTGCAGTTCCTCTTCGGGCGGCGGCTCCTGGCGCAGCCGGTTGATCTCGGCGTAGATCTCCTTGATCGAATCGGCGGTCACCTTGGTGGTGACGTCGGCGTTCTCGTACCAATAAGCGGAGTGATAGTTCACCGCCACGGCGCTGTAAGGCGAGTACGTATAGCCCTTCTGCTCCCGGATGTTGGCCGTGATGCGCGACCCGAAGGAGCCGCCCAGCAGGTTGTCGGCCACCACCATCGGGATGTAGTCGGCGTGCGTGGGGCTGGCGGCGATGGGCAGGCCGATGCGCAGCGTGGACTGCTCGGCGCCGGGCCGGTCCACCAGCACGAACTGGTGCCGCGCCGTCGTCCTGGGCGGATGGCGGACCACCTCGGGCCCGGGCGCCCAGTCTTCAAAAGCCGCGCTGATGGCCTGCTTGAGCGACGCCGGGAAGCGGCCCACCACGTAGAGATGCGTGCGCCGCGCGCCCAGGTTGGCCTGGAAGTGGCGGCGCACTTGCTCCAGCGTGTAGCTCTTCAGGTTCGCCTCCGTGGGATAGACGCGGCCGTAGGGGTGGTCCCCGTACAGCGCCTTGGCGAACGCCTGGTCGGCCAGCGGCTGCGGCTGGGCCAGCTCCACCGTCAGGCGGCGCAGCAGATCCGCCCGCAGCCGCTCCAGTTCGGAGGCCGGGAAGGTGGGCCGGCGCAGCACGTCGGCCAGCAGGCGGACCGCGTCCGGGGCGAATTCGCTCAGCACCTGGATGCCCGCCTGGGAGCTGTCCAGGCCCGCGCCCGCGTTCAACTGCCCGCCCAGGCGCGCCGCTTCTTCGGCCAGTTGGATGCCGTTGCGCTTGCCGGCGCCTTCCTTCATCAGCGCCCACATCAGGTCGGAGAGCCACACCTCGCTCGCGCTCTCGTTGGCGTTGCCGAAAGCGATGCGCGCGCTCAGCGCGGCCACGGGCATTGTGCCGTAGGGAACCAGGCTCACCTTCATGCCGTTCTTCAGCGTGAAGGTCTCGCGCGCGGGAATCGTGAAGGCCTTGGGCGGACCGCCGGCGGGCGGCTTCTCCTTGGCTTGGCCGAAGGCGGCGGCCGCCAGGGCGGCGGCGCAGAAGAGAGTCTGTGTGAGCTTCATGGTGGCGCGGCTCCGGGTTCTACTTGGCCTTCGGCGCCGCGGCGCCGGGCACGATGGTGACGATGGTGCGGTTGGTGGCGCGCAAGTACTCCCTGGCGACGCTGTGGATCAGCGCCGGGGTCACCTTCCGCAGGCTCGGTTCGATGTCGTTGATCAAGGCCGGATTGTCGTCGAACAGCGCATACGACGCCAGGTAGTCCGCGCGCCCGAACCCGCCGAATTGGGCCAGCTCGGAGTAGTACGAGGAGCGGAACTTCACCAGCGCCCGGTCCACCGCGGCTTGCGGCAGCGGCGCGGAGCGCACCTGCTCCACCACCTGGTCCACCGCCGCCAGAATCTCGGCCGGCGGCGCGGCCGCGTCGTGGATCAGGCTGGCGATCCACAGCATCGGCCCGCTGTAGTTGAACGCGCTGCCCAGCAGGTTGATGCCGCCGCTGACGCTGTCGGTGAAGCCGCGGCGCTTCACCAGTTCCTGGTTCAGCAGGCTGTCGTCGCCCTGCAGCAGGATCTGGTCCAGCAGAACCATGGCGAAATGTTCGGGCGTGCGGCGCTCGGGGATGTGATAGGCGATGCCGAGCGCCGGCTTCCGCGCCAGCTTGTCGGTCCGCTCGAAACGCCGCTCCTTCTCCTGGCGCGGCTCGCTGAGGTCCGGCTTTTTCGGCTGCGGCTGCGCGGCGATGGAGCCGAAGTATTTCTCGATCCAGCGCCGCACCTGGGCCTCGTCGAAGTCGCCCACCACAGCCAGGGCGGCGTTGTTGGGCGCGTAGTAGCGCGTGAAGAACTCCTTCACGTCCGCCAGCGTGGCTTTCTCGATGTCGTTCAAGTCGCCGTAAAAGTTGTGCGAGTTGTACCAGTTCTTGTTGGCGTACATCGGCATGTCGATCCACGGGAAGGTGCCGTAAGGCTGGTTGAGCACGTTCACCTTCACTTCGTTGGAGACCACGCCCTGCTGGTTGGCGAGGTTCGACTGCTCGATGACGAGGCCCTTCATGCGGTCCGCCTCGGCCCACAGGAACGTCTCCAGCTTGTTGGCGGGCACCACCTCGAAGTAATTGGTGAAGTCGAAGCGCGTAGACCCGTTCAGCACGCCGCCGTTGGACTCCACCAGCTTGACCATCTCCATCTTGCCCAGGTTCCTCGACCCCTGGAACATCATGTGCTCGAACAGGTGCGCGAAGCCCGTGCGGTCGCGGGGCTCGATGCGGAAGCCGATGTTGTAGTAGACGGCGACCACCGCCAGCGGCGCGGTGCTGTCATTCGAAAGGACCACCCGCAGGCCGTTCGGCAGTTTGTAGTAACTGACGGGAACCTGGAACGAAGGGGCCGGCTGAGCCAGGACGGCCATCGCGGCAAACAGCGCCGCGGCGGCGCACAGGAACGGATTCAGTCGCAAGCGAGGTGATCTCCCTTAGAGCAGAATTATGGCACGCGGCCGCGTTTACGAAGGTAACAGCAGCGGGCGGCCGGGCGACCCCTTGGACCTCCCTCGCCCGAGGAGTACACTGCCTGGAGATGAACGAACAGGGCTCGCCCGAAGGCGCCGCTGAATCTGTTCGGCCGCCGGTGATGGACCGTTTTGCGGTGGAGCACGCCGCCTTGGCGGTCTTTTGGGCGCGCGAGGACGGCAGCCTCGTCGACGCGAACGAAGCGTCGGCCGGCATGCTGGGCCTCACCCGCGAAGCGCTGCGCACTCTGCGCGTGCCGGATATCGACGCCGGGCTCGCTCCGGGTGAGTGGCGCGTCCGCTGGCAGAGGATGAAGACCCGGCGCTATGCCAAGGTGGAAACCGGTCTGCGGCACGCCGACGGAAGCACGATCCCTGTCGAGCTGATCCTCAACTTCGCGGAACTGGAGGGGGCAGGCTACATCTGCGCCTATGCGCGCGACCTCCGGCCGGAAAAGCAGAAAGAGACCGATCTGAAGAACACCGAGGAGCTGTTCCGCGCGCTGATGGAGAACACGCTCGACCTGGTGACGATTCTCGACGGGGAGGGCGTCATCCGGTACGCGAACCCGGCCATGGAGCGGCTGCTGGGATTCACGGTCTGCGAACGCTTGGGGGCTTTCGCCTTCGACCTCGTGCACCCCGACGACGTGCCGTCGGTGCTGGCCGATTTCGCGGAACTGGCCCGGACGCGGCGCTTCAGCACGGCGCTCGGGGTCCGCCTGTGGCACAAGCGCGGAGAGTGGCGCTACTTCGACGCCGCCGCGACGAACCTGCTCGACAACCCCGCGGTGCGCGGGATCGTCGTCCACTCCCGCGATGTGACCGACCGCAAGCTGGCCGAGATCGCCCTGAGGCAGAGCGAGTCGGAACTGCGCGCGCTGGCCGGCCGGTTGATTCAGGGCGAAGAGGACGAGGCGCGCCTGCTGTCGCGCGAACTGCACGACGATTTCACCCAGCGGCTCACGGCCATCTCGCTGGCCCTCGGCGAACTCGAGCGGCAGCGGCCCCCACGCGTGCCCGAAGACTGGATGGCCCGCCACCAGCGCCTGCAGGCCATGGTGGAGGCGATGAGTGAAGATCTGCGCCGCCTGGCGCACCGCCTGCACCCGGCCGTCATCGACCTCCTCGGCCTTTCGGCGGCGCTGAAACAGTTATGCGCCGAGAGCCCCTCGGCGGGCGGCCAGTTGGTTCACTTCAACTCCCGCCGCGGCTGCGATTGCCCGGTGGATCGCGGCCAGGCGCTCTGCCTCTACCGCGTCGCCCAGGAGGCGCTGCGGAATGCCATCAAACACTCCGGCGCGCAGGAGGTGTGGGTGGAGCTTGCGGGCTCCGCCGGGCAACTGCGCCTGACGGTGCGCGACAACGGGTCCGGCTTCGACGGAGCCCCCGCCGCGCCGCGCCGCGGGCTGGGCCTCATCAGCATGAAGGAAAGGGTCCGGCTGGCCGGCGGCAGCCTGCACGTGGAATCCCAGCCCGGCCAGGGCACCAGGCTGTCGGCGGCAGTCCCAGTGTCCCTCACCGGGCCGGGAAAAGCGCCGCGGCCCCGGCCTGATCAGGGCTTGTAGCTGCGTGCGTACCCGTTCCGCAGATTCGTGACCGTGAAGGACCGGTCGCGCCCCGCCTCCACCGCGATGCCGAAGCCCTGGCACTTCTCCTCCAGGTTGGCGATGCGGTCCGGCGCCACGTTGGCGTCCTGCCCGCCCGCCAGCGAGTAGTGCAACTGCCACAGGTCCTCGAGTCCCGGCGACGCAGACACCACTTTCCAGGCCGCCGGCGAGCCGCCCTTGCGCGCCCCGTTGTTCATGATGGCCACCCGCGGCTTCAGCCCGTGCACGATCTGCGGCGCGTTGGACTGGTCCAGCCCGTGGTGCGTCGTCAGGTACAGGTCCACCGGCCCGATCATGTGGTCCGGGCAGGCGATCTCCAACTCCTTGTTCCAGGTCAGGTCGCCCAGGTCGACGAAGCGGAACTGGCCGAAGGTGATCACCACCCCGATCGACCGCGCATTCTCGCTGGGATCGGCGTTCTTCTGCTCGGCTCCGGCGCACAGCGGGTTCCGCTGCCCGCCGCCCTTCACCGGCTTCGGGATGCGCTCCCCCCGCGCCGTCACCACCTCCACCCGCATGTCCTTCAGCGGCAGGACGTCGCCCGGCTTCACCGTCAGGCGCTTCACGCCGGAGGCGATTACCTTGCGGTAGGCCCCCTCCATCGCCTGCGCCTGCTTGGTCGTTTCCGTGTTGTCGCCGTGGTCGATCACCATCCCCACCGGGAACTTGGCCGCAAACTCCGGCACGCCCCCGACGTGGTCCAGGTGGTAGTGGGTCACCAGCAGGTAGTCGATCTTCTTCAGACCCGCTTTCTTCGCCGCCTCCACAATCCGGCCCGAGTCGCGCCCGCCGTTGCCCGGGAAGCCTGCGTCGATCAGCAGCGATTCGCCCGAAGGACCCACCAGCAGCGTGGCCTGCCCGCCCTCCGTGTCGATGAAGGTCATGGCCAGGCTCTTGCGGTTTGCCGCCGCCAGACACAGGGAGGCGGACAGAACGACGGTCACCAGGAGGCGCATGGCGGCATCGTATCACACGGAACTATCTGCTCCGGACGGTCGTAGTAAACTACGGGGAAGCTCGAAATGCCCTTCTGCACACAATGCGGCGGCCCGGTCAGTGACGCGGACACCTTCTGCGCCGGCTGCGGCTCTCAGCAGAAGCCCGGCGCAGGCGACAGGCCGCGGCCCGCGGCGGCGTTCGCCGGTTCCTCCGCCGGGCCGAAACGGGGCGGAGACTTCGTGTCCACTGTCCACCCCCGCAAGGCCGCGCTGCTCTGCTACGTCCCCATCGTGGGCTGGATCATGTCCATCGTCGTCCTCGCCGCGGACCGCTTCCGCGAAGACCGCACCGTGCGCTTCCACGCCTTCCAGGGCCTCTATCTGTTCGTGCTGTGGCTCTTTGTCGATTGGGTCTTCGGCCCCATGACCGCCTACGTCGAGGCCACCCGCGTCGTGGGCAAGCTGCTGAAAGCCGCCGTCTTCGGCGCCTGGATCTTCATGATCGTAAAAACGAAGCAGGGCGAGGACTTCCACCTGCCCATCCTCGGCGAGCTGGCCGACCGCTCCGTCTCCGAGCAGCGCTGAGCGCGTCCGCGCCGGCATGCCCCATTCCCTCAGCCCCTCTCTTGCTTCCTTGTGTTATATTTATTCATAGCACTGTATAAATAACCAAGGGAGGTCCGCGTCCACCTCATGGCCATGCTTGCCGGCATCGTGGGTTTCCGCGGCTACAGCGGAGTGGAATTGCAGAAGATCCTGGCGGCGCACCCGCGCACCGCTCCGGTTCTGCTGGAGCACCGCGCCGACAGCGCGCCCGAAGTGCGGCCGCTCGGCCACGAGGGGCCGCGGCGCCTGCCCTGCCAGGCGGACGAGGTGGCGAAGGCGGGCATCGAAGTGGTCTTCCTGGCCACGCCGCCGGAAGTGTCCATGGATCTGGCTCCTGCCCTGCTGGAGCAGGGCGTGCGCGTCGTGGACCTGAGCGGCGCCTTCCGCCTGCGCACGGCGGAGCGCTACCGGCACTGGTACAAGGAGGAGCACACCCAGCCGGAGTTGCTGGCCTCGGCCGTCTACGGCCTGCCCGAGTTCTACCGGGAGCAGGTGAAGGGGGCGCGGCTGCTGTCGAACCCTGGCTGCTATCCCACCGCCGCCAACCTGGCCATCCGGCCGCTGGTGGCCGCGGGCGTGGTGGACCGCGCCGCCGGCGTGGTGTGCGACGCCAAGAGCGGCGTCAGCGGCGCCGGGCGCAAGCCGAGCCTCAAGACCAGCTTCTGCGAAGTGACGGCAAACTTCTCCGCCTACTCGATCCTCAACCACCGGCACGTGCCGGAGGTGCTGCTCAACTCTGACCTGAAAGAGCGCGAGTTCAGCTTCACGGCGCAGTTGATCCCCATCGACCGCGGCATCCTGGAGACGGTCTACTTCCGCGCGCAGGGCGCCGCCTCGGCCGGCGACCTGCTGGACGTGTACCGGAAGGCCTACCGGGACGAGCCCTTCGTGCGCCTCTATCCCGCCGGCTCGGTGCCGGACCTGCACGCCGTGGCGCGCACCAACTTCTGCGACATCGGGCTGCGCTACGACGCGGCGACGGGCCGCGCGGTCGTCGTGGCCTGCATCGACAACCTGGGCAAGGGCGCCGCCGGACAGGCGGTGCAGAACATGAACCTGATGTTCGGGTTCGGCGAGACGGAGGGACTGCTGTGAAGGCTCTCATCAAGCTGGGCGGAACGCTGCTGGACAACCGGGCCTCGCGCGCTGCGCTGGCCGCGCAGATCGCGGCCCTGCCCGGGACCGGCGTGCAGCCGGTGGTGGTGCACGGCGGCGGCAGGCAGATGACGCGCTTCCTGGCCTCGCAGGGCGTCGAAAGCCGCTTCGTCAACGGGCTCCGCGTGACCTCGCCGGAGATCATCGACGCGGTGCTGAAGGTGTTCGCCGGCAGCGTCAACAAGGAACTGGTGGCCGCGCTGGTGGCCGCCGGCGCGCCGGCCGTGGGCCTCAGCGGCATCGACGGCGCGCTGGCCGAGGCGCGCCAGCTCAATCCGGACCTCGGCGCCGTGGGCCAGATCGTCCGCACCAACCCGGAGGTGCTCGAGGCCCTGGTGGGCGGCGGCTTCATCCCGGTGGTGGCCTGCGTGGCGGGCGACCGCGACGGCAACATCTACAACGTCAACGCAGACCAGATGGCCGTGGCCTGCGCCGCCGGCTTCCGCGCCGCCAAGCTGCTGTTCCTCACCGACGTAGAAGGCGTGCGCGGCGCGGACGGCGAGACCCTCGCCGAACTGACGCCGGAAGAGGCGCGCGCCCTCATCGCCGCCGGCGTGGCCTCGGGCGGCATGGAAGCCAAGCTGAACTCGGCCTGCGCGGCGCTCGACCACGGCGTGGGCGAGGTGGTCATCGCCGCCGGCGCCGCGCCCGACGTGGTGCGCCGCCTGGTGAACGGCGAAGCCATGGGCACGCGGCTCAGGCGGAGCGGAACATGACCCTGCGCAAAGCCCGCATGTCCGACATCGGCGGCATCCTGGCGCTGATCAACGGCTACGCCCGCCAGGGCATCATGCTGCCGCGCAACGAGTTCGAGCTCTCCGAAGGCATCCGCGACTTCACCGTGCTGTGCACTGAGGGCCGCATCCTCGGCTGCGCCGCGCTGCACTTCTACGGCCCCACCATGGCCGAGGTCCGTTCCCTGGCCGTGCACCCGGACTCCAAGGGCTCCGGCGCCGGCCGCCTGCTGATGGAGTCGATCGAGCGCGAGGCGCGCGAATACGACCTCGACGCCCTCTTTGCCTTCACCTACGTCCCCGGCTTCTTCACCAAACTCGGCTACCGCGAAGTGGACCGCGCCGAACTGCCTTTGAAGGCCTGGAAGGACTGCCTGCGCTGCCCGAAGTTCCAGGCCTGCGACGAAATCGCCGTCCTGCGGCTGTTGAAGGAAGGCGCCACGCTGGCCGCCGCCGGACGCGCTCTGGCCGACGACTCCCTGGTGCAGGTGCCCGTCTTTCGCCCCGCCGCCGGCTAAAACATCAGCCGGAAGGCAAACGGAAACGGAGTCGAAAAGGTGAAAAGGTGACAGTCAGCAATTTCACCATTTTGCCGGCAGAGCCTCCGCAAACGGTGACAGTCAGCAATTTCAAAACGGTGACAGTCAGCAATTTCACCATTTTGCCGGCAGAGCCTCCGCCTCCTCGCGCGGCCGCTCCGGACTTCACGAAGTCAATGGAAACGGGCAACGGCAAACCGAAAACGGGGACAGACCGCAATTTGACAATTCTGACTCCGCGCTTCCGTGCGCCTTGCCTGCGCACGTGGACCGCTCCAGTTTCGTCCCGTCCATCCCCATGTGCTTGCCCCCTCGACCACGCGCACTCTAAGGCCCGCGCACCAAGCCGCTGCGCACCGCATTCCGCTGGATATACCGCATCGCTCGCACGACGCGGTCGATGCCCACTGCGCAACGGTAGAACTGGCTTTTCGCAGGTGTCCCGCCGTGCTGCTCTTAGCCCGGAAGTGCTGCGAGTAGCGGTAATGTGTCCGGCCGAAAGCGGACGCCAGTCCGTCCGCATGAGGCAGCAGTCCGGCTTGGCGACCCCGCACAGCCCCGCGCCCTCTTTCACTAATCCGGAAACACTTCCAGATCCCGGCGCCCGACAAGGACCACACGCCGGTGGTCTCCTCGCTACGTGCCGTGGTCGGCACAATCACTGACAACGCTTCGCCGGTAACCTGGCCGCAAGTAGGTTTGTGGGGCCCCGCCGATTCTCCCGGAAAATTGACAGGATCCCCCCCGAAGGCGTGGAAAGACTGCCTGCGCGGCCCGAAGTTCCAGGCTTGCGGCGAGATCGCCCTGCTACGCCCGCTGCGGCCAGGCGCCACCCTGGCCGCAGCCGGTTGCGCCCTGGCCGACGACTCGCTGGTGCAGGTGCTTCGTCCCGCGGCTGGTTAAGCGCCAGCCGGATGGCGTCTCGCGGCTGGCTAAAACGCCAGCCGGAAGACGAACTGGAACACCCGCCCGTCGTTCAGCGTGTTCGTGATCTTGCCGAACGCCGGCGACGTCAGGTTGCGCTGCGGCTCGTCGAACTGCGGCGTGTTCGAAAGGTTGTAGACCTCGCCCCGCAGTTGCGCGCTCCATTCGTTCGGCAGGCGGAACTGCCGCGCCACGGCCGCGTTCCAGTTCCAGATGGGTGCCTTGCGGAAGGTGCCGCGGCCCAGGCTGCCGGCGTGCTGGCCCGGGGTCAGGTAGGCGAAGCGGGAGCGCGCCAGAATCGCCGTGGCCTGGTCCGGGTGGCCGATGGTCTTGCCCAGGATGCTCGGGTCCACGATGTTCGGCCGGTCCCCACCCCCGCCGTCCACGTTGCCGTAGCCCGGCGAATCGCTGCCGATGTATAGCGTCAGCGGCGTGCCCTTCTTCCACATGTTGGAGCCCGACACCTGCCAGTGCGAAGAGGCGGCGCGCAGCCAGGCCGGCGCCTGCCGCGCCGCCGGCACGTCCCAGGAGTAGCTGAAGAGCAGGGCGTGCGTCGAGTCGAAGTTCGACAGCCCCTTCTTGTCCTTCAGGGCGTCGTACTGCCACTGCGTCCGGAAGTTGGCGATGTCCTTGTAGGCCGCGGTGGCGGTGAAGTCCAGCCCTTCGTCGATGGCCTTGGAAAAGGTGTAAGACACGTTGGCCATCAGGCCGCGGCGCAGCGGCAGGTCCCAGGTGGCCTGTGCGGCGTCGAAGTAGGCGATGCCGCCGTTCAGGATGGTCTTCGTGTCGAAGTAGCGCGGGTCCGGGCGGCGCAGGTTCACGGTGGCGGTGGTGAAGGGAATGCCCGCCACCGGCTCGGCCCGGTTCATCGTGTAGGCGTTCAGCAGCTTGAACGAACGGCTGCCGATGTAGTTCAGCCGCAGCAGGGAACCGAAGGCGATGCGGCGCTCGAATGAGGCGTTGTACTGGTGGGAATACGGCGTGGCCAGGTCCGGCGACAGCCACGTCGGCGAGTTGCGCCCCGTGGGGCTCACGTCCAACCCGCGCAGCGGATTCGGCAGGTAGGGATCGGCGGCCATCACGTAAAGCACGCCCGGCGCATTCAGCCGGATCTGCTGGTAGGTCACCGGCAGGATCTGCGAAAACGAAGTGTTGTAAGCCGCGCGCACCACCCAGCCGCGGCCGGCCTGCCAAGCCAGCGCCAGCCGGGGCGAAAAATTGTTCGCGTCGGCATTGTAGGGGATCGTCTCCGTATGGCGGATCTCCACCGGGCGCGAATCCATCATGTAGCGCAGCCCGTAGGAAAGCGTCAGCCGCGGGTGGACTTTCCACTTGTCGGCCGCGAAGAGGTCCACGGTCCAGTTGCGATAGCCCCGGCCCAGCGCGCCCAGCGAGACTTCGTAGCTCAGCGGCGTGCCCCAGCGCAGGTTGTCGATCGAGTTGCGGCCCCAGCCCGAGCCGAAGACCACCTGCCCGCGGCTGTTGTAGGTCTCCTCCCCGTTCAGTTGCAGCCGCGTGAAATCGCCGCCGAAGCTCATCTGGTGGCGCCCTCCGCTCCCCTGCCGCTGCAGCGTGGCGCCGTAGCGGAAGGTGTTGGTGGCGCGGTTCACCGGGAAATAGGAATCGGGCCCGAGTTCCTCCACGCTGTAGCCGAAGCGCACGCGCGGGCCGACGGCGTTCGGCTCCGGTTCCAGCACGGAGCGGTTGCGCGAAAAGGCCGCGCCCACCAGCAGTTCGGTGGACGGGGAAAAGGCGTGGAGCCAGGCGATCTGCGCGCGGTGGTTGTGGATGGTCGTGTTCGGGTTCTGGCCCGCCACCAGTTGAAACGCCAGGATGTGCTGCCGGTCCATGCTGTCCGACAGCACCAGCTTGTCCTTCGCGCCCAGCGGCGTGTCCAGGCGCAGCGTGCCGCCAACCGTGTCGATGCGCTGCGGAGAGTTCGTGTTCAGCGCCCGCGGATCGAAGTCCAGCCGGTTGGGCGTCTCGTTGGGATAGGCGTTCAAAAACCTCTGCACGATGGTGCGCGTCGCGGGGTCGGTGGCCAGGGGTGTGCGCTCGGAAGCCAGCGGCACCAGTACGTTGCCGTTCACCATGCCTCGGATGTCGCGCTGCGTGAAAGTGGCGGTCAGCGCGCCCAGGCGCCCCAGCAGGCCCGTCAGCCGCCCGTTGTAGAAATTGCGGTGCGACGGCCTCACCCCGCCCACTTGGAAAAACGTGCGCGAATTGAAGACGCTGTTCTGGTGCTGGAAGCCCGCGTCGCCGTGCCAGTTGGAGGGCAGGGAAGCGGGCCGCACGAGCACACGTTCCGACGGCGCGCTGCCGTGCTCGGCGGCGAAGTACTGCGACTCCGGCGAATGCTCGTCCACCGCCGTGGGCCGCGTGCCCACGCGCACATTCGCTTCTTTGATGGCGTTGGTGTCGATCAGGTACACCACCACGTTCTCATTGCGCTGCGCGGTGGAGCCCAGGCGCGTGACTGGTTTCGCCGCGGCGGCCGGCCTGGCGGCGGCGGGCGCAGGCGCGGCGGCCGGCTTCGTCTCTGAATTCTGGGCGGCGGCGCACATCACCATGAGCGGCGCCAGGAGGAACCGTGGGAACGACACTTTCACCATTCTACTGGCATTTCAGGAGCTGATCCCTGAAATTGCCTCAAGGTTCCTTCACCTCGCGCCGCGGCACTCACTGCTGCTTCGGGGCCAGCATCGCCTTCAAGGCCAGCCACGCCGACTCGTTGTACTCCGTCTTCAGCCGCTCCAGCGCCTCCACCCGCAGGTCGCCCGGCCGGTAGCCCTGCTGCTGCAGGCAGCGGCCCAGCATCCGCGTCGCGATCTCGTCCTCCGCCCTGCGCTGCAGCGAGGCCCGGAAGTGCCCGGCGGCGCCCTCAAAATCGCCGCGGCGCCACAGCGCGTAGCCGGCGTTGAAGTGAAAATCGGGGTCGGCCGGATTGGTCTCGATGGCTTTCTTGAACGCCTCCGCGGCGCCCGGGTCGTTCAGCCGGATCAGCGCCGCGCCCAGGTTGTTCAGCACCGCCGGCAGCGGCACCATCTCCGAGAGCTTGCGCAGCACCTCGGCTGACGCCGCGAACTCACCCGTGTGGTAGCGCGCCAGTCCCAGGTAAAACAGCGACTCCCGGTAGTGGATGTCCGACGGCGAAACCTTCTCCAGCCAGCCCGCCGCCGCCTGGTAGTTCTTCAGCGTGAACAGGTTCAGCCGCCCCAGTTGGAAGCAGGGGTGCGAAAACCCCGGCGCCAGCCGCGCCGCCGTGGTCAGCAGCCTGTGCTTCTGATCCGTGGATTGGGCCAGGACGCCGCGGACATAGCTCTCCAGCGCGTCCAGCCGCACCGCCGGCCGGCTCTGCCGGAACGACTCCTCGCTGGCCGAGAAGCCGGGCGCCGCTGCCCGCAGCGCCTGCCACTCCAGCGTGTTCTGCAGCGACGAAAGCTTCTCCAGCGGCCCCGAAAGGCTGAACCGGCCCACCCGCCTCACGCGCCGCACGTCCAGGATCCGCGCGTTCAGCCGCAGCACCCCCTTCGACGCGCCGCCGGGCGGCGCGGCGGTGAATTCAAACTCGCCGTACAGCACCTGCGTGGCGTTCAGGTTCACCGCGATCTCCATCGCGCTGGCCTGCGTCAGTCGCGCGTAGCGCCGCACACCCATCTCGCGCAGCATCTGGTCGCAGTCCTCGGCCGGGACCACGCTCACCCCCTCCGCCGCAAACGAGTCCACCAGGCTGCCCGCCGCGCTGTCCCCGATCCAGTCCAGGTTCCGGACCCGGGCCGGGTTCGCAAACGGCAGGATGAGCAGCGTTTCCTGGGCCGGCAGGGGCGCAGCCAGCGCAACACAGCACAGAATTCCGCCCAACCGGAGCACGATGGCAGTATAACAAGGGCGCCCTGCCCGCAGCCCGAAAAGCAAGACCCCCGGACAACGCCGGGGGTCTCGCCGATCAAGCTAACTTCGCTGAGCCGCCAGGGCTTAGTTGAACACCACCTTGGTGTTCGTGCCGCCCAGCCGGATCTCCTGCACCTTCGCCTTGCCGTTCTCGTCCATGTAGCGGACCGAGGTGGCGGAGTACTTCGAATCCCCCGTCTCGACCTTCACGGACGCTTCCACCTTCTCCTTGCCCCTGGCGATCGTGGCCTTGTCGTTTTCCACGGTCAGCTTGTAGTCGCCCGGCTTGAGGTCTTTGCCGTTGATGTGCGAGGGCTGGAAGAGGGTGACGTTGTAGGTGGCGGCGCTGGCGCACACCATGGCGATGGTAAGAAACAGAGCGAAGAATTTCATGGATTTGGTCATCGTGGACTCCTGATCTTCATTATAGGGTCATACGTTGGGCTTATGGCAAGGGTCCTCGGGGTATTTACCAACTTTTTAGTGGTGTAACACAAATATACTAGTTCACTGCCACCACTCATAATTGGTGTTGCCACCCTGGGAACACACCAGCCCTACGGAATGTAATACGGTGCGGGAGGCGGTGTGGTTTGGGTGACAGTTGTAAATTCGGCCAGCCAGCAGCCGGCGATCTCCTCCGCCAGGGCCAAGGTCCGCGGGTCGTCGCCGAAGCCGGCCAGCCACCGGACGCCCGGGTCCCGCCGGAACCAGGTCATCTGCCGCTTGGCGTATTGACGCGTGGCGATGGTGGTGAGTTCCAGCGCGGCGGCACGGGTCAACTCCCCGCGCAGGCAAGCCAGGGCCTCCTTGTATCCGATGGATTCAAAGGCTTTGGCCGTGGGCGGCACCCCCTGCTGCAGCAGGCTCCGGACCTCCTCCAGCAGCCCTTGGGCGAACATGGCCTCCGTCCGGGCGGCGATCCGCTGGTGCAGCAGTGGGCGCGGCGGATCCAGGCCCAACTGCAGCACGCGATAGCCCTCCAGCGGGCGGGAGCCCTGCGCGAAGACCTGCGATGCCGGCCGGCGTGCCAGCAGGCAGATCTCCAGGGCCCGGATGGTCTTGTGCCGGTCGTTCGGGTGGATGCGCGCGGCCGTCAGGGCGTCCAGCCGGCGCAACAGGCGGTGCAGACTGCCCGGGCGGCCGGTCTCCCGCTCGCTCAGCCGCTCGCGTAGCGCCTCGTCCCGCACCGGGCCGTCGGCCAGTCCCTGCAGCAGGGCCCTCAAGTAGAAGCCGGTGCCGCCGGCCAGCACCGCCAGCCGGCCGCGGCCGGTGATGCCGGTGATCGCGCGCCGCGCGTCGGCGGCGAACTGGCCGGCATTGTAAGTCTCGCCGGGCGCCAGGAAGTCGAAAAGGTGGTGCGGGACGCCGCCGCGCTCCGCGGGCGGGGTCTTGGCTGTCCCGATGTCCATGCCGCAGTAGATCTGCAGCGAGTCGCAGTTGACGATCTCCCCCTGGAAGCGCCGGGCGAGAGCCAGCGCCAGGTGGCTCTTGCCGGAAGCGGTGGGGCCGATCACGACCAGCAGGGGATGAAGCGGCTCGGGTGCCACTTTCCCAGTGTAGTCGGCCCCCGGCCGGGAAGGCCCGGAGAACGATGGAACCCGGGCGGGGCCCTCGCACATCAGATATAGTTAGGAGAAAGACCAAACCTGGGTAGCGCACGCGCCCGCCGACGAGCGTTGCCGGGAGGGGTGGACCACAAAATATGACCAGGTTCGTACGACGTTGGCTGTTGCCGGCCGCCATTCTAGCGCTGGCCGTGATGCCCGGAATGGCTCAGACCCCGGGGACGCCGCAGCCCAAAAACCCCAAGGCCGCGGCTTACTACCATGCCGCCCTGGGCCACCTCTACTCCGAACTGGCCGCTCAGTACGGAGGCCGGGGCGAGTATCTCAACAAGGCCATCGAGAACTACAAGCTGGCCATGCGCAACGACCCTGAGGCCGGTAGCCTGGCCCAGGAACTGGCCGAGCTCTACGTGCAGTCCGGCCAGATCCGTTCCGCCGTGAACGAGTTTGAGGACGCCGTCAAGCGCAACCCCGACGACCTGAACGCCCGCCGCATCCTGGCTCGCCTCTACACCGCCCGCATCCGCGACGGCCAGCAGAACCGCATGAACGAGGACATGCTCAAGCAGGCCATCGCGCAGTACGAGAAGGTGGGCGAGAAAACGCCCCAGGACGTCGACAACTGGTTGATGCTCGGCCGCCTCTACAAGCTCGCGCAGAACTCCGTGGCCTCCGAAAAGGCCTACAAGAAGGCGCTGGAGGCGCAACCCGACAACGAGGACGCCCTCACCGGCCTCGCCATGGTCTACTCCGACCTCGGCGACACCGTCTCCGCCAGCCAGATGCTCAAGCGCGTCGTCGCAAAGAATCCCAGCCTCCGCACCCTCATGGCCCTGGCCGCCGCCTATGAGCAGATGAAGGAGTTCCGCCATGCCGCCGATGCCTACAAGCAGGCCCTCGACCTCAACAAAGACAACACCGACCTGAAGCGCGCCTACGGCGAAGCGCTGTTCAAGGCCGACGACCTCGCCGCCGCCAAGACCGTCTTCGAGGAGGTCGGTGCCGAGGATCAGAACGACCTGCTCTCCGCCCTCCGCCTGTCGCAGATCTACCGCCAGCAGCGCGACTTCGCCAAGGCCCGCGAGTACGCCCTGAAGGCCACCCACCTCGACCCCAACAACCTCGAGATCCAGTACAACGAGGTGAGCCTGCTCGAAGCCGAAGGCAAGACCTCCGAAGCCATCTCCCGCCTCAAGGAGATCCTCGCCGGCATGGACAAGCGCCCGTCCACCACCGGCGAAAAGGCCAACCGCGCCATTCTGCTCGAGCGCCTCGGCATCCTCTACCGCATGGCGGAGCAGACCCAGAACGCCGTTGCCGCCTTCCACGAAATCGCCGACCTTGACCCCGACTCCGCCGCCCGCGCCAGTGCCCAGGCCATCGACGCCTTGCGCGCCGGCAAGGAGTTCGCCGCCGCCGAGAAGGAAACCCGCGCCGCTCTGCTGAAGTACCCCGGCGATCGCGTCCTCAAATCCGTCGCCGCCTCCGTCTTTACCGATCTCGGCCGCTTCAAGGAGGCCGAAGCGCTGCTGAAGTCCCTGCTCGACGGCAAGAGCGACCGCGATACCTGGATCTCCCTGGCCCAGGTTTACGAGAAGGAAAAGAACTTCTCCGAGATGGCCAAGGCCGTCGACCGCGCCGGCGAACTCTCCAAAACCGCCGAGGAAAAGGAAAACGTCCACTTCATGCGCGGCGCCATGTTCGAGCGCCAGAAGAAGTTTGACCTGGCCGAAGCCGAGTTCCGCCAGGTGCTCAAGCTCAACCCCGAAAACTCCTCCGCCCTCAACTACCTCGGCTACATGCTGGCCGACCGCAACGTGCGCCTCCAGGAAGCCCTCGACATGATCAAGAAGGCCGTCGACATGGAGCCCAATAACGGCGCCTTCCTCGACAGCCTCGGCTGGGTATACTTCCGCCTCAACCGTCTCGACGAGGCCGCCGAGCAGCTCCGCCGCTCGCTCGACCGCGGCTCCCGCGACCCCACCGTCCACGAGCACCTCGGCGACGTCTACAGCGGCATGAACAACCTCAAGGACGCCATCACCCTCTGGGAGCGCTCCATCGCCGAGTGGCAGTCCAACGCCCCCAGCGAAGTGGATCAGGCCGAGATCTCCAAGATCCAGAAGAAGGTGGAGGGGGCCAAGGTCCGCCTCGCCCGCGAAGATTCTCCCAATAAGAAGTAGATTCCGGCCCCGGCGCCGGAAGTCAACAAATCCTGAGCGACAATATCTGCATGAAAACAGCCACCGCCCTTCTCCTCGCCGCCTCCTTCTGTGCCTGGGCCGCCAACCCCTTGGGCAAGCCCTTGACCCTCAAGCAGCAGACCGCCATCGCCGACCTTGCCGCCAAGCCCGCCGATTTCGTCGGTAGGACCGTCCAGGTGAAGGGCGCTGTCACCGAGGTCTGCGAAGAAGCAGGGTGCTGGATGAAGCTCGTCGATCCGGCCACCAAGGCCTCCGTTCGCATCAAGGTGAAGGACGGCGAGATCGTCTTCCCGCAGGAAGCCATCGGCAGAATGGCCGTGGCCGAAGGCAGGTTCGCAAAAATCGAAATGACCCGCGAACAGGCCCTTGCGCAGGCCAAACACGAAGCCGGGGCCAACAGGAAGAAGTTCGATCCGGCTGGCATCAAGGGCCCCGTCACTCTCTACCAGATCCAGGGCACGGGCGCAGTCATCGACTGATGATTCGAAGCAACTCATGAAGAACTCGATCCCGGCGGCGCTCTGCGCCGCCCTTCTCTTTTTCACGCCTCAGATGCCCGGCCAGGCGCAGCCCAGGCCCCAGCCCCGCCCGGCGGCCGCCAAACCCAAGCTCGTCGTCATGATCGCCGTGGACCAGTTCCGCTACGACTACCTCACCAGGTTTGGCGCCCGCTTCGACGCCGGCTTCAGACGCCTGCTCGACCGCGGCGCCGTCTTCTCCAGCGCCTTCTATGAGCACATGCCCACCGTCACCGCCGTCGGCCACTCCATCCTGCTCTCCGGAGCCATGCCGTCGGTCAGCGGCATCGTCGGCAACGAATGGTTCGACCGCGCCACCATGAAGCAGGTCACCAGCGTCAGCGACGCCTCCGTCCAGCCGCTCGGCGCCAAAGGGAAGGAGGGCGCCTCGCCCCACCGCCTGCTCGTCTCCACCATCGGCGACGAAATCAAGATGCTCGGCCGCGACAAGTGCAAAGTGGTGGGCGTCTCCATCAAGGACCGCAGCGCCATCCTCCCCGCCGGCCGCATGGCCGACGGCGCCTACTGGTTCGATAAGCCCTCCGGCAACTTCATCAGCTCCACCTGGTATTTCCCCGACCTCCCCGCATGGGTGAAAAAGTTCAACGAAAGCCGCGTCGTCGATCAGTGGAAGGGCGATCAGAGCTACGGCAGGATGGCCGAAACCAAGACCGGCAACGACGTCGTCGAGAAGTTCGCCGAGGCCGCCATCGAAGGCGAAAACCTGGGCCGCAACGGCGGCATCGACCTGCTCGCCATGAGCTTCTCCGCCAACGACACCGTCGGCCACGCCAAGGGGCCGGACTCGCCCGAGGCCGAGGAGATCACCTTCCATACCGACAAGGTGTTGGGCCGCTTCTTCAGCTTCCTCGACAGGCGCCTGGGCCTCGCCAACGTCCTCATCGTGCTTTCAGCCGACCACGGCGTCGCCGCCGTGCCGGAGTTGATGCGGCAGCGCCGCATGCCCGGCGGCCGCATCGCGCCCAGGACCGTCCTCGACGCCGTCTCCGCCGCCCTGAACGACAAGTACGGCGAGGCCAAATGGGTCCTCGGCGCCGGCGGCTCCGGGCCTTACCTCGATCACGACCTGATCCGGCGCAGCAAGCTCGACCTCGCGGAGGTGCAGGCCACCGCCGCCGCCGCTGTCCGCGCCCTGCCGCACATCGCCCGCGTCTACACCCGCGAAGAGCTGCGGCGCGGCCTCGCCTCCGCCGGTCTGATCGGCGCCCGCGTCCGGAACGGCTTCTACTACCAGCGCGCCGCCGACCTCGTCGTCGTGCCCGAGCCCTACTGGCTCTTCGACGCCGCCGGCACCTCCCACGGCACGCCCTGGAATTACGACGCCCACGTCCCCGTCATCTTCC
>DAHVTI010000378.1 GCA_027324255.1 Bryobacterales bacterium | reverse complement strand
CACCACCTCCGCCTTCAGCGCCACGCGGATGGCGATGTGGGAATTCGCTGAATCGATGGTGCCCAGGATGCCCCACACCGGCTCCTTATAGGCGAACTTGATCACCTCATTCCCGGTCGAGCCCCACAGGCCGTTGTCGTTCACCACCACCAGCTCGAACGGCAGCTTGCGCCGCAGGTAGCCGCCCTCGCCATTAGCCTCTTCTACCGCCAGCCGCGCGCCCTCCAGCATCTTCACGCCGAGCGCTTCCTCGTGGCTCTTGCCTCCGGTGGCGATGGACACCGTGCTCATGATCGGCCCGATGAAGCCCAGCTTCACCGTCTTCACGCCGTCCGGCTCCGGGATAGCGCGCCCCGGGCCGGTGTACTCCATCTGCTCCAGGAAATGTTCTTTATAGGGCTTGATGCCCCCGAACGGCTCCACATCGGCCGAGGTGCGCGCGTAGTTGGTCTCCCGCCGCAGCCGCAGGTCCGGCACCTCATTCGGCCCCACGGCGTTGATGCGCCGCAGCACTTCCAGCGTGTCGGCGTCCACCTCGATGCCCGCCGG
The DNA here is from genome assembly GCA_027324255.1 of Bryobacterales bacterium. Taxonomy (GTDB): domain Bacteria; phylum Acidobacteriota; class Terriglobia; order Bryobacterales; family Bryobacteraceae; genus Paludibaculum. Next base: position 1,774 of record DAHVTI010000378.1, on the reverse strand, counting down.
CACCAGCGGCGCCCGCGCCGCTTTCTTCGGCGGATCCGCGGCGAACACCAGCCCGGGCAACAACAACAGCAGGGCGAGTTTCATTGCGCGTTTCTCCTTTGCTGCGCCAGCTTGCGCGGCCGCTCTTTCAACTTCGGGTAGTACCCCTCGCCGATGCCCCACGCCAGGCCCTTGGCTGTCCCCACGAAGATGTCGCTGCCCTCGGTGTCCACGGCGATCACGTAGTTGTTGGGCAGGTTCAGGCCGGTCTCCACGGTCTCCAGCACCGTCTTGTCGCGGCTCACCACCGCCTTCCCCGTGCTCGACTTCGGATCCCGCGTGTAGGCCACCCACGTGTTCGTGGCCGCGTCCATCACCGCGCCCAGGCCCTTGTCCGTCGCAAACCACGCCTCGTCGCCGCTGCGCGCCCGCAGGTTGTTGGTGAAATCCGACGGCAGCCCCGAATCCATGTTGTAGAACGCCCGCCAGTTGCGCCCGTCGTAGCGGCACACGCCGAAGTACGACGACACCCACAGCACCTGGCCCACGTAATCCGCCCCCGTCGTGATCACGTGCACGATGCCGTCGTCGCGGTACAGGTCGATCTCCATCTCGGCGTCGGGGTCGAGATAATCCTTCCAGCGCTGCGCGGCGACGTCGTACTCCAGCACGCCGCTGCCCCACACCGCCAGGTGCACTTTGCCGTCCGCGTAGTGCACGCCGTAGTTCCAGATCTCCTCCATCGGCGCGTTCTTCTCGGTGAAAATCGTCCACTCCCCGGTCACCGTGTTCAGCCGCGACGCCCCGGCCGTCGTCGCCACCCACACGTTGTCGTGCTCCACCGCCACGCCGTAGGCGACGTCGTTCACGATGCCCGAATTCAACTGGTGCCAGTGGTCGAACCGCCCGGCGCTCAACCGCGCCAGCCCGCCGCCGAACAGCGCCAGCCACACGTCGCCCGTTCTCTTGTCGATGTCGATGCCCGTCACCGCGCGCCACGGCAGCCCGTCCTTTTCCATCCAGCTCTTCACCACCTTGCCGGCCTTCTTGTCGATCAGCGCCAGCCCGTTTTCGGTGCCCACCCACAGGCGGTCCCCGTCGGACTTCACCGAGAAGATGTGGTCGTTCGGCAGGCCGTCCGCCTTCGTGAACTGCTTCCACTTCGTGTAGACGTAAGGCAGCGGCTGAGCCGCCAAATAGGCCGGGAGCAGCAATAGTGCGAGTAGCTTCATAGTGTCTTCAGGAATTCGATCAGGTCGTTGAGCTGATCTTTGGTCATATCGTTGGTATAGCCGTGCTGGTCGTACGGGTTGTAAACGGTCCAAATCTCCTCGAGCGTCCGCGCCATGCCGTTGTGCAGGTACGGCGCCGAGTCGTAGATGTTGTTCAGGTGCGGCACGTCGAAGCGTCCGCCCCGGTCCAGCGTCTGCCGCGTGCCCACGTCGAACACCTTGCGGTTGGTGAAGTACGGCGCCATGTGGCAGAAGGCGCACTGCCCCTCCCGCGGAATCGCCCGCCCGTCGTTGGTCGCCGTGCGCTCGAAGATGGCCTTGCCGCGCCGCTGCGCCGGCGTGTACTTCGTGCCCGGCGTGAAGTAGCGGTTCGGCGGCCGCGGAATGGTCGCGATGTAGAGGTCCAGCGCGCTTAATTCCTCCGGCGTGAAGGGGAGATTGCGCGTGAAGAAAATCGACAGCCGCGCGCCGCACTGCCGCTGCAGCGTCGGGTTGGTGCCCTCCCACTTGAACGGCGCCGTGTCCTGAATCCCGCGCAGCGTGCGGTTTTCCACCGGGCTCAC
>DAHVTI010000375.1 GCA_027324255.1 Bryobacterales bacterium | reverse complement strand
AATGGCGGCCACCGCCAGGCCGTCGGGCAGCACCGTGGGCAGGTCTTTGAGGCTGTGCACGGCCAGGTCGATGCGGCCGTCGAGCAGCGCTTCTTCGATCTCTTTCGTGAACAGCCCCTTGGAGCCGACCTTGGCCAGCGGCACGTCGGTGATCTTGTCGCCCGTGGTTTTGATGATCTCGAGCGTGGTCTCGACGCCCAGCTCCGCCAGGCGGGCGGCCACCCAGCGGGCCTGCCACAGGGCGAGCTGCGAGCCGCGGCTGCCGATGGTGAGTTTCATGATTCCTCCAGCCGGAACATCCGGCGGATGACGGAGAGGATGCGGTCGCCTTCGGGCTGCGAAGCGGCGCGCCGGATCTCGGTCATGGGCCCGTGGGCGAACTTGTTCAGCAGCCCGCGGGTGTAAGCCTGCAGCGCTTCCTCCTGCTGCGGGGTGAGAGCGCCGAGGCGCGAGCGCACGCGGTCGAATTCGGCGCGCGAGAGCTCGTCGAGCTGCTGCTGCAAGCCCACGATCAGCGGCGCCACCTCGCGGGCCCGCATCTTCTCGAACAGCCGCTGGATCTCCTCGTTGATGATCTGCTCGGCCTGGTCGGCTTCGCGCTGCCGCGCCTGGCGGTTCTGCTCCACCTCGCGGCCCAGGTCGTCGATGTCGTAGAGGTAGATGTTCTCCAGCTCGTCCACGGCCGGGTCCACGTTGCGCGGCACGGCGATGTCGATCAGGAAGATGGGCCGGTTCTGCCGGCGCTTCAACACCTGCTTCATCTCCTCCTTACGCAGCACGTAGTCCGGCGCGCCGCTGGAGGTGATCACGATGTCCATCTCGTGCAGCCGCTGGTGGAAGGCGTCGTATTCGACGACGGCGCCCTCGAACAGGGCGGCCATCTCCTCTGCCCGGGCGCGCGTGCGATTGGTCACCAGGATGCGGCTCGATCCGGCGCGGTGCAGATGGCGCGCGGCCAGCTCCGACATCTTGCCGGCGCCGACAATCAGGACGTTCTTCGAGCGCAGGTCCCCAAAGATCTGCCGCGCCAGCTCGATGGCGGCGTAGGAGACGCTGACGGCGCTGCGGCCGATGTCGGTCTCCGAACGCACGCGCTTGGCCACGAAGAAGGCGCGCGTCAGAATCGCGTCCAGGAACCCGTTCACAGAGCCCTGCTGGCGGGCGGCCGAATATGCGGCCTTGAGCTGCCCGAGAATCTGCGGCTCGCCGAGCACCATCGAGTCCAGGCTGGCCGCCACCCGGAACAGGTGCCGCACGGCCTCGCGGTCCTCGTAGGTGTACAGGTGCGGGCGGAGGAAGGCGGCGTCCAGGCCGCGGTGCGCGGAGATGGCGTCCAGGATCTGTTCCGGCGATGCTTCGGCCGACGCGTTCACGGCCACTTCCACGCGGTTGCAGGTGGACAGGATCAGCGCCTCTTCCACGCCCGGGCAGCCGCGCAGCACCTCGAGCGCCTGCGGCAGCGCCGATTCGCCGAACGCGAACCGCTCGCGCACTTCCACCGGGGCGGTTTTGTAGCTCAAGCCGGTGAGCAGGACCTTCATGGAGCGGCGATCCTCATTTGTCGAGCAGGGGCCGCAGTCCGACGTGGGCGGCCCAGGTGAGCACGGCGAAGCCGAGCACGGTGAGCGAAAGGACGGCCGCGCGGCGGCCCCGCCATCCGGCGGACAGGCGCAGAAAGACCATCAGGAGATAGAAGGCCCAGGTGATGAGCGAAACGACGATGGCGGGCTTGGTGATCCAGCGCGTGCCGTATTCGATCGACGCCCAGCTCGACGCCGCCGCCACGGCCAGCGTCACCGCCACGAAGCCGATGTTCATCGAGCGCGTGATGAGCGAATCGAGGGTTTCGAGCGGCGGCAGGCGGTCCGGCGTCAGGCGCGCCAGCAGGCCGGTGTGGGCGTGGCGGCGCTTCAGGCGCCGCTCCTGCAGCAGGTAGAAAACGGCGGCGGCGGCGCTCATCAGCAGGCCGGCGATGCCCACCAGCACCAGGAAAATGTGCGTGATCAGCAGCGCGCCGCGCAGCCGCGTGTCCGTCCAGCTCGACACCGGATTGCCCATGGCGCTGATCAGCGTCAGCACGGACACCAGCGGAAACACGAAGACGCTGAGCACCGCGAAGTGGTAGCGCCATTCCAGGAACAGGTAGGCCACCGCCAGCAGCAGCGCACCCAGCGAGGCGGTTTCGTAAAAGTTGTTCGCCGCCAGGTGGTGCAGCGTGGCGCTGTGCTCCACCACGGCGACGAAATGCAGCACAACCGCCACCTGGAAAGCGGTCAGGGCGTAAGGAAACAGGCGCTCGCCGCGCTTCAGCAGTGAAAGGATAGCCTGCAGCAGCGCCAGTCCGTATAGGGCGGCGGCCACCCGCACCCACACGACGCTCATCTCCTGCATCGGACCGCCAACAAGGGAGAATAGCCCAGCACGCTTTGAGTATAACCCGGCGGGCGGTCCCGGCCGAAGGGTGGGAAGATGTCAGCATGACATTGAATTTGCAGGGAAAAGCGGCGCTGGTGACGGGCGGAACGCGGGGCATCGGGCGAGCCGTGGCCGAAAGGCTGCTGGCGGCCGGCTGCGCGGTGGCCATCTGCGGGAGGGAAGAAGAGGGAGTCAAAAGGGCGGTAGCGGAAATCCGCACCACGATTTCCGATCAAACCCTAAAAATCGAGGGCAAAGCCGCCGATGTTGGGAGTGAGCCATCCGTACGGGCCCTGTTCGAATGGATGGACGAAACGGTCGGTGGTCCCGACATCCTGGTGAACAATGCCGGGGTGGGCATTTTCGGGGACCTGGCCCAGATCGAACCTGGAGAGTGGTCGAAAGTGATCGGGACGAACCTGAGCGGCGCCTACCACTGCTGCCATCACGCCCTGCCGCGCATGCGGCGGCGCGGCGGCGGGTGGATTGTCAACATCGCCAGCCTGGCCGGCAAGAACGCCTTCGCCGGCGGGGCGGCCTACAACGCCTCCAAGTTCGGCCTGTGCGGAATGAGTGAAGCGGTGATGCTCGATCACCGATACGAAGGAGTGAAGGTCACCACGGTGCTGCCCGGCAGTGTCAACACGGAATTCGGCCGGGGCGGCGGCGGGGATTGGAAGATTGCGCCGGAAGACATCGCCGAAACGGTGGCGATGATTCTGGCCATGCCGGAACGGACCCTCATCAGCCACGTCGAGATGAGGCCGTCGAGGCCGCAGAAGAACTAGGTCCTCCGAACCGGCGCCGGCCGGCACAAGCCCCGGTGCGACGGAAGATTCAGACGCGGTCAGCCCGCCCCACGTTGCGCGGGCCCGAGTGTGCAGTACAGGAAAGGAGCCCGCTTTGGGCGAAGGGATTCCCATGGACAGCGCTGTGGAAGTGCTGGCGCCGCCGGCCAAAGAGAGCAGGCGATTCACGTTTCCACGCCGCCAGGGCGCGGCCGGGGCAGCCGGCGCGGCCCGCGAAGAACTGCGGATCGGCCCTGCCACGGCCACCGTCCTTGATCCCGGCAGAACGGGCCGCGACGCCACGGCCCTCGAAACCGGCCTGAAGCAGCTCGTCGTCGGTCAGGACGAAGCCGTGGCCCAGATCGTGAACATCTACCAGATGCACGCCACCGGCCTGAGCGCGCCGCACCGCCCGGTGGGCAACTTCCTGTTCCTGGGGCCGACCGGCTCCGGCAAAACGCGCATTGTCGAGGCCACGGCCGAAACCATGGTCGGCTCGCCGCGCGCCGTCATCAAGATCGATTGCGCCGAGTTCCAGCACAGCCACGAGATCGCCAAGCTCATCGGCTCGCCGCCCGGCTACCTGGGCCACCGCGAAACCCACCCACTGCTCAGCCAGGAGGTACTCAACCAGTACCACAGCGAGCGCGTGAAACTCAGCTTCGTGCTGTTGGACGAAATCGAGAAGGCCTCCGACGCCCTGTGGAACCTCCTGCTGGGCATCCTGGACAAGGCCACGCTCACCCTCGGCGACAACCGCAAAGTGGATTTCTCGCGGGCCATGATCTTCATGACCTCAAACCTCGGCGCCGCCGAGATGAACTCCATCATGAGCCCGAAGCTCGGCTTCCAGGCCATGAAGGGGCCCGCCGGCGCCCTCGACGCCAAGACCGGCGAGAAGATCGGCCGCAGCGGCCTGGAGGCCGCGCGCCGCAAGTTCACCCCCGAATTCATGAACCGCCTGGACAAGGTGGTCGTGTTCAAGCCCCTGGGCGAGGAGGAACTGCGCCGCATCCTGGATATCGAGCTGTCGATGGTCCAGCAGCGCGTCTTCTACGCCTCATCCGACCGCGCCTTCGTCTTCACCCTCACGCCCGGCGCCAAGCAACTGCTGCTGCGCGAGGGCACTGACATGAAGTACGGCGCCCGGCACCTCAAACGCGCCATCGAGCGCATGCTGGTGCAGCCCATGTCGAACCTCATCGCCACCGAGCAGATCCGCGGCGGCGACCTGCTGCGCGTCGAAGAGGCCACCGGCGGCAGCGACCTCCGCTTCCTGCGCGAGGCCGAAGGACTGCCCATCCAGGCCATGGCCGAGATCGCCGAGGTCCCGGCGCGGCGCTGGATGAGGGCCGCGGCCGAAGCGCCGCCCGAGATCCAAAGGGTGCCCGCCGCGCGCGGCTCGCGCCGCGGCTAAATCAACATCGCCCGCGGCTCGCGCCGCGGCTAGCGCTCCACCGCCCGCGGCGCCACCCGCGGTATCCCACCCGGCGCCTGCTCAATCGACTGCCGCCGCGGCTCCTGCCCGCAGTCCGGCAGCGGCATACCCGAATAGTAGTTCAACCCGTAGCGCCAGTTGCGGTGCAGCGACTCGACGCATGTCTCACCGGCGCGCGCCTCCACCCTCCTCCACAGCGCCCGCGGCGACACCAACTCCTCCAACACCGGCGCCGCGCTGCGCTTGACGAACCACAGCCCTCCCCCCGCCAGCGCCGCCACCAGCGCAAAGGCCGTCAGCCGCCGCCCGCGCCGCTCCAGCCACCACGCCGCCGCCGCGAACGGCGCCATCAGCGCCACGTACTCCCAGTGCAGCTCGCCCGGGTCCGCCCGCCGCAAGCCGTACAGCAGCGACTCCGGCAGCACCGTCACCACCACCGGGCACAACGCCACCAGCAGCGCCGTGATCACCAGCGAACGTCCCAATCGCTTCTCCGCGTCCGCCCCCGCCGCCACCAGCAGCGCCAACTGCGGCAGCAGCGGCAGGACGTAGCCGGGCAGCTTGTTCGACGACAGCGAGAAGAACAGCAGCCCGAACGCGAACGTGGCGGCCGGCAGCCGCAGCCGCTCCTCCCGCCAGCAGGCACGGCCCAGCAGCGACAGCATCACCGGCCAAGGGAACAGCCCGCCGATCAGCACCGGCAAGTAGAACCAGAACGGCTGCACGTGCATCAGTTGCGAGGTGGCAAAGCGCGCCAGGTGGTGGCGCACGAAAAACTCGTCGAAAAACGGCCGCCCGTGCAGCGCCAGCATGGCGCAGAACCACGGAGCGGCGATCAGTACAAACAGGCCCGCCGGCGCGGCCAGCTCGCGCCACCGCCGGCGCGCGAACCACAGCAGCGGCAGCGCCAGCACCAACGGCACCAGCCCCTTGGCCAGCACGGCCAGCGCCAGGCACCCCGCGGCGGCGAACAAGGCGGCGCGCGACCCGGATGCCAGCCACAGCGCGCCCAGCAGCAGCGCGCAGGAAAACGCCGCCGCCAGCGGTAGGTCCGTCACCCCGATTTGGCTGTAGGCCGACCACCCCGCCGTGGTCGAAAGCAGCAGCGTGGCCATCCAGGCGATCCGCTCGCCGTACAGCCGGTCGAGCAGCCGGAACTGAACGGCGACGAAGGCGAGGGAAAACAGCGCCACCGAAACGCGCGGCGCCAGGTCGTCGCCCAGGCCGAAGATGTGGCCCAGGGCGATCAGCCAGTAAAGCAGCGGCGGCTTTTCAAACCACGGCGCGCCCCATAGGCGCGGCGTGATCCAATCGCCCGATCGCGCCATCTCCCGCCCGATGGAGGCATAGCGCGGCTCGTCCGGACCCAGCAGCCCCACCGCCCCCAGCCCGTCCAGCATCACCACCGCCAGCCCGGCCAGCAGCGCCAGCGTCAACAGCAGTTTGCGGTGCGAAAAACCGGACAGGGACACTCACCAGTATAATGGCGGCAATGGCAGTCATTCGATTTTCGCTCCTCCTGGTGTTCGTCCTCCGCCTCGGCGCGGATGTTTCCAAGTGCGCCTGCGATCCCGCCAAACCCGAAACCATGGAGGCGCGCGAGTGCGGCCTGTGCCGCGAAGCCGAGCGCCATCCGGCCGGCGAGGAGTTCTTCGTCCTCAAGGACATCAACCCGCGCAAGCCCGGCCGCTGGCTGGTGCTGCCCCGCGCCCACCACCCCGGCCCGCACGCGCTGCACGAGATGCCCAAAGCCGAGCGCGACCGCCTGTGGCGCTTCGCCATCGCCACCGCCCGGGAGAAGTTCGGCGCAGACTGGGCCCTGGCCTACAACGGCTGGAAAGTGCGCACCCAGTGCCACATGCACCTGCACGTCGGCAAGTTCATCCGCGCCGCGGAGAACTCGAACTTCAAGCTCGTCCGGCGGCTGGAGGACTTCCCCGCCCCGGCCGACGGAGGCGTCTGGATCCACCCCGTCCCCGGGGGCTTTCACGTTCATACCGGAGAAGAGATCATGGAGACGGCGCTGGTCCGGTAACCGGCCCGGCAAAGGGGGCTCATGGCCAACACTGAAACGAACAAGGAACTCATGCGAATTCTCGTGGTGGAAGACGAAGAGCGGATCGCGGACTTCGTGTGCCGGGGCCTGGCCAGCGCCGGCTACGCGGTGGAACACACGCCCGACGGCCGCGGCGCTCTCGACAAGCTGCACGAAGTCGATTACGACCTGGTCATCCTCGACCTCATGCTGCCCGACATCGACGGCCTCGAGGTGCTCGAAAAGGTCCGCACCCGCAAGGTCAGCCCGGCCGTCCTCATCCTCAGCGCCCGCGGCGGCATCGACGACCGGGTGAAAGGCCTCGAGCTCGGTGCCGACGACTACCTGGTCAAGCCCTTCGCCTTCGTCGAACTCCTGGCCCGCGTCCGCGCCCTCATCCGCCGCGGCCAGCCCGTGGCCGAAAAGCTCGTGGCCGGCGACCTCGTCATGGACTGTATCCGCCGCAAAGTCAGCCGCGCCGGCGAGCCCATCGACCTCGCCCCCAAGGAGTTCAGCATCCTCGAGTACCTCATGCGCAACCGCGGCAAGCCCCTCAGCCGCACCATGATCGTCGAGCACGTCTGGGACATGGAGTACGACGGCCTCACCAACATCGTCGATGTCTACATCCGTCACCTGCGCAGCAAAGTGGACGACCGCTTCCCCGTGAAGCTCATCCACACCGTGCGCGGCGTCGGCTACATGCTGGACCCGGCCGGGCGCCTGCCTTCCGTCGCCGGTCAGGCCGAGCCCGAGTGAACCGGCCGGATCCCCCGCCCGCCTCAACGCATGCCATGAGTCGAGAGGAACCACACTACGGCGTTCTGAAGCGGACCGCGCACAGCCTGCGCGTCCGGCTCACCGCCAGCTATGTCCTCCTGTTCGCTCTCGTCCTCACCAGCGTCGGCCTGATCTTCCAGCAGGCCCTCGCCGCCACCCTCCACATGCAGAACGAACGCCTGCTCGAAGAGGAGTGGACCACCCTCCGCGGCTACCTCCGCGTGCAGGACGGCGAACTGGCCTGGGTCTACCGCCCTGACGAGCCCGACGAAGCCTACGCCGTCGAGAAACTCCGCCGCGTCCTCATGCTGGCCGAAAGCAGCGGCGAGATCCTGGAGATCTCCAACGGCTACACCGCCCTCGGCGCCGAATCGAAGCAGCAGATCCAGAAGGCCGCCCGCGCCCGCGAGCCGCTGATGGAGACACGCGCCGACGGCCACGGCAACGCTTTCCTGGTGCGCATGGGCTTCCTGCGCGACGAGGGCAAGGAGTACTTCGTCGCCCTCGGCCTGCCCGTCCAGGACACCTTGCGCGTCCCCGGCCGCCTCATGTCCGTCTACTTCCTGATGATGCCCGTCATGCTACTGGCCATCGCCGTCCTCGGCTGGTATGCCGCGGACCGCGCCCTGCGCCCCCTGGCCGAGGTCACCGGCGCCGTCCAGGAGGTCGCCGGCGGCAACCTCTCCCTGCGCATCCCGCCCCGCCGCACCGGCGACGAGCTCGACCGCCTCATCACCACCTTCAACGGCATGATGGAACGCCTCGAAGAGAGTTTCGAGCGCATGCGCCGCTTCTCCGTCGACGCCTCCCACGAGCTGCGCACCCCGCTCACCGCCATCCGCGGCCAGCTCGAAGTCGGGCTGCTCACGGCGGAAACGGCGGCGCAGTACCGGGAATCCATCGAGACGGCGCTCGAAGACGTGGAGCGCCTGGGGGAGATCGTCAATGGCTTGCTCCACCTGGCCGAAGCCGAGTCCGGCCAGGTGCGGCTACAGAAGTCGCCCCGGGATTTCGCCCAGGTCGTCGAGCAGGTGGCCGCGCGCTTCCTCCCGGCCGCCGAAGCGAAGCGCATCCAACTCACCGTCGACACCGGCCGCAGGCCCCTCGCCGTCATCGACCGCGGGCAGTTCGAACAGCTCGCCGGCCAGTTGCTTTCCAACGCCGTGAAATTCACGCCCGAAGGCGGCGCCATCCACGTCAGCGTGCTGGAGGCGGACGGCTGGGTGCTCCTCCGCATCAGCGACAACGGACCCGGCATCAGCGAGGCCCACCTGCCGCACATCTTCGAGCGCTTCTACCGCGTGCGGGAAGGCGCCCTGGCCCACGCCCGCGGAGCCGGCCTCGGCCTGACCCTCGCCTCCTGGATCGCCGGCGCCCACGGCGGCCGCATCGACGTCTCGAGCGAGCCCGGCCGCGGCGCCACCTTCGAGGTCCGCGTCCCCGCCGCCGGCCCGGCGGCGCTTCGCCCCGGACAGCCCGTGCGCGGCTGAGACTCCACGCTCCGCGCCCCGCGCGCGTCATGTAGTCATGAGGAATCGCGCCTGGATATGGTTCGTGTGCCTGGCTGCCGCCGCGGCACTGGTTTGGGGGCAGCGCGAGAGGCTGGCGCCCCGTCCGGAGGTCGCCACCTGGGAGTATCGCTCGCTGGTCCCGCAGGAGACCGGCCCGGGCGCCTACCGGCAGGTGGAGTGGCTCGACGTCACTTTGCTCGGCGGCCAGGGCTGGGAGCTTGTCAGCGTGACGCCTTGGGTCATCCGCAACGACGAACGCAAATATAAAGCGGAAGAGAGCCCCAAGGTGATCACCCAAAACTACATGGCCTATTACTTCAAGCGGCCGCGGAGCCTGCAGCGCTGAGCGCCGCGGCCAGTGCCCGCGCCGCCCGGCAGTGCGCCGGCACGCGCTGCGGCGCGGCCGCCGCCCCTGGCCTCCGCTCCACCACCACGGCCGAGCCGCCCGGCAGCTCCAGCCACGCCCGCCAGCCGTCCGGCAGATCCGTCCGCGACGGCCACCAGCCAGGCTCGCACCGCGCCACGATCCGCACCGGGTCCGGCAGCCCCCGCGCCCGCCAGTGCCGCGCCAGCTCCGCGAACGGATGCTCGGAGCGGAGGCGCAGAACCTCCACGGTGGGCGCGCCAGCCCAACCCCGGAACGGGGCGGCGGCGGCCGCTGGCAGGGCTAGGAAATCGCGTCGGCGCATCGAAACCCATGGTAGCGCCTGGCGGCGTCGGTTAGTCTGAAAGGAAGCTATGATCGATCGTCCCAAGTATCGCGTCCTGGTCGTCGACGACGAGGCCAACCAGCGCACCGCCCTGGCCAGCATGGTCCAGGGCTGGGGCTACGAAACCGCCACGGCCGCCGACGGCGAGCAGGCGTTGGAGATCCTCCGCGAGTTCGACGCCTGGGCCGTGGTCACCGACCTCATGATGCCCCGCATGGACGGCTCGGAGCTCCTGCGCCGCCTCAAGGCCCAGGGCAACCCGCCCCCCGCCATCGTCCTCACCGCCTTCGGCAACCTCGAAACCGCCATCGCCCTCGTGCATGACCTCGGCGCCTTCTGGTTCCTCGAAAAACCCCTCCAGCCCGACGCCCTCCGCCTCCTCCTCGAACGCGCCGTCGCCCAGCGCCGCCTGGCCGACTACAGCGAAACCCTCGAACGCCAGCTCAGCGAGAAAGGCGTCCTCGGCGAACTCGTCGGCGGCTCCGGCCCCATGCAGGAGATCTTCTCCCTCATCCGCCAGGTCGCCCCCACCAGCGCCACCGTCCTCATCACCGGCGAAAGCGGCACCGGCAAGGAACTCGCCGCCCGCGCCGTCCACGCTCTCAGCCCGCGCCGCGGCGGCCCCTTCGTCGCCATCAACTGCGCCGCCCTGCCGGAAACCCTCATCGAAAGCGAACTCTTCGGCCACGAAAAGGGCGCCTTCACCGGCGCCATCGAACGCCGCCGCGGCTGCTTCGAGCTCGCCGACGGCGGCACCCTCCTGCTCGACGAAATCGGCGATATGCCCCTCTCCACTCAATCCAAGCTCCTGCGCGTGCTCGAGGAGCGCCGCGTCCGCCGCCTCGGCTCGCCGCGCGAATCGGAGGTCGACGTCCGCTTGCTCGCCGCCAGCAACCGCAACCTCCAGGATGAGGTCCGCCACGGCCGCTTCCGCGAGGATCTCTTCTTCCGCCTCAACGTCTTCCAGATCACCATGCCGCCCCTCCGCCAGCGGCCCCAGGACATCCCGCTCCTCTGCCAGTCCATGATCGGCGACATGAACCGCCGCCACCAGTGCGCCGTCAGCGGCGTCGACCCCGAGGCGCTCGAAAAGCTCGTCGCCCACGCCTGGCCCGGCAACGTCCGCGAGCTCCGCAACGTCCTCGAACGCGCCGTCATCCTCTCCGGCACCGGCCAGGTCCGCCTCTACCACCTCTCCGGGCTCGCCGGCAGCCCGCCTCCCCAGGCCAGCCCCTCCGCCCCCAGGAACCCCGCCGAACTCGCCCTGCCCATCGGCACCACCGTCGCCGAAGCCGAGCGCGCCCTCATCGAAATCACGCTCCAGCACACCGCCAACAACCGCACGCGCGCCGCCGCCATTCTCGGCATCAGCCAGAAAACCCTGTTCAACAAGTTGCGGGAATACGGCTCGCAGGAAAGCGGAGAATAAGGCATGTCCCTCCGGCTGCGCCTCACCCTGGTGACCACCGGCCTCGTGGCCGCCGTCGCCATCGTCCTGCTGGCGGTGCAGCTCAATGCACTGATCTCTGTCTCGCTCGAGCATACCGACGACCGGGCGCACCTCACCGCCCAGTTCGTCAAGCGCTACGTGCTCGACCGCGTCCAGGACCGCGCCTCGGAAACCTTCGAGACCGGCGACATCGCCAGCCGCATCGCCGCCTGGCGCGCCGCCATCGCCAACGACGCCGAGTTGCCCAAGTTCCTCGCCGACACTCTGGCGCAGACCCGCTCCATCGTCGAGATCTCGGTGGCCGGCGGCGACGGCCGCATCCTGGCCTCTTCCACCCCGGCCCGCACCGGCAGGCCCCTCGCTCCGCGCCTCTCCATGCAGTCGCTGCTGGAACTGGGGCCGGTCGAGCGGTTCCAGGCTGTGCTCGGCGGCCGCATCGACTACGAAAGCCGCGTCGAACTCGGCGTCGCCAACCCCTCGCAGGGCGGCCGCAAGGAAGTCGTCTTCACCATCCAGGTGCTGGTCTCTTCCGTGCTCCTGCGCGACGCCATTCTGCCGGAGGTGGAGCGCACCGCGCTGGCGTCGCTGCCCCTGCTCTTCATCGCCGTCTTCATCGCCTGGCTCATCTCGCAGCTCGCCTCCCTGCCGCTCACCGGCATCAGCCGCACCATCGACCGCATCGCCAGCGGCGAGGAGGCCGTCCCGCCCGAGCTTTCCACCACCCGCGAGCTGGCCGTCGTGCAGGAAAAGCTCCGCATGCTCGGCGAGCAGTTCCGCGGCGCCCAGGTGGGCGTCACCCAGCTCCGCGGCAACGTCGAGCACATGCTCGAGCGCCTGGAGGAGACCATCTTCCTGTTCGACGCCTCCGGCCGCCTCATGGTCTGCGGCGAAGCCGTGGAGCGGCTCCTGAAAATGACCCGCGCCGAGGTCGCCGGGCGGCGTATCGACGAGCTGTTTCCCGTCGGCGCCCCCGTCGGCGCAAAACTGGCCGAGGCCCTCGCCGCGCGCCGCCGCCTGCACGAAGTGCGCGTCGGCCGCCTCGTGCTGAACCTCGACTACCTCCCCGAAGGCGCCGTCCTGCTCCGCCTGCGCGATGCCGAGGGCCGCCAACTGGTGGAGAGCCAGCTCAACCTCAGCTCCCGCCTCGCCGCCATCAGCCGCCTCACCGGCCGCGTCGCCCACGAGATCAAGAATCCGCTCAACTCCATCGCGCTCCGCCTCGAGCTGCTCCGCTCCCGTGTGCTGCCCGAAGTACCGGAGGCCGAGGCCGAAATCGCCGTCATCGCCCAGGAGATCACCCGCCTCGACCGCGTCGTCCGCACCTTCCTCGACTTCACCCGGCCCCTCGAAATCCGCTCCGTCGATCTCGACCTTGCCCGCATGGCCAGCGACCTCGTCGACCTGCTCCGCCCCGAGGCCGAGAGCCAGCGCGTCGTGGTGGAAACCGCCGGCCTCGACGAGCCCGCGCAGCTCAACGGAGACCCCGACCTGCTCAAGCAGGCCCTCATGAACGTACTCCGCAACGCTCTGGAGGCCATGCCCGACGGCGGGACGCTGGGTGTCCGCATGGATCGCACCCTCGGCCAGGCCCTGCTCGAAATCCGCGACACCGGCCCGGGCGTCCCGCGCGACATGAGGGACAAAATCTTCCACCTCTACTACACGACCAAGCCGCGCGGCTCGGGCATCGGCCTCGCCATGACCTTCCGCGCCATCCAGCTCCACAACGGAGCCATTGAAGTGGATGGGGAGGAGGGCCAGGGGGCCGTCTTCCGCGTGCGCATCCCCCTCGAAAAGGAGGCCGCCGCATGAGCCTCGGTCGGGCCGCACTCAGCATCGCTCTCGCGCTCGCCCTCACGGCCGGGTCGGGCTGCCGCCGCCGCGCGAAGACCGCGCCCGCGCCCCCCGCCCCGGCCGTCACCGCGCCGCCCCTCGAAATGCCGCCGCCGCCCAAGGTGGAGGCGCGCCCCATCGAAGAGCCGCCCCTGCCCCCGCCCCCGCTGCCCGTGCCGCCGCGGCAGGAGCCCTGCGTCATCACCCCCAACGTCATCAAGCTGCCGCCGCCCCCCAAGCCGGCCAGGAAGAGAGCCTCCCGGCCCCAGCCGGCCAAGGCCAAGCCCGACGACGCCAAGCCGGCCGAGACGCCCGCCGAGCCCACCGCCCAGCCCGCGGAGCCGGAGCCTGTGCTGCAGGAAGTCATCCCCGGCGATGAATCCCGGCGCCTGCGCCAGAACCTGGCCGATCACCAGGCCGCCGCCCGCAAAGCGCTGGATGCCCTGAAAGGCCGCCGCCTCACCCGCGAGCAGAACGAAACCGCCGCCCGCATCCGCGCCTTCCTCCGCCAGGCCGCCGAGACTGAGTCGCACGACATCGCCGCCGCCGCCGAGCTCGCCCGCCGCGCCGCCCTGCTCGCCGAGGATCTCCGCAAGTCGATCGACTGAACGGCCCCAACGCTCCGCCGCCGCGAACATGCCACCCCGCTACCTTGCCGCCGCCCCGGCCCCTCCGCCAGCCCGTCGCTCAGCCCGTCACACCCCGCCGCCCGCAACTTCCCCCCCACCACCGCGCCCCCGCCGCGCCGCCGCCCGGACCGGCCCGCACCTCTTCACCTCTCCGCAGTCAAACCCGCGCGCGCCGCCGCCCGGCCTCTCCGCCAGTCCATCGCTCAGCCCGTCACACCCCGCCGCCGCCCGCAACTTCCTCCCCCCCGGCCACCACGCCGCAGGCGCGCCGCCGCCCGGACCGGCCCACACCTCTCCACCTCGCCGCAGCCGCGCCGCCGGCCCGGCATCTCCGTCACCCGTTCGATCAGCCCCTCAGTTCGCACCCTCTGTCCGGAACTTCCAGACCGTCGTCGTCTGGTACTCCTGCCCCGGCCTCAACACCGTGGACGGGAAGGCCGGGTGATTCGGCGAATCCGGGTAGTGCTGCGTCTCCAGGCAGAAGCCGTAGCGCTGCTGATAAGCCACACCGCCCTTGCCCTTGATCGTCCCGTCCAGGAAATTCCCGGTGTAGAACTGCACGGCAGGCTCCGTGGTCCAGACTTCCAGCACGCGCCCCGTCGCCGGCTCGATCACCTTGGCCGCCGGCGCGAGCCCTTCGTCCCGGCGATCCAGGACGAAGTTGTGGTCGTAGCCCTTTCCCAGTTTGAGCTGTTCGTCGGCGGCCCCGATGTCCTTGCCGATCGCCTTCGGATTGCGGAAGTCAAAGGGCGTGCCCGCAACTTCTCTCAGCTCGCCCGTGGGAATCAGCCCGGCGTCCACCGGCGTGAAGCGGCTGGCGTTGATCGCGATCTGCTGGCCCAGGATGTCGCCCTTGCCCTGCCCCGCCAGATTGAAGTACGTGTGGTTGGTCAGGTTCACCACCGTGTCCCGGTCGGTCGTGGCCCGGTAGTCGATGCGCAGGTCGTTGTCGCCGGTCAGCGTGTAGGTCACCGTCACGTCGAGGTTGCCCGGGTAGCCTTCCTCGCCGTCCGCGCTGCGATACTTCAGCGTCAGCACCTGCCCTTCCGGCTTCGTCTCCGCCTGCGCCGCCCACACCTTCTTGTCGAAGCCCTGCAGTCCGCCGTGCAGCGCGTTCTCGCCGTTGTTTTTCGCCAGCGTGTACTGCTTGCCGTTCAGCGTGAACTTGCCTTTCGCGATGCGGTTGCCGTAGCGGCCGACGATCGCGCCGAAGTACGGCTCCTCGCCCAGGTAGCCCTGCAGGTTGTCGAAGCCCAGCGCGATGTCCGCCAGCGTGCCCTTCGCGTCGGGCGTCTGGAGCCGCACCACCGTGGCGCCGTAGTTCGTGATCGCCGCCTCCACCCCGTTCCGGTTCTTCAGGATGTAAAGGTCCACAGGCTGCCCTTGCGCCGTCTTGCCGAATTCCTGTTTGGTCACCGTTCCCGTCGCTCCTTGTTCTTTCGCCGCTTCCTTCTTCGCGCATCCCGCGGTGAACACCGCGGCCGCCAGGCAGAGTGTCAAAGTCAGTGGTCTCATGAATTCCCTTTCGCGCTTCAGAAGGTCTCCCGCGTCTTGGCCGAAAAGTCTCCCTCGACCGGCGTCAGCCGGTAGCGGTACGTGTAGCCCTGATCCGAAGGAATCCGGTAGGGCTGCATCGGCAGCGCGTTCGGCGACCAGCTATCGATGCCGCCCACGCCCATCTGCTTCCAGTCCAGGTTCAGATAGGTCTGCGGGTGCGGCTTCATCTGGAAGGTGTAGCCGGCGCGCTCCATGTCGTCCTTGGTGTAGTGGCGCGCGCTCACGCTCAGCTCCGGCTCGCCCACGGCCAGCATCCCCACGCCCTGCGCGTTGGTCAGCGCCACCCAGCGCACGCCGGTCTTGTTGCCGTTCTCCTGCGGGCGCGAGTAGTTCACCCACTGTTGATCGACGGTGCTCTTGTACACGCCCATGCGCTCGAACTGCCTGTCGATATAGGTCGCCGCCGGCCCGCGCCCGTACCACGTGAAGTTTTCCAGGCCCGGCGCCACCACCAGCTCCGTGCCGAAGCGCGGCATCATCGCCCGCTTCTCCGAGCCGGGCCGATAGGCCGCTTCGACGATGATGTCGCCCGAGCCGTGCACCAGGTAGGTCCACTCCGCCGTCGCCCCGCCCATGCCGTACAGCTCCGCCTTCACCCGGATCCGCACCGTGCGCTCGCCCTGGTTTTCCACCTGCACGTCCTGCACCTTCATCTGCGGCCCGGCCTCGCGCCACAGCCGGATATTGGCCGCCGCGTTGCGCTCCGCAAAGCCGCGCATCGCCTTCCAGGAGCCGTTGTCGTTGTCGCTCACCGCGCGCCAGAAGTCCGGCCGAGGGCCCCGCTCCAGCAGCGTCGTGCCCTTGTAGACGTAGGAGCTGATCATGCCCTCCGCCTTGTCCAGGTTCAGCTTGAAGTTCGCGCCCGTAATCGTCACCGTGCCGCCCGCCGCGCTCACCGCCAGCGCCGGCGCCTTCGTCAGGTCGGCCTTCGCCGCCGCCGCCGAGACCGGCAACCGGAACTGCTCCCACGCCAGTTCATATCCGGCCGGCGCCCAACTGGCCGCCGCCTTCAGCGCGAAGCTCAGGTCCAGCCAGTACTCCACGCCCGGCCGCGGCTGGATCTTCGGCAGCGGCAGCGTGTACTCCTTCTCCGCCCCCGGCTCCAGGTCCAGCGCCGGCAGCTTGCCGGAGGCCATCGCCGTCCCGCCGGCCTTCACCGTCCACGTGCCGGCGGCGAGGTCCTTCGGGTTCGTGAAGTGGTACCAGTTCTTCACCCTGATACGGCCTTGCTCCAGGTCCACCGCCGAAGCGTGCAGATAGCGGTAGACGTACTTGATGGCCGCCAGGCCCGGGTGCGGCGTGCGGTCCGCCGCCACTAGCCCGTTGTTGTTGAAGTTGTTGTCGTTGCGCACGCCCGTCTTGTCTTCCCACCAGCCGCCGTAGGCCAGGAACGTGGGCGACTTCGTGTTGCCGCGGTATTCGGGCGGAACCTGCAGCTTGATGCCCTGGTCCACCCAGTCCCACACGTAGGCGCCCTGCGCGTTGGTGCCCGCGTAGAAGATGTCCCAGTACTCCTTCAGCCCGCCGTTGGAGTTCCCCATCGCGTGCGTGTATTCGCACAGGATCAGCGGCATCTCCGGCCGCTTGGCCGCTTCGCGCTTCACCCGCTCCGGCGTCGGGTACATGAATGAGTTGATGTCGGCATTGGACCCGCCGTTCGCCGTCGAGCCCTCGTAGTGCCACGGCCGCGACGGGTCGCGCCGCTTCGCCCACTCGTAGGTCAGCTTCGCGTTCAGTCCGTCGCCGCTCTCGTTGCCCATCGACCAGAAGATGATCGACGGATGGTTCTTGTCGCGCTCCACCATGCGCTCGACTCGGTCCATGTAGGCCGCCGTCCACTCCGGCGAATTGGTCAGCAGGTTGTCCTTCGGCCCGTTGCCGTAGTGGTGCACCTCGATGTTGGCCTCGTCCATCACGAAGATGCCGTACTGGTCGCACAGCTCGTACCAGTCCGGATGGTTCGGGTAATGGGAAGTGCGCACGGCGTTGATGTTGTTGCGCTTCATCAGCTCGATGTCTTTGATCATCAGCGCACGATCCACCACCTTTGCCGTCTCGTGAGAGTGCTCGTGGCGGTTGGTGCCCTTGATCAGAATCGGCTGCCCGTTCACCTGCACCCGGCCGCCCTTGATCTCCACTTTGCGGAAGCCCACGTTCTGCGGGATCACTTCGATCACCGCGCCCGCGCTGTCTTTCAGCGTCACCAGCGCTTTGTAGAGGTACGGCGTCTCGGCGGTCCACTTCTTCGCGGCCGCCACCGGGACGCTCACTTCCACGTTCGGCGCGCACTCGGCCTTGGCCGTGCCGGCGCTCGCCCCGGCGGCGTCGAACAGGTCCACCGCCAGGCTGCACTTGGCGGGGTTCAGGATCTCGGCTTTCACCTTCAACGTCGCGTCGCGGTAGGCGGCGTCGAGGTCCGTCTGCACTTCGAAGTCGCGCACGTGCGCCGGCGCCGTCGACCACAGGAACACTTCGCGGTAGATGCCGCTCATGCGCCACATGTCCTGGTCTTCCAGGTACGCGCCGTCGCCGAAGCGGTACACCTGCACGGCCAGCGTGTTCGCGCCCGGCTTCAGGTGCGGCGTGATGTTGAACTCCGCCGGCGTGCGGCTGTCTTCGTTGTAGCCCACCTTCACGCCGTTCACCCACACGTAGAAGGCGGAATCGACGCCGGCAAAGTGCAGGTACACGGTGCGGCCCTTCCACGCCGGCGGCACGGTGAACGTGCGGCGGTAGCTGCCCACGGGGTTGAAGTCGTGCGGCGGCGCGGGCATCTTGCGGCGGTCCTGCGGGAACGGGTAGAGCACGTTGGTGTAGATGGGAATGTCGAAGCCGTGCATCTGCCAGACGCTGGGCACGGGCATGGTGCGCCACGCGCTGTCGTTGTAGTCCGGCCGCTCAAAATCGAGCGGCCGCTCGGCCGGGCGCAGCACGCCCTGGAACTTCCATTCGCCGTTCAGCGACCGGAACCACGGCGACTGCGCCCGCACTCCGGCCTTCGCCGCCGCCGCCGTCGGGTAGACCATCATCGTGGCGTGCGGTTTTTCGACGCCAACGGTGATCACCGCGGGGTTGTCCCAATCGGGTCGATTTTGCGCAATGCAAGCGCTTACGATGACAAAAAAAGTGCAAATTTGACGCTTCATCGGTGTCACTCTCTACGTTCCGCTACGACGATATCACAGCTTCGGGTAGTTCACTTTTTCCAGGAACAGCCCCGCCGCCGGCGCCGTCCACGAAGCCACATCGTGCTCCTTGCCGCGACCGGCGAGCAGCGCCTCGAAACCCTCCACCCGCAACTCGCCCAGCCCCACCTTCACCAGGCAGCCCGCCAGCCGCCGGACCATCCTCCACAGAAAGTGCGACGCCTCGATGTGGAACAGGATCAGGTCGTCCTGCCGCTCCACGCTGGCGCTGTTCACAACGACGACGGTGGACTCGCCAGGCTTCGACGGATCCTTGGCGCAGAAGCGCACGAAGTCGTGCCGCCCGGGGATGAGCGCGGCGGCCCGCTGCATCTTCGCGACGTCGAGCGGCTCCTTGATCCACCACACGAACTTCTTCGAGAACGCGGTCTTGCGCGTGGAGATCTGGTAGACGTAGCTGCGCGAGACGGCGCTGTGGCGGGCGTGGAATTTCGCCGGGGCCTCTTCGGCGGAGAGCACGGCGATGTCGGCGGGCAGCGCTTCATTCAACACGCGCATCAACAACTGCGGCGGCAAGGGGCGGCGCGGCGTGGCGCGGAGGTGGGCCACCTGGGCGGCGGCGTGGACGCCGGAGTCCGTGCGGCCGGAGCCGCCGAGCTCGATCGGTCCTTTGAACAGCTCGCAGGCGGCCTTGCGCAGCTCGCCCATGACGGTGCGCGGCGCGTTGGTCTGCTCCGCCCAGCCGCTGTATCGCGAGCCGTCGTACTCGAGGATCAGTTTCCAGGTCTTCACTCTGCCTTCTATGATGAG
>DAHVTI010000359.1 GCA_027324255.1 Bryobacterales bacterium | reverse complement strand
TGCGCGCGCCCGCTGCGTTCACGGGATTATTGGGGGCGGGGCAGGCTGCGCGCGCTCTCTTCTTTCGCGGGAGTGCCGGGCGGCGCGGCCGGGGTGAGGGCTCGCGCCGCCGGTGGGGGATGCAGGGGGTTAGGAACAGCCGCGGCCGAGCTTCAGCTTCCTGGGGGCCGCGCCGCCGGGGGCGGGGGCGGAGGGCATGGGAATGGCCGGGGCGGCGGCGCCGCTCTTTTTGGGTCCGGAGCCGCCCATGAAGTTTTCGCGCAGGGCGCGGGACTGCTGGTAGCCGGCGGGCTGCGGGGCTTCGCCGCGCAGGCTCTGGGGCGTCATCACCTGGTCCCACCAGGCGGTGATGCCTTCCTTCAACGAGAGGGCGTTGTAGCCCTTCATAGTGAGCAGGAGCTGCGTCTGGGCGGGGTGGCCGGCGCCGAGGCCGTAGACGACGATCTTCTTGCCGCGCTGGAGCTGCTTCAGGCCCTCGGCGGTGAAGAGCTGCGAGAGGGGGATGTTGACGGCGGTGGGGATGTGGTAGTCGTCGAACTCCCAGGGGTCGCGCAGGTCGATGAGCTGGTAGTCGGCGCGCTTTTCGAGGATCCACTGCGCGAGCTCGACCGGCTGGACGTGGTCGGTCTGGGCGAGCATGGCTTCGACGGTGGCCTGCGGGTTGGCGGGGGTCATGCCCGCGCCGCCCTGCATTGCGGCGGAGGCGAGGGCGAGGATGCCGCCCGCGAGGAGGACGGCGGCGGCGGCGAGTTTCTTGCCGGCGAGATGGACTTCAAACATGAGGATTATTGCTCCCTGCCGTAGGTTTTCCTGAAGAGCTGCCACTTGCCTTCGCTGTTCTCGGCGGCCCAGAAGGCGCCGAGGGCGATGACGGCGAGGGCGAAGGCGCCGACGCCGTGGCTGATGTTGAGCCACTGCGGCAGCGTAAGGGGCCCGAGGGCACCCGAGACGTTGAACGAATGGATGGACGGCTCGACGAGGCCGAAGCCGAAGATGCCGGCGAAGATGCCGCCGAGGAAGAACAGCGCGTCGAGCTTGCCAATGGCGCCGGCGACGACGGCGGTGCCGGGGCAGTAACCGCCGAGGATGAAGCCCGCGCCGAGCAGCAGGCCGCCGGCCAGTTGCGGCCAGAGGTAGGCGTCGGGGACGTAAATCTGGCTGAAGTCCACGATGCCGGCGAGGGAGAGCCAGGCGAGGCCGAGGCAGGCGACGACGATGGCGCTGAACATCACCTTGAGCACGCCCCAATCCTTGAAGTAGAACTGGGCGGTGAGTTTCAACGAAGAGCTGAAGCCGGCGCGCTCCAGAAAGAAGCCGAAGAAGAAGCCGAGCGCGATGGCGGCGAAGACGAACGCGCCGGTGGAAAGGGAGAGAGGGAAGAGGGCGGTCACAGCCAGATCCTCCTGAGGAAGTAGGCGCCGATGAAGCCGGCGGCGAAGACGCTCAGCATGAACACAAATGCTCCGGCCGAGAGCACGCTGCCGCCGCTGAGGGCGAGGCCGGAGGTACAGCCGCGGGCCAGGCGGGCGCCGGCGCCGCTGATGGCGCCGCCGAGGAAAGCCAGAGCCCAGCGGGTGCGCGGGGAGATGCGCGGGCCCTTGTCGGTGGTCCACTTCAGGTGCCCGGCCAGCCAGCCGGAGACGACGCCGCCGAGGGCGACGCCGATAAGCTCGAAGACCAGGAAGTCCATCAGCACGGGCTGGCCCGGCTGCACGTAGTTGCTCCAGTAAGGATGCGCGGAGGCATAGCCGGGGGCGACGAGGGATAAAACAAAAGCGAGGTATCTTGTGAAGCCGCCGGAGGCGCCCAGGCCCTGGCCGACGATGAGGAAGGTGGCCAGCAGCGTGAGACCGAGACCGAAGCCGGCCCAGTAGCCGGGCCAGTGTTCCTTCATGCGCAGGGCGGCGGCGAGGCGCGAGGGACGCGGCACGGGGCGCGGCTCGGCCAGGCCGGCGGCGTGGAGTTCTTCGAGCATTTTGACCTCTTTCCACCACTTGTGGTGGTGCTTGTAGGCGAACTCTTCCGGCACCATGCCGGTGAGCATGGAGAAGAAGGCGGGCTTCTCTTCCGGGAAGACGGCGCCCATATAGACGTGGACCATCAGGCCGCTGACCACCACGGCGACGGCGGCGAAGTGGAGGACGACGGCCCAGCCGACCAGCGTCATGGGGCCCCAGTGGAAGGCCATGACCAGGCCGGTGCCCATGATAACGGGGATCATGACATAGACCATGAGGGCGAACATCTTCTGGCCGGCGTTGTAAATGCCCTGCGGCGGCAGCGGCTCATTGGACCTGCCGAGGATGCGCAGCACGCGGATGCGGAGCCAGTTGAAGTCGTCCTTGTCGAGGGCCACCTCGCGCTCGAGCACCTCCTGGTGGAAGTAAGTCTGCCAGCCGAAGATGGCGTAGACGGCGAAGACGGTGATCCAGGTGAGGCCGGCGGCGATGTGGAAGCGGAGCAGGTTGGCGCGTGTGCCGGACACCTCCGTGATCATGGTGACGAACCACACGGGCACGAAGCGGAAGTGCTCGCTCGAGATGAGCGCGGCGCCGGTGGTGAGCTCGATCAGCCACGTGATGGCGTTGAACCAGTGGAGCAGGATGATGGCGACGTGGTGCTTCTTGATCATCCGCTGCGAGAGGTCCCGGAGCGGTGGCTGGACCTGGGTGGCGCTACTCATCGAACTGGCCCTCCCCCTTGCGGAGCTGAGTGAAGAACGCGACGGCCTGGCCGGCGAAGGTGGCGCCGACCAGGGCGAGCGCGAGCGGTTTGACCACCTTGCTCCACCACTCGCCGGCGGCGGGCAGCTTCGGCAGGCGCGGCGGGAACATTGCGGCGACGAGCTGCGGCTCGCCGCGGCGGCCGAGATAGTAGACGTTGGGGCCCACCTTCACCTCGCCGCTTTCGATGCGCCGGGCGCCGCGAGTGTAGACCATGCGGTAGATGTCGCCGGAGCTGTCTTCGAGGTCGCCGAAGTACTTGGCGTGGGCGGTGCAGGTGGTGACGCAGGCGGGCTGGCGGCCGCGCTCCAGGCGGGAGGCGCAGAAGTCGCACTTGTCCACCTTCTGCGTGGCGGGGTTCAGGTAGCGGGCCTCGTAGGGGCAGGCCTGGACACAGAAGCCGCAGCCGATGCAGAGGTTGCGGTCCACCTTGACGATGCCGTTGTCGGCCTGGAAGGTGGCGCCGGAGGGGCAGGGCTTGACGCAGGGTGGGTCGTCGCAGTGGTTGCACTGGGCGACGTAGAAGGCGGAGCGCAGGTCGGGGAACTTGCCGACGGCGCCGGTGGGGCGGACGTGCGTGCGGGCGTGGCCGGGGGGCACGTCCCACTCGCTGTTACAGGCGGCGGTGCAGGCCTGGCAGCCGACACACTTCGTCAGGTCGGTGACCATCGCGTAGCGGGCCATGGCTTAGCTTTGAACCTCCGGCTTGACGCGCACGAAATTGACCCGCATGCCGGTGCTGCCCATGATGGGATCGATGGCGACGCGCGAGATGAGCGCGTTGTCGGAGGCCCCGCGGGCGTTGGCCTTGTGCAGGCCGGGGGCCTGCTGGCCGAAGCCGTGGACCATGTAGACGCAGTCCTTGCGGATGGCGGCGGTGGGCTGGACGGAGATGGGGAGCGACTCGTTGCCGTCGGCGTTCTGAAGCACGATGCGCTGGCCCGCGGCGAGGCCGAGGTCGCGGGCCGAGTGGTCGTTCATCCACACGGTGTTTTCGCTCATGAGGCCGTTGAGCAGCGCGTTGTTTTCGGTGCGCGCGAAGCTGTGGACGGGGGCGCGGCCGTAGAGGAGGCGGAACCAGCCGGGGGGCGGATCGGCCGGCGGGCGGTAGACGGGGATGGCGTCGTGGCCGATCTCCTTGAGCAGTTTCGACGAGAGTTCGATTTTGCCGGACTCAGTGGGGAAGAGCGGGCCGTCGGCCTCGATGCGCTGCTCGATGGTGGGGCGGCCTTCAAAGGCGACGGCGCCGCGGGCCTTGAGCTCGCCGAGGCTGATACCCATGGGCTCGATCAGTTTGGCGAGGTGCTCGTCGGGGTTCTTCCAGGGGAGCCAGGCTTCGAGGCCGAGGCGGGCGGCCATCGCTTTGGCGATCCACCAGCCGGGGCGCGAATCGTACATCGGCGGGACGGCAGGCTGGCGGACGCTGATGAAAGGCCGGGCGGCGGTCTCGACGATGTGGGGAGCGTCGTAGCGTTCGAGGTAGGTGGCCTCGGGCAGGATCAGGTCCGCGTAGAGGGTCTGCTCGACGGGGAGGATGTCGACGACGACGAGGAGGTCCAGCAGACGGATGGCGGAGAGGGTGCGCTCGCGCTGGGGGATGGATTCGAGGACGTTCTGGCCGTAGACGACCCAGCCTTTGATGGGGTAAGGCTTGGCGGTGAGGGTGGCCTCGATGAGGCCGTTGGAGACGCCGAGTTCCTCGCTGGCGAGCGGGTAAGTGGTGCCGGCGCCGTCGGCGCGGCCGCGCTTGGATTCGGGGAACGGAGGCGTCTTGAAAGAGCCGCGCTTGATGGTGGTGGGCAGCAGGATGCCGCCCTGGCGGCCCCAGGCGCCGAGCAAGGCGGTGAGGATGGCCATGGCGCGGGAGCGCTGCGTGTCGTCGCCGTACCAGGTGACGTGGCGGCCGGGGTGGACGACGACGGCGGGCTTGGCGGCGGCCATCATGCGGGCGGAGTCGCGAATGAGGCCGGCGGGGAGTTCGGTTTCGGCCGAGGCCCATTCGGGGGTGAAGGGCTTCACGTGGGCGCGGAGGTCGTCGAGGCCCTGTGCGTATTTGGCGAGGTACTCTTTATCCTCGAGTTCTTCAGAGAGGATGACGTTGATCCAGGCGAGTAGCAGGGCGATGTCGGTGCCTGGGCGGATGGGGAGCCAGTGGTCGGCCTTGGCGGCGGCGGTGGAGAAGCGGGGATCGACGACGATGAGTTTCGCGCCGCGCGCGAGGCCTTCGGAGAACTGGGTGACCTGGGAGGTGAAGACGTTCTCGCCGATGTGGGAGCCGATGAGGACGACGGCCCTGGCGTTGGCGAGGTCGAGCGGCTCGGGGGAGGCGACGCCGCGGCCGAAGGTGAGCGCGTAGCCGACTTCGCGGGGGCCGCGGCACTGGGCGAAGGCGGGCTCGGCGGAGTTGGGGGTGCCGAAGGCCTTCATGACGGTGCCGAAGAAACCGGAAGATGCGCCGTGGGGTAGATAGGCGACGGATTCGGGGCCGTACTTGTTCTTGAGTTCGGTGAGGCGGGCGGCGAACCAGTCGAGAGCCTGATCCCAGGAGACCTCCTGAAAGCGGCCTTCGCCGCGGGCGCCGGTGCGGAGCTGGGGGCGCTTGAGGCGGTCGGGGTCGTAGAGGGTCTGGTGTCCGGCGTTGCCGCGGGCGCAAAGGCGGCCGAGGGTGAGGGGGTGCTGGGGGTTGCCTTCGATGCGGGCAACGCGGCCGTCCTGAATCTTGGCGAGGGCGCCGCAGCGCCAGAAGCACATTTCGCAGTTGGTGGCCACCTGGAGGGCGGGCTTGCCGGCGCGCTGGCCGGGGGTGGCGGCGGTGGCGGCCGAGGTTGCGGCGGCGGTGGCGGCGGTGGCGCGGAACCAGTCTCTTCTGCTGACACCGCCGGGGCTGAGGCCGTGGGGCATGCGTGAGTCTCCAATTTCGGAGATACAGGTCCGAGGGAAAAGGTGACAGGGGATTAGCGATACGGGGGGCGATGGGGGCGCAGAGATTGCATAGTAGAAACATCGAAAACAGAGCGAGGAGGCGGCAATGGGCAGCATATACTCCTTGTTATGCGGACTAATAATAAAGTTTCCGGTGTGTGATTTCTTGTAATAGCGGCGGCATATCCGGCGCTGGCGACGGACGGTTACTTTTTGAACGGATACGGGACGCAGTGCAAGGGCATGGCGGGCGCCTGCACGGCAGCGGCCCAGGGAGCGCTGGGCGGCGGTTCGATTTGGGGGTGGATCCGTTCAATCCGATCCGGGGGTTCACGGTGACGGGTGCGGCTGGCGCCGGCGGTGGCGCAGCGGATCGCGCGCGAGCACAGCGTGGGGCTGGCGGCGATTCCGGGCTGGCAGGAGTTCAGCGCGGAAGGGCTGGGGGGCGTTCGGGATGTTTTCGAGCGACGCGAGGAAGCTGACGAACAGCGGGAACGCGCGGTCGATGGGGATCGGCGGCCAGTGCGAGAAGTACGCGGGGCTGTTCGCGGAGCAGGGGGGCTTTGACGCGCCGGCGGCGTATTCGGCCGGCGTGAAAGTGATGCCGGTGCAGGGCCTGTCGATTTCGGCGGACGTGGAGCGGATCGAATATTCGAAGGTGAAAGCGATCGGGTCGCCGATGCCGCCGAACCTGATGACGGCGCGGCTGGGCACGGACGGCGGCGCGGAGGCTTTTCGGTGGGGACGCAGGCGGTGCCCGGGAGCGAAACGATGTTCAACATGCTGGCGCCGGGGGCGCAGACGATCGGGCTGAAGAGGAACCAGTGGGAGGCGGAGACCGGGTTCTCGTTCGGCGTGAAGCAGTGAGGGGCCGGCGGGTGGTGGATCAGCGGAAGTGGATGGTGGGATAGTTCTGCGTGAAGTTGCCGCCGAGCTCGAGCAGCAGCAGGGCGGAGGAGGTGCCGTTGGGCGCAGTGGCGGGGAGCTGGAAGACGGCTTCCATGATTCCGGAGGTCCATTCAGGGGCCTGTTGGAAGCGGATGGGGTCGAGCCAGTCAGCGAAGAATTCAGCGCGGAGGCGGGCCAGAGGAACGGCAAGGACGGGGTGGCCCACCTGGCCGTCGACGCCGGGAGGGTCGGTGGGCCCGGCGCCGGAGGCGAGGAGGCGGATGGTGGAGCCGAGCTTCGCGGGATTGTCCGCGGAGTTGCTGGTGCCGTCTTCGTTCTCGATGCGGAAGACGGCGAGGGACCGCGGGGCCAATTGCAGCGGCTTGGAAGCGACGGGCTGGCCGTCGCGAGAGAGTTCCATGGTGAAGGGCTTGTCGGGTGGCGCGGCGTAAGGAATGATAGCGTCGATGCGGTGGGGCTCGGCGCGGAGGATGGGGGCGGGAAGTCCGGCGAAGGTGAGAGTGACGCCGGCGAGGGTGGTGGCGATTTTGCCGGTGTCGTCGAGTAGCCAGTCGAGCGGCAGAGCGGGGCCGATGTCGCGGCCGCGGAGGGTGACGAGGGAGGCAGGGGCAAAGGGCAGGCTGATGCTGGTGGCGGTGTGCTCGACGCAGGCGAGGAAGGGCTGGGGAGGGGTGGCGAGTTCGAGCAGCAAGAGTGTGGCGCCGTTGTTGATGAGGGGTTGGCCGGAGGGGGAGAGGGCGAGAGTGGGGTTGGCGGCGGGTGGGAGGAAGGTGGCGTGGTCGAGGTGGAAGTCCGGGGTGAGGCGGGCGAAGTAGTTGACTTCACCGCAGGGCTCGAGGAGAACGGCATCGGGCGTGACGGGGAGGGTGCGGGTGGAAGCCAGGAAGCTGACATTGCCGAGGGCATCGGATTCAACAAAGCCGGCGGGCCAGTCCGCGCGGATATCGAGAGAGTTTTCGGTGAGCCGGGCCAGGGCCGCGGTGTACGTGCCGCCCGTTCTTTGACTGGCCGAGAGCCAGAGCACCGGGCCGGGCGCGAGGGCCATGGAACTGGCGTAGAGGCCATCGGGGAGAGTGAGGGTTTGTAGGAGTTCGCCGGTAGCGGCGATGTGATCGATGGCCGTTTGGGAGCGCAGGAGCCAGGCGGAGCCGTCGCCGGCGGCGCGGATGGAGTTGGGGCGGTCGACGGGCACGTTGAAGTCGAAGCGCGAGAAAGGCTCATTGAGGCGGAGGGCGCTGAACGTCACGTTGGAGGAAGGAGATGGGAATCCGGTGGATCCGGTGGAGAGGAGGAGCGCCGGGCGGCCGGAGTCGTCGATGTCGAAGGAAGTGGGGAAGTCAGTTAAGGGAGTGCCGGCGAAGGTGGAAGAGATGAGGGCGCCGTTGGGGCCATAGAGCTTGGCGAGGAAGGCGTCGCCTCCGGGGTATGACCGGCCGTTGGACTGCATGACGGCCGGTCCAGCGTATTCGTGCTGGGCAGCGTCTTCCGTGACGGGGAACTCTTGAGAGTAGGTAGTGCCGGCGAGGTAGATGTTGCCGTCCAGGTCAGAGCGGATGGCGGAAGGGGCCTGGTAGCGGGCGCCTGAGAGATGAGTGACGGAGAGGAGATCGCCGTTGGGGGAGAAGCGGGCGGCGAGGACGCCGGGGCAGGCGTAGCTCCAGAGGTTCATGGAACAGGTGGCGGAGCGGGAATCGAGAGAGGCGAGGGCGTCGGAGGAGGAGAAGACGAGCCAGCGGCCGGCGGGGTCGAGAGTGGCCTGGAAATTCGTCAGAGGGATTGGGGTCAAGGGAAGAGAAATGGTTATGGAAACGGGGGCCATGGGCTCGCGGTTATCCACGACAATTGAGACTGCTTTTGTTTCGGGGTCGAGATGCCAGCGGGCGGGGATGGTGTGCTTGAGCTGGATGGCGATGGGATGAGGGATGACGCCGAATTCGAAGACGTAGAGGCCCTGGTCATTGACCTGGGAGTATGGGACGTTTTCTAACTTGAGCGCGAAGGAGGCGGGGTTGACGCCGGCGGCGACGTCCCAGCGCCATTCGATGTCGTTGTTGCGGGCCTGGTACTGCCAGTCGAGGCCGGGGGCGACGGATTTGTAAGCGAGGATGTTGAAGCGCTGGACGGATTCAACCCATTGGGCGCGGTTGGGGCCGCGGTAGTAGTGGGCGACGGTGGGTGCGGCGAATGTCAGGAAGGACTGGCAGGAGGGATTGGGGTTGGGGAGAGAGAGGCGGGAGATGTAAGCAAGCCCTCCGACTTCATTCAGCTTACCGTGAGCTTCCAGCATTTCCGCAATCGTGATCACATCCCAAGACTTTCCGGACTGCTTGCGAATAGCGCGGAAGATCAGCCGATGAGCCGTCGAGAAAAACACCGACTCTTCCAGTTCACTCAGGCGGTCGAGCGCGTTGTTATCGATCAGCAGGCCTCCGAGAATGGATTGCTCGGCCTCGATGCTGTGCGGAACGTAGAATTGCTCTGGCGTGCTCATGCTGCGGTGTCCTCGTATCTGCCCTCGCGGACTTTTGCGAAGTTCTCGGCTTTTACGATCCAGTCCAGTCCAGCAAAGAATACCCTGCCGTCTTTTCCTGTCTTGCGACCCGTCAGAAATGGAGATTTCGCAATGTATTCAAAAAGCGATTTCCAATACTCCAGGTTTTGACGATCCCCGTCCTCATTCCATCTCGCTCGTAACATCTCAGCTCTAGCTGCTGTCCAATCTCGTATCCTAGGATTAGCCGGCAAGATACTGTGATACAAGCCGATGATTTCCTGATGTGGGCAGGTTTGCTTTATGGGTGTTTTGATTTCCAAAACACAACCGCCGCTAGGCGGTGTATCTCCTTCCTTCCTTCCCTTCCCTTCCCTTCCTTCCTTCCCTTCCGCTTGTACGCCACTTTCACGCGTGATTGACGCGTGGTTCACGCGTGGAGGTAATTGACTCTCGGACTCTCGATTATTGATAACCTGGTGATTCTTGAAAGTGGGAATTTCAGCTAAAGCGACCCCGTTATCTGAATACAGAATTACAAGACCAGCCTGTATGAGTTCATCCGCGAGCATTTCTATATTGCAATC
>DAHVTI010000337.1 GCA_027324255.1 Bryobacterales bacterium | reverse complement strand
GAGGTACTACGGTCATGGACGACCGGATGGCCGATCTGTTGCTGTCGATCGTCCAGAATGCCGACCAACCGGAGCAACTGCGCGCCAAAGCCGCGATTTCTCTGAGTCCGGCGCTCGAAGAGGCGGATACCGGAGAATTCGACGACGGCATCGGGGAGCCGCCGGTCACCAGGATGGAGTTCCAACGGATCCAGGAATCGCTTCGAAGAACCTACATCGATGACCGCATGCCCAAGGAGGTGCGGCGGCGGGTCCTGGAGGCGTCGGTGCGCGCTCCGCAGGACTGGCACCAGGATGCGCTTCGCGCCGCCTACTCCAGCGACGACGAAGATTGGAAGCTGACGGCGGTCTTCTGTATGCGGTGGATTCGTGGTTTCGACGAGCAAATCCTTGAGATGCTGGAAAGCCCGAATCCCGATATTCACTACGAGGCCGTTCGCGCGGCCGGTAACTGGGCGGTGGGTGCCGCATGGCCGCACGTTGCCGCGCTGATCGCTTCGGAAGCAACGGAAAGGTCCCTGCTGCTGGCCGCGATTGAAGCGACGGCCGGCATCCGTCCGCGGGAAGCACGCGCGCTCCTCGCCGACTTGGCCGACTCCGAAGACGAGGAGATCGCGGAGGCAGCGAGCGAAGCGATGCTCATGGCAGAGCCGGGTTTCGACGAAGACCCTGACCTGGATGAAGACGAGGGTGAGGGTTTTCTGCGCTAAGGGTGCGTGAGGCGGACCCCCCGAATCGCCGTGAGGAAGAAGAAGCCTGATCAAGAGACGCAGGCGTGGATCGATGCACGCCGGAGACATCGCCTGTCGCATGCGGAGGTTCAGATGGCTCGCGAGCTGGGATTGAATCCACAGAAACTGGGTGGGATGGACAATCACCGGCAGGAGCCGTGGAAGATGCCGCTCCGTCAGTTCATCGAGCATCTCTATTGGAAGAGATTTGGAAAGGAACGACCCGACCTGGTGCTGTCCATTGAGGAAAAGGTTCGTCGCGACGACGAAAGAAAGGCAGTGAAGCGCGCGGCCAAGCTGCTAAGGCGGCAGAGCGGCGCGGGCGAACCGGGCAAGCCACAGGCGAGCGCTCTCCCGCCGCTCGAACAGCCGGCGGAAGACATCGGACAGAGCTAGGTGTCCCGCCCCTCTTCCCATGAGGTTCTGGCCCGAACGGGGCCAACCAGGAACCGCACACCCTGGTTGTCGGATGGATTCAGCCAGAGCATGCGGTCGAATATGCTCCCGGCCTCGTCGAACCGTCCGAGCCGCCAAAGGCACAACCCGAAACCGTGCATGCAGCGGAGGAACGGCCGATTATCGATCCGGCCCCACGGCAGCAAGCCGTGGAAGCGCTCGCCGAGCGACAACTCGCCGATGCGGTACCCCACCTCGTAATGCCGGAGGGCATCCTCCGGCCTCCCGTCGAATATCATGTTGCCAAGATGCGCGTGGGCGTCCAGGCAGCGGAGATCGGCTTGGCAGAGATCCATCAGGATTTTGTACGCCCCTTCTCTGTCGCCGGAGTCACTATGGTCGTTGGATTCAGTGATCGGGTCGGAAAACGGATCTTCGGGATCGGCGCCGGGCAGGACCTGCTCCATCTCAGATTCCGGCCGCGGGCCGCGGGCGATGATCGGCTTGGCCCAATCCTCGATGGGGTCACCCGGTTCGCCCCAGTAGTGTTCCGCGGGATTCCAGACGCCCCGCTCCTCCAGTCGCAGCGGGACCAACGCCAGCGCTTTGGCATCGAGCCGGGTGGCCTCGATGGCACCGGAAAGATACGGATTACCCCCATACGTCCACTGCTTCGCCGGCCGGACGACGGCGACCTCGCCGGGCACGACATCCCAGAGCCCGAGGGCGCGGAAGGTGAAGGTCTGGCCGCCGCGCAGCATGCGGCATCGCGCAGCCCGGCGCTTAACCGATAGAACCACCAGTTCGATGGGACCATCGGCGCTGGGGGCCGGGGCGGCCGGCTCCCTACGGGTCGCGCCGCGAATGCCGGATGGGAATGGCGCAATCCCCATCCACCTGCGATACGCGGCCAGATAGCGTCCACATGGCGTGCTCGGAGGAAGCACCACCTCGGACGCCGCCACTATGTGTTGCGTGCCATCAGGCCGGCGGCACGTTGCGGTCAGGCCCCGCCGCCCGTTCCCGTCGTAGTCAACCTTCAGCACGTGAACCGGCTCGCCGATGACAGTGGCTTCGCAGGGCAGGACGACGTCGTCCTCGAAGGCCTGCCGGAAGGCCCCAAAGCTGCTCGTCTTCCCCGTTCGCGTCGGTCGTGATCTCGTCGATGAGCTTGTCCAGGGATGCACTTCCCGGTCCGGTCTTCTTCATCAGCGGCCTCCTCTGCGCCTTATGTTCCGGCGGTCCTTGGCGCGTTCCAGAAACGAGGGCTGTTCGCTGTGGCGGGCGCCGGAGGCTACGGCCTCGAAGCTGGACATGAAGCCAATCTTACGGCGGTGGCCGGCGCGCACCTGGCGCACGGTCTCCTCCCATTCGGCCGCGAGTCCCGCCCGCAAGTAGCATCCGCGGGCACGCTCGAGATTCGCGAGGGCGGCATCGTAATACTTGCTTTTTCCCGCCTCGACGATGCGCATTCGCTGGGCGCGCCACAGGCGGGCGGCAAGTCCGGAGTGGGTCTTTTCCAGCTTCGTTGCGGCGGGCTCGGTGGCGTAGTGACTCACGCTCTCCAGTTGTTCGTCGGTAGCGCCGCGCACCAGGTCCGCGAGGCGCTCCATCTCCCGGGTCGCGAGAAACAACTCCATCATCGAGTGCAAATCGGCGCCCTGGACCGCGTTCATGGCTTTCTCGTGCCAAGCCGCGCGCTGCGCCTTGGGCACGAGGTGCATCACGTCGCCATAGCTGTCCTTGGAGGGATGTTTCTGATACTCGGCCCAGGCGTCCTCGAGCGCCTCGTCCCCGCGGTCGAGCCGGATGAGCAATTCGCGCTGGAGCCGGACAAGATGGTATCCCGCCGCCGAGCCGTGTGCGGTCTGGCGCTCCAGATCGATCCCACGAACCACCCACTCCAGCGCCCGATCCGGTTGGCGAGAGACCAAGATCGTGGCGAGGGCAAGGCAGTCCTGCGAGGTAAGACCGGTCATTTCCGCCAGCGCCTGGTAGGCGATGAGATTCGTTTGCGCGAGATATATTGCCCGCAGGACGTCGCTCCAGCGCCTGCGGTTGTACTCGGGTTGCGTGGCTGCGGCCTCCAGGCGCGCGCCGGCCAGCTTCTCGCACGCTGCGAGCCCGCCCTTGTTGAACGCCTTCGCAGCGTCCTTCTCGATTTGGAAACAGAAGGCGTAAGGGTCGTCGTCCATCCACCCGAGAAGCCTGGCGGCGGTCTCGTTGGGATCGGCGCCAGACACCTGACGGGCCTTGATCCACCGGCAGATGAGACCCTTGGCGAACTGCCCGAAACTGCCGCTCGAATCATCGAGCTCTTCGGCTTTCTCCTGGCAGCCGGCGAGAAAAGTCTCGTAGAGTCCCGCGGCGCGTACTGCGTCGGTTCTCAGGAGCATATCGATCCGGGCCGCGACCTCCTCGAGACTGCTTACGAACGAGCAGCACGCGCGGTCGCGGACAAATACTCCCGGGCTCAGCGCCAGCTCCATCTGCCGCTCAATGGGATCCGGCTTGTTGCGAGGCATTCTTTTCATCTGCCGGGCGCGTGTTTGGTTATGAATCCGGACCGCGCCGGTTTGCTCCATGTTCCAACTGTTCCAACCAGTGTCCCATGTCTCATCCGGCCATGCCGCGCGCTGGCTTGTCGTGCAACGAGAATACGAACGGGCGGGACGCTCTGAGGCGCAAAGTGGGCAGGGGCGTGTCTGCACTTTCTCCGGCCGGCTTCGGGTAGAATCAGGCAAGCGAAGGCGATGTCCAAGAAGCGCACGAAGCTCCAATCCCGCGAACTCCAAGGCGGCCGTGGATCCGTCATCGAGAGACTGGACAGCGCCGAGGCCGCGTCTGTTCTGAGGTGCCTTCTGCGACGCCATCCGGAGCTACGGCCCGAGACGGAGACTATTGCCACGGACCTGCTCTGCGACGTTTCGCCGTTTTCGGTGGCGGACGAGGTCGAAAACGCCGTTCTCCAGTTCGACTACGATGACCTGAACGCCCGCGCCGGGCGCCATTCGTTGGGGTATGTCGAGCCGGGCGAGGCGGCGTGGGAATTGCTCGAAGAAGCGGTGGAACCTTTCGTGGACGACATGAAGCGGTACCTCGAACTCGGACTGGAGAAGCAGGCGCAAGAACTGTGCCAGGGCATTCTCCTGGGCCTGTACCGCGTTCGGGATGGTAATCAGAACGACATTTTGGGTTGGGCTTCGGATTTTCCCGGCGAGGCGGCTGGCCACGCGTTCGAGGTTTGGAGCGAGGCCAGTCCAAAGGGGCGCCAGCAGTTGCCGCCCGATTTTGTCGCGGAGCACATTCCGGAATGGAAGTGGGCTGCCAAGCCCAGCGGCGCGTCCCGGTGAGCGAATGCCAATATTAGGAGTTCCGGGCTGTCGACCGGCGGCTTACGAGCCAAGAAATGGCCGGCTTGCGGGCTATCTCCTCGCGTACGTACATCACCTCGACGAGCATCGTCAATACGTACAACTACGGCGACTTTCGCGGTAATCCAGAGGCGCTCATGGAGAAGTGCTTCGACGCATTCCTATTTGTAGCGAACTGGCCTCCTCTCTTCCCCCTAGGCATCATGCCCCCGCCGGCGTACACTGGGGGCGGATCGAGATGGATTTCCGGCCACCGGCCTTCCGGCTGTACCCATCCGCGGGCGGCGTGAGGCCGGCCCCCCGGAGCGCGAAGTGGCCTTACCTCCGGTCAGGGGCGCGCGGCGTCCGCATAGCAAGAGCCACCCCCGGCGGCTCGAGGCAGAGTGCGCGGCTCGCGCCCGTCTCTGCCCGCAGTGCGGAGGCGCCCCATGCCGCAGGACAAGTTCGAATTTCGAATCCCCCTTTCCCGCCTGCTGACGGGAGTCATCCTGACCATCGTGCCCATCTGCGCGGTGGGGTTGTTCACCATGACCCGCGCCGAGCGCGCCATCGACACCAAAATCGGCGGGCAATTCCAGACCATCGCCGTTCTCACCGCCAGCGAGGTGGCCAGCTTCTTCACCGACCGTGTGATCGCCGTCGGCACCCTCGCCGCCGACCCCGTCGTCGTCGACACCGTCCAACGCGCCAATGCCGCCTACGTCGGCGCCAACTCCGACCTCATCTCCGGCCGCATCGGCCGCATCGAGAAGGAATGGAACACCCCCGCCGCCGACGCCAAAGTGCGCGACGTCCTCGGCAATTCCGCGTCCAGGCTCCTCACCCGCTGGCGCGACCGCGACCGCCGCTTTCTCCGCATCACCCTCACTGACCGCGCAGGCGCCGTCGTCGCCGCCACCCACAAAACCCTCGACTACTTCCAGGCCGACGAGGACTTCTGGCAGGCCATCTCCGCCCAGGGCCGCGGCGCCGTCAACATCACCGATGTCCGCTACGACGACGTCACCAAGTCCTACTACCTCGGCCTCGGCGCACCCGTGATGGACGAGGCCACCAACACTTTCATCGGCGCCCTTGATGCGCTCATCGAGGTGTCCAGCATCTTCCCCCTCCTCCACCGCGTCGACGTCGGACCCACCTCCCGCGCGCTGCTGGTCAAGGACGACGGAACCATCATCCACTCGCCCTTCGCCAACCTCTCCATGAACTTGAAGTCCGAGGAGTTCGTTGCCGCCCACGAGGCCATGGCCCGCAAAGCCGCCGGCAACAAAGGCTATGCCGTCACCACTCTGCCCGGCGGCGAGGCCGTCGTCATCGGCTACGCCGACATCGGCATGCGCGAGTCTTTCCCCTCCCTCGCCTGGACCGTTCTCCTCGTCCAGGACACCACGGAGGCCTTCGCCTCCACCCGCGGCGTCATGCGCATGATCCTCTTTGTCGTGTTGGTGGGCTTGATCGCCGTGACGCTTCTGTCGGTGTACTTCCTGCTCCACCGCCGCGCCGAATACACTCACCTCGCGGCTCCAGCGCCGGAGCCAGAGCGGCCCACTCGCACCACGGTCTGATCTACTGCAGCTTCCCCCGGCCTTCCACGCGCCACCAGTGCTCCACTTCCTCGCCGCGGATGCCGTACACGTTCTCATGCAGGTTCATCGCCACGCAGATGTGGTTCGGCACAATCCGCAGCCGGTCGCCCACCCGGAACGCAGGCTCTTCGCCGTTCAGGTCGATGAAGCCGTGTTCCTCGTTCATCTTGTGGAACCGCAGCTTCGAGTGGCCGCGCACTTCCCCGAACGTCACCTCGCTCGAGCCTGTTAGCCGGTCCGACGAGAACGTCTTCGAGCCGCCGTCGATGATGATCCGCCCCGGCGCCGTGCTCACCACCGTCGCCAGCACCGTTGCCGCGCAGTCTTCCTTCCCGCACGCCCCCGAAAGCACCGTGTTGCGGTCGTTGAAGATGTAGGTGCCGGGCCGGATTTCGTTCAGCTCCGGAATCGTGTGCGACTGCCACAGCAGCGGCGTCGAGCCGCCGCTCACGATCTCCGGATGCAGCCCGATCTCGTTCAGCCCCTCCACCGCGTCGCGCACCGTCGCCCGCAGTTTTTCCAACTCCGCCCGCCCACTTTCCGACTGATCCTTGATGTGCCCCGGATAAAAGGCCACGCCGCGCCACCGGATATGCGGCAGCCGCGCCAGCGCCCCGGCCAGCGCCTCCAGTTCGTTGCCCGGCTGCACGCCCACGCGGTGCAGCCCCGCGTCCATCTCCGCCAGCACGCCGATCTCGACGCCCGCCGCCCGCGCCGCGTCAGAAATCGGCTGCGCCGCCGCC
>DAHVTI010000324.1 GCA_027324255.1 Bryobacterales bacterium | reverse complement strand
CAGCGCCAGCCACAGCCCGCCGCCGGCCGCCACCGCCATCACCAGCAACCCGTACAGCACCTTGGCCCACGGGAACTTCTCGCCCTCGCGGTGCAGCACCAGCAGGTAGCTGGCAAACACGCCCACGAAGTACAGCACGATCATCGGCGCGGCGAAGATCGTCAGGTTCATCACGTCCGGCGTCGGCGTGATGATGGCCGCCGCAATCACGATCAACAGAATCGCGTAGCGCGAATGCGTCAGCAGGAACCGCGGCGAGGCGATCCGCAGCAGCGTCAGGAAAAAGATCAGCACCGGCAGCTCGAACACCAGCGCCACGCCCAGAATCACGTTCACGAACAGGTCGAAATACTCGGTCAGCGAAATGTACGGCCGCACGCCCATCGTGCTGCCGATCCCCAGCAGGAACGTCAGTCCGAAGCGGAACGCCACGAAGTAGGCGAACGCCCCGCCCAGGATGAACAGCCCCGCCGTCGAAAAAATGAACGGAACCGCCAGCCGCCGTTCCTTCTTGTACAGGCCCGGCGCAATGAACGCCCACACCTGGTAAAGGATCCATGGCGAGGCCACGAACAGCCCCGCCAGGATCGGCAGTTTCACCCAGATGACCGTGAACGCCTCCGTCGGCGTCAACTGCGCCAGGTCCTCCGGGTAGCCCAACGACTTCAGCGCCGCCGCTGCCGGCTGCCGCACTGTGTTCCACAGGTAGTTCGTGAAGAAGATGCAGCCGATAAAAGCAATGCCCAGGCCGGACAGCGCCTTGATGATGCGCGACCGCAACTCCTCCAAATGCTCCAGGAATGACATCCGCAGCATCCCGTTCTCCTCTTCGTCGTCATCCTCTCCCTCTTTCTTGGAAGAGGTGTCCGCCGGAGGCGGGGGAGGCGCCGGAGCCGGCACTACTGCCGCCGGCTCGGCGGGCGCAGGCAGGGTGTCCTGCGCCAGGTGGTCGTCCTGCGCATAGGGATCGTCGTAGCTTTCGGGCGTCAGGCGCCCGTCCTGCTCCGGTTCGATTTCCGGGCGCGGCTCTTGCGGGTCGTGGTTGTCCGGCATCTGGGCGTTACTGCTTCTTCCTCTTGAACCGGTCCTGCGGCTCAGCGCGTCGCTGTCGCCTCCGGCGGCGCCTCTCCGGGCACATCGCCAGCGCTCGCCGGCACGGCCCCTTCGGCCGCGACGGGTGTGGGAGCCGCTTCGGCCGCCCCTGCGGCCTCACCGGTGCTGTCGGCGTCCTGAGTTGCGGAATCGCCTACCGTGGAAGAATCCGTGGTCGTTGTTGACGAATCGTACGAATCCGGATACCCGTAGGCCCCGTAGTCGTACGACGAGTCGTAGTTGTAACTGCTCGTGTCGCTGCTATACTCGCTCGTCACCTGGGTCAGAGACTCGGCTTCTTTTTTGATATCCGCAGTCTCCTTCTCCAGGTTCGCCATCTCGCGATGCCAGGTATCCTTCAATTCACTGGACGCCCGGCGAAACTCGCCGATGGCCTTCGCGATGTTCTTGCCCACTTCAGGAAGCTTCTTGGGCCCGAACAGCAGCAACACCAGCACAAATATGACAAGGGTCTCTTGCCAGCCTAGCGGACCCATCCGGCAAACTCCTTATTCTGAACCTACCTTGATGATACCCAACCCGCGCGAGCGCGCTCAACCGCCTTTTCCTACAAAGGCAGGACCTCCAGCCGGTCCGGGTCGAACCGGATCCGGCGCTGCTCCACGTAGCTTTGCACCGCCAGCAGCGGCGGTAGCACCGAAATCGCCGCCAGCCCCACGTCCCCGTTCGGCAGCTTGCGGCTCCGGCAGCAGTCCAGAAAATTCCGCACGTGGTCCGACGTGATGTCGCCCGGAATCCTCCTTTCCTCCGGCGCCGCCCCCTTCTCCGCCGAGGTGAACGCGTACCGGTTCCGGTCCACGAACAGCTTGCCCTGATCTCCGTAAAAGGTGATCCCGTACTGCGTCGGCGTGCCATACGCGTTCGACTGGAACAGCACGCTGAACCCGTCGTACTCAAACAGCGCGTTGCACGTGTCCGGCGCCGTCCGCCCGTCGTGGCGGTCGTAGTAGATCCCGCCCGCGAACACCGCCGAATGCGGCGCCCGCTCGCCCATGTACATGTGCACCACGTCCATCCAGTGATGCCCGAAGTCCGTCATCTTGCCGCCGTTGTAGTCCAGGTACGCCCGGAAGTTGAAATACTGCCCCGGATCCCAGTCGCGGTACTTCACCGGGCCCAGGAACCGCACCCAATCCAGGTTCGACGGCTTCTCCGCCGGCTCCCGCCGCATCGGCCCCGGCACACCCGCGTGCCACACTGCGTCGATGTGCGAGATCTTGCCCAGCCGCCCCGCCTTCACGTACTTCTCCAGCGGCTCCAGGTAAATCGGCCCCGACCGCTGCTGCACCCCCACCTGGCAGATCCGGCCGTTGATCCGCGCCGCCTTCACCATCTGCGGCGCCTCGTCCCGCGTCCGGCACAGCGGCTTCTCCGTGTACACGTCCTTGCCCGCGGTCATCGCGTCGATGGCCACTGCGCAATGCCAATGGTCCGGCGTCCCCACCAGCACCGCGTCCACTTCCTTCAGCTCCAGCAGCTTCCGGTGGTCGCCGAACGTCTTCGTGTTCGGCGCCTTGGCCTGCGCGTCGTCGATCCGCTTCGGATACACGTCGCACAGCGCCCGCACTTCACAATCCTCAAACGCCTGGAAGCGCGTCATCACGTACGTCCCGCGCCCGCCCGTGCCCACTACTCCCAGCCCCACCCGGTTGTTCGCGCCCAGAATCCGCGCGTAGGAAACCGCCGTCGCCGCCGCGCCCCGTGCCGCCGCTCTTCTCGTCAGCATGGCTACTTCAGCTCCTTCACGGCGATGTTGCGGAAACGGTGATACCCGCCCGGCACCCAGCGGTTGCCCTTCTTCGCCGGATCCGGGCTGCTCATGTGCGACTGTACCGCGATCATCCCGTCCACCGCCCCGCCCGGCAGCCGGTTCTCGGAGTCAGTCCAGTCCACAATCTGCGTCCCGTTCATCCACACCTGGATGTGCGGCACATCGCCTTCCATCCGCGCCCGGATCTGGTTCCACTCGCCCTTCTTCCAATACTTCTGCCACTCCCGGTCCATCCGCTTGCCCGTACCCGCGTTCGGCCCCAGGCCCTTCAACCCTTCCCCGTAGATGCCGCCCATGTTCCCGCCCCCCAGGTAATCCAGCATCACCTGGTAGGCCTCGCCCTTCTCCGTCGAGCGCAGGAACAGCCCGCCGTCGCACCCGAAGTCCGGGTTCACTTCCAGCGATACCTCGAAGTTCCTGTACTTTTTGTCGGTGAGCAGGATGCCCCCGTTGCCCGGCCGGTCCTGCGTCACCGTCAGCACCCCGCCCGGCTCCACCTTCCACGCCTTCGTGTTGCCGTGGTGGTTAACCTCGCTGATGTGCCAGCCCTTCAGATCCTTGCCGTCGAAGAGCTTCTGGAAGCCTTTGGGAATGTCCGCGGCGCACAGCAGCGCGGCGCTGAGGAGAACGCAAATGGGAAGTCTCATGGCGGTGGAACCGCTGCCATTTTACATGCTTCGCGGCTCCACTGCGCGGCCGGCCCGCGGCGCTTACCGCCGCCGTCCGCCGTGCATGCGCCCTACCACCACCGGCCCGCGCACCACCGGCCCGCGAACCATCGGCCGCCCGTAGAAGCCGCCGTACGGATACCAGAACGGATCCCAGTACGGCCAGCCCCAACCCCAGCCCACGCCGAGGTGCGTCCCCGGATACCACGGCCCGCTCGCATACATCGGACCCCGGCCGCGGTCCAGCATCTCGTTGCGCCGCTCGCTCCATTCATCGAACGAGTCCTTCCGCGGCGCCGACGCCACCCGCCGCGCTCCCGGCTCGCTCACCACCGTTTCCTTCCCCTTCTTCACCACCACGTTCCCGTCCGGCGTCAGCACTTCGGCTTCGCCCTTGCGCACGATCACCGAGCTCTCCTTCGGGTTCAGCACCGCCACGCGGTACACCCCGTCCTTGCGCGGCACCACGTTCGCGTTCGGCGTCTGCAGGTCCACGTCCGCTTCGCCGTATTTCAGCATGCTGTACGAAACGGTTCCCTTCACCACGTCCAACTGGAACGCGCGCTCGCCCAACTGCTTCAGCCGTACCTCCGAGTTCTGGCTCAGCCGCAGGTAGTTCGATCCGTCCAGCCGCACTTCCAGCCGCCCGCCCGGCCCGGTCACCACCGTGTCGCCGGCCACCAGCGGCATTCCCGCTTCGGCCTGCGCCAGGTCGCCGCGCGCGCCGTGCCGCTTCGCCGCGTCTCCAACCGATGAGCTGACCCGCGCCACCCCCAGTTCGTTCCGCGGCTGCGGCGCCGCCCCGGCCAGTGCCGCCGTCATTACCGCCGCGGCCGCGGCCCCGAGAATTCTCGCCAATCCATTCGTTCGCTTCATAATGTCCACCTGCCCTGACCCTTGCAGTTCCCCCGCCAAAGCGAAAATCCCGCAAAATCAACGCCCTTCCCCGGCCTGCCCGCCCTCGCCCGGTGGTTCTTTTTGAGCAACTGGCTGTATCCGGCCACCACCGCCTCCCTTTCCCTGTCTGAAAGATCGGCCTCCTGATGCCGTAGAATCAGTCTGTCCTATGCTGTTCTACGCCATCACCATCTTCCTCAGCGCCTTCCTGCTGTTCCAGGTGCAGCCCATGATCGCCAAGATGATCCTGCCCTGGTTCGGCGGCACCGCCGCGGTCTGGGCCACCTGCCTGCTCTTCTTCCAGACCGCCCTGCTGCTCGGCTACACCTACTCCCACGGCATCGTCCGCCGCCTCAAGCCCCGCCGGCAGTGGATGCTCCACGCCGTCCTCCTCCTCGCCTGCCTCGCCCTGCTTCCCATCCTCCCCAACCCCGCCTGGAAACCCCTCACCCCAGACGCCCCCATCCTCCACATCCTCGGCCTCCTCGCCGCCACCATCGGCCTGCCCTATTTCATGCTCTCCACCACCGGGCCGCTCATCCAGGCCTGGTACGTCCAATCCCACCCCGGCGCCATCCCTTACCGCCTCTTCGCCCTCTCCAACCTCGGCTCCATGGCCGCCCTACTCTCCTATCCGCCTCTCGTCGAGCCCTACCTCACCCTCCGCCAGCAGGCCTGGACCTGGAGCATCGGCTTCGCCCTCTTCGCCCTTTTCTGCATCTTCACCGGCTGGAAAAGCTACCACGGCGCCGTCGCCGCCGCCGAGGCCCCCGTCGAGGACCCCCCGCCCGTTCACCCCTCCCGCCGCCGCTACCTCGTCTGGATCGCCCTCGCCGCCGGCCCCTCCATGCTTCTGCTCTCCCTCACCACCCACATGAGCATGGACCTCGCCCCCATCCCCTTCCTCTGGATCCTTCCCCTCTCGCTCTACCTGCTCTCTTTCATCCTCTGCTTCGACGCCGAAGGCTGGTACCGCCGCCTCTGGTTCCTCGGCGCCCTCCCGCTCGCCCTCGGCGTCCTCGCCTGGCTCACCCAGCTCGGACCCTCTGACCGTCCCGCCCTCCGCCTCTCCATCGCCCTCTACTCCCTCGCCTTCTTCATCGTCTGCATGGTCTGCCACGGCGAGCTCGCCCGCCTCAAGCCCCACCCCAGGTTCCTCACCGGCTTCTTCCTGATGGTCTCCATCGGCGGCGCCGCCGGCGGCGTCTTCGTCGCCCTCATCGCCCCCTCCCTCTTCAACGCCTCCTACGAGCTCCCCATCTCCCTCGCCGTCTGCGGTATCCTCGCCTCCTTCGTCCTCTTCCTCGATCCGAATTGGCCTTTCCGCCGCGAGCTCCTCGGCTGGCCCGCCATCCTCGTCTTCACCCTAGCCGCCGCCCTCCTCGGCTACCTCGGCCGCGAAATGCGCGACCTGGTCAAGAACAGCCTCGTCGTCACCCGCAATTTCTACGGCGAGCTCCGCGTCAACCAGTACAACGGCTTCTACGACTGGGACGGCTACCGCTCCCTCGTCCACGGCGCCATCAACCACGGTGAAGAGTACACCCACCCCGCCCGCCGCCGCGAAGTCGCCACCTACTACTGTTCCGACTCCGGCCTCGGCCTCGTCATGAACGCCCGCAACATCGCCGACATCCAGCGCGTCGCCGTCATCGGCCTCGGCACCGGCACCGTCGCCGGCTACTCCCGCGCCGGCGACCTCTACCGCTTCTACGAAATCAACCCCGCCGTTCAGAAAATCGCCAACGAGGATTTCTGGTATCTCAAAACCGCCGAAGGCGCCATCGACATCGTCCTTGGCGACGCCCGCCTCTCCCTCGAGCGCGAGCCCGTCCAGAACTACGACACCATCGTCGTCGACGCCTTCTCCAGCGACTCCATCCCCGTCCACCTCCTCACCCGCGAGGCCATCGCCCTTTACTTCCACCACCTCAAGCCCGATGGCGTCCTCGCCGTCCACATCTCCAATCGCTTCATCGACCTCTCCCCGGTCCTCGAACGCGCCGCCGCGGCCCTTGGCAAGAGCGCCATCGTCGTCGACTCCTCCGACGACGATGAGGAAAAGTGCTTCAGCACCACCTGGGTGCTTCTCACCTCCAACCCGCAGCTCTTCAATACACCCCAGTACAAGAGCGGCATCGTCCTGCCCCCCGCTCCCTGGCTCCGCGCCTGGACCGACGACTACTCCAACATCTTCAAAGTGCTCAAGTGACTACTGCACCAGCTTCGAGTCGCCCTGCGGCTCCAGCCGGATCTCGCCAAACGTGGCTTCGTACTGCTGCACGTTCGTCGACAGCACGTTCAGCAGCGCCTTGGCCTGCTGCGGGCTCAGGTACACGCCCTGGAAGTTCTGGATCAACACCGCCTCCTGCGTCTGCTGCCGCAGCGTCCCGAACATCAGCAGGAAATCCCACAGGCTCGCCCGCAACTGCACGCTGTTGGCATAGTTCTCGCGGTAATCCGGACCGTTCTCCAGCTTGACCGCCGGAGGATTGTTTGGAGGGTGCATAGGCCCACATGCTAGCAAATCGGCGCGCCTCCGAATTCGATAAGCTACTCTCCGTCATGCTCCACCGCCGAGCTTTTCTCTCCTCCACACTCGCAGCAGCAGCCCCCGCCCGCCGCCCGCCCAACATCGTCTTTATCCTCCTCGACGATCTCGGCTCCCACGACTTCGGCTGCTACGGCCAAAAACTCATCCGCACCCCCAACATCGATGCCCTCGCCCGCCAGGGCCTCCTCTTCTCCCAGTGCTACGCCGGCGGCACCGTCTGCGCCCCCTCCCGCAGCTCCCTCATGTCCGGCCTCCACAACGGCCACGCCCCCATCCGCGCCAACGCCGGCACCACCCCCCTCGAAGCCTCCGACCGCACTCTCGCCAATCTCCTCCACGACGCCGGCTATGCCACCGGCGGCTTCGGCAAATGGGGCCTCGGCGACGCCGGCTCCGGCGGCGTCCCCTCCAAGCATGGCTTCGACGAGTTCTTCGGCTACCTCCACCAGGTCCACGCCCACTCGTACTTTCCTGACTTCCTCTGGGACAACGAACGCAAATTCCCGCTGCCCGG
Organism: Bryobacterales bacterium; assembly: GCA_027324255.1. Taxonomy (GTDB): domain Bacteria; phylum Acidobacteriota; class Terriglobia; order Bryobacterales; family Bryobacteraceae; genus Paludibaculum. Next base: position 1,459 of record DAHVTI010000324.1, on the reverse strand, counting down.
CAACGCCGGCGGCGCTCAAAAACAATACTCCGCGGATTTGATTTATCAGCGCTCCCTCGAGTTCGTCCGCCGCCGCCAGGACCGCCCCTTCTTCCTCTACGCCGCCTACACTCTCCCCCACGGCAAGTTCGAAATCCCCTCCGTCGCGCCCTACGAAAAGGAGCCCTGGACCCAGGCCCAGAAAACCTACGCCGCCATGGTCACCCGCGCCGATACCTACACCGGCGGCATCCTCGCTCTGCTCCAGGAGCTGAAGCTCGACTCCAATACCGCCATCTTCCTTGCCAGCGACAACGGCGGCTACCGCGGCAAGGACAACGGTTTCGACTTCTTCCAGAGCAACGGCCCGCTGCGCGGCTCCAAGGGCGACCTCTACGAAGGTGGCATCCGCGCCCCCATGATCGTCCGCTACCCCGGCGTCACCCGCCCCGGCGCCGTCAGCAGCGCCCCGTGGTACTTCGCCGACGTCCTCCCCACCCTCGCCGCAATCGCCGGCGCCCCCGCGCCGAAGGACATCGACGGCGTCTCCGTCCTCCCGCTACTCCAAGGCAAATCTCAGCCCGAGCATCCGCCCATGTACTGGGAGTTCAACAACTGGAACCAGCGCGCCGGCCGCATCGCTCCCCAGCCTCAAGCCCAGGCCCTCCGCCACGGCCGCTACAAAGTGGTCCGCCCCAAACCCAACGCCCCCGTCGAACTCTACGACCTCCAGTCCGACCCCAACGAGACCACGGATCTGGCGGCCCAAGAGCCCGGCGTCCTGCGAAAGCTCAGCGCCCTGATGGCCTCCTCCCGCACCCCGCCCCGCCCCCACGACCAGGGCAAAATGGAGTTCGTGCGTTAACTACGACAACTCGTCCAGCGCCACCAGCCCGCGCTTCAACGCCTGCACCACCGCCTGCGCGCGGTTCTCCGCCATCAGCTTGCCCAGCACGTTCGCCACGTGCGTCTTTACCGTCTCGTCCCCGATCCCCAACTCGTCCGCAATCTCTTTGTTCGATCGGCCCAGCGCCACCAACCGCAGCACGTCGCGCTCTCTCGCCGTCAAGTCCTCCGCCGCCCCCATCGCCGGCACGTCGTAATAACTCTTCCCCCGCGCCACGGCCCTGACCGCAGCCAGCAGCGTCTCCGGCTCGGCGTCTTTCCTCACGTACCCCACCGCCCCCGCCCGCAGCGCGCCCATCATCCGCGCCTCATCCGTCGAAGCCGTCAGCACGATCACCTTCGTGCCAGGCGCCTTCCGCAGCACCCGCCGCGTCGTCTCCACCCCGTCCATCCCCCCCGGCAGCAGCAGGTCCTGCACCAAGATCTCCGGCCGCCACTCGTCGAGCCGTGCCAGCAAACCTTCCCCGCTCGACGCCGTCCCCACCACCTGCAAGCCGTCGAACGATTCCAGATACGCCTTCAGGCTCCGCGCCACCACCCGGTGGTCGTCCACCAGCACGATCCTCATCGCGCC
>DAHVTI010000298.1 GCA_027324255.1 Bryobacterales bacterium | reverse complement strand
GGCATCCATGGGCACGACTTCGCCCGCCAGGCGGTGGGCTTCCTCGGAGGAAAACAGTAGCGTCGCGGCCGCGCGCTCCACCTCCAGGCGGCCTTCGCGCAGCGGCTTGCCGCTCTCGCTGCTGATGGCGCGGGCGAACGCTGCGGCGCGCTCCAGCAGCAGTGCGTGGGCGCGCCGCAGAATCGACGAGCGCGCGTCGCGCGTCAGGCCGCGCATGACGGGCGCGGCGTTGCGGGCCGCGGCCACGGCCTGTTCCAACAGCTCCGGCCCGGCCGCGAACACGGTGGCGAACGGCGCGCCGTCGTAGGGGATCCGCACTTCGATGGGGCGCTCGCTGCGCACATCGCGGCCGTCGATTATCATGGGGTACTCGATGCTGCTCATGCGGGCTTCGCCTGACGCTCAGGGCCTCCTGGCCCTCATGGTCCCAAATGCGAACTGCTGGCGCAGCACCCGGCCGGAGGGGTCCACCAGGAACTCGGCGGTGAAGGCGTTCTCGTCCGGCAGGCCGAAGCGCAGGTCGGAGATGCGCACCAGCACGGCGCCGTCGGGCTGCGCGGCGGGGGTGATGCGCCACAGCGGGCACTGCGAGAAATCGAGGAAGACGCGCGCCGTCTCCGTGGCCAGCACCGCCTGGCGCACCGTCCCGGCGGCGGGCTTGTAGTAGGTGCGGCCCTCTTCGGGGTTGAACTCGGGCAGCAGCAGGTCCACGGGCACCACTCGCCAGGCCGAGCGGGTCTCCACCAGTCCGGTCCAGGACCAGGGGTTGGCGGCCGAAGGCAGGGCCAGCACGCGCAGCGGCGCCTCACCGCCGTACAGACGCGTGTTCAGCGCGCCCGTGGCCTGCTGGTGCAGTTCGGCGCGCAGGCCCACGTAGCCGCCCAGCAACAGCAGCCCCAGCCAGGCCATGCCGCGGCCGGAGCCGCCGCGCGCGCCGATCTCGCTGTAGACCAGCCGCGCCAGCATAGGCCCGAGCACACACAGCAGCAGCAGCGCCCAGATCCAGACATCGACGATGTTTACCAGGTCGGCGTGCAGCCAGCGGCCGGAGAACGGCTCCAGAAGGCGGATGCCATAGACGTTGAGTGCGTCCAGCAGCAGGTGGCTGAGCGTGGCGGCCAGGCTGATGAGATAAGCCCAGGCCCAATCCCGTGCGCCGACCGGCTGCCGGCGGCGCGACCAGAGCCACCACAGCGGCAGCGGCGCCAGCGCCACCAGCGGCAGCCAGAAGAAGGCGTGCGTGAAGCCGCGGTGGTGCGCCAGGTAGCAGAGCGAGCCGCGGGCGCCGGAGACGATGTCGAGGTCCGGCAGAATGGCGGCGGTGACGGCCAGCGCGGTGCCGTGCGGCGCCAGCCGGCCCAGCCCGGCGCGGGCCAGCAGGATGCCGGTGAGGGAGTGGGTGAGGTTGTCCATTTATTGGCCGCCGTCCGGCGGCGGGATTTCGGCGGCATAGACCTGCGGGTGGCCGGAGCGGTCGCTGGTGAACACCACCATCCGCTCATCGGGGGAAAACGAAGGGTGCGGGTGCGTCCACTGCGGGCCGTAGACCGTATCCACGGCGTTCTCCATCCAGCTCAGCGTGCCGGAGGGCAGCGTGCTGCGGGCGGCGGCGAAATCTTCGGCCAGTGCGTAGCGCGAAAGTTTCCACTGCGACCCGCCGTTGGAGGAGCGCGATTCGCACACCGGGAAGCGCCGCCCGGAGGAGGCCTCGATCAGGAAGATGCCGAGGTCGGGGTGGTTGGTGTCGCACAGCACCAGCGTGCCTTCGCGGTTAGGCGTGATGTGCCAGGCGTTGAAGCGGCAGATGAGGGTGCGCTCCAGGCTCTGCCAGTCCAGGCGCCACAGGGAGTGGGGCCAGACGGTGTAGACGAGGTCGCCGGTGCGGCCGAGGAACGTCTCGTGGACGACGAACTCGTCGTTGGCGTGCTGGTAGAGGCACTCCAGTTGCGAGCCGTCGAGGCGCACGCGGTGGATGCGCGGCGCAGGGTCGGCCGCGAATTCGATCCACTCGGGCTCCAGCGGGTGGAACTGCGGATGGATCACCGTGCGGGGGAACGCGATGAAGTGCCACGCGGCGCCGTCCGCGCGGCCGGCCACGATGCCGTTTTCCGAGCCTCGTTTGGCCGCCGCCGTCAGCCACCTGGAGCAGGCCGAAAGTGAGATTTCGCCCAATTGCGCGCCGTCGAAACGGACGATCCCGGTCTCTTCCAGCGTGTCCCGGCGAATCTGGAAGATAGCGCCGCCGCGCACGAAAAACACCCGCTCGCCGTCCGGATGGATGGCCGGCGAAAAGGGATGGATGGGCTCGCCGCAGGTCCACTGCCGGATGGGGCCGCCGGGGAAGGGCTCCACGGAAAACAACTGGGCCGAGCCGGTGCGGTAGCTGGTGAACAGCAGCGCATCGCCGCCGGGCGTGATGGAGCTTTGCAGGAAGTAGGTGGCGTGGTTGATGCAGGGGGCGGAGGTGAGCCGGTGCACCACCGCGCCGGTGGACGGATCCCGTTCCACGGCGTGCTCAGAGGGGAAGAGTGAGTTTTTCACTTGCGAAAGATCAGGATATGCTGCCACGGCAAATCGTTCAACACGCGCTCGAAGCGGAAGCGCTCCGCTTCCAGTTCCGTGCGCACGTCCTGGACGCTCATCTTGTGTTCTTCGCGGATGGGCACCGCGCGGTCCTCCTTGCGGTATTCGAGCAGCACGAGGCGCCCGCCGGGCTTCAGCGCGGCGCGGATGCGGCGCAGCATCTGCTGGGGGCGGGAGAACTCGTGGTAGACGTCCACCAGCAGGACGAGGTCCAGCGCCCCGGCCGGCAGGCGCGGATCGTCCTCGGCGCCCAGCACGGTCTTCACGTTGGTGAGCTTGTGCTGGCGGATGCGCCGCTCCAGCAACTCGAGCATGCCGGGCTGGATGTCGGTGGCGTAGACGGCGCCGGCCGGCCCGACGGCCCGCGCCAGCAGTTCGGTGTAGTAGCCGCTGCCGGCGCCGACGTCGGCCACGGCTTCACCCGGCCGCACGTCGAGCAGGCGGACGGCCAGCCGGGGCCGTTCTTCGTTTTCCCGCTCGGCGCGCTCCAGCCAGGAAGCGCCGCCGGCCCCCATGACGCCGGCGATGGTTCTGCCGGTGAGGGGATGGCGGCCCTGGTCCGCCCCCCAAAGGGTGATGACTGAAAGACAGAGGAGTACGCCCGAGTGGGTGAATTGCATGTGAGTGGCTTCTTCGATATGGTTGCAAAGGTAGAGATGCGGAGGATTCATCCAGTGCCGGTCAATTTCTTCACTTTCCGCCGCAGGGTCTGCGCCGGGGCGCTGGCGGCCGCGGCGGCCCTGCTGCTGGCCGGCTGCGACAGGCAGTCGGCGTCCAGCAAGGTTTACGAGATGGGCGAGGAGATCGCCACGGGCTCGCTGGTCTACGTCGTCACCCAGACCACCTGGGCCGAACAGTTGGAAGGGCCCGCCGGTCTCCGGATTCCAACCAACAAGTTCCTGATGGTGAACGTGACGGTGAAGAACGCCGGGCGCGACGCCGCGGGCGTGCCGCTGCTGGCGGTGATCGATACCGGCGGCAAAGAATACATGGAGCTCGACAAGGGCGACGGCGTTCCGCAGTGGCTGGGCGCGCTGCGCACGCTGCTGGCAGGCGCGTCGGACTCCGGGAACATGCTCTTCGACGTACCGCAGGGCACTTACAAGCTGCGCGTCTCCAGCGGCGGCGACGTCGAGAAGGAATCCACGGCGCTGGTCAACATGCCTTACGGCGTCGAGTCCGGAAAAACAGCTCCGGCGTACACTCTCCCCACGCCGCCGGGCAAATAAAGGCGCACAATAGAAGCGTGCGAAGGATCGCCCTGCTGGCACTGGCAGTTGCGTCCGTGTGGGCGCAGCAGAAGCAGCCCGCGCCTCCCGCGGGGCTGGCCGTCACCAAGGCGACCCTGCACTTCAAGCAGGAAGAGGGCCCGGCCATCGCCGGCAACTACGAGTACTATGCGGGCGAGCTCCTCTACCTGAGCTTCCGCATCAGCGGCTTCAAGACGGTGAAGGACAGCGTGGACCTGCGCTGGCAACTCGTAGGCGTAGACCCCGAAGGCCTCCTGCTCGCCCCGCCCGCCAACGGCGCCGTCAAGGAGGAGATCAGCTATAACGACAAGGATTGGCTGCCGAAGGTCGCCTACACTTTGCCGCTGCCGGCCCAGCTCCCGCCCGGCGTCTACAAGCTGAAGATCCAGGTGGCGGACGAGAACGCCCAGGCCGCCGCCGACCGGGAAGTGGAGTTCAAGGTGGGCGGCCGGCCCCTGCCGCGGCCGGAGCGTTTCAGCGTGCTGAGCCTCGGCTTCTACCGGCAGGAGTCCGACCGCCAGCCCATGGAGAAAGCCGCTTACCGTGCGGGGGAGACCCTGCTGGCGCGCTTCCAGATGGCGGGCTTCCAGATGGGGGAGAAGAACCGCTTCGACGTCAGCTACGGCCTGTCGATCCTCGGAGCCTCCGGCAAGGTGCTCTATTCGCAGGACGACGCCGCGGCCGACAGCGGCGCGCCCTTCTACCCCCGCCGCATGCTGAACGGCGCCCTGACGCTGAACCTCACCGCCGGCGTGCAGCCCGCCGAATACACGCTGGTGGTGAAGGCGAAGGACCGCGTCGGCCAGACCGAGGCGGAGGCGCGCGCGCGGTTCCAGGTAGTTCCCTGAGAGAAACCCGCCGCGGCCGCCACAACTTCACTTAGGCAGCCGATGCCCCTTTTCCGCACCCAGAGCGCCGCCATCTTCGGGATCGAGGCCCGGCCCATCGACGTGGAAGTGGACCTCTACCCGGGCGGCTCGGAACGCGATTTCGTATTGGTAGGCATGCCCGACACCGCGGTGCGCGAGAGCCGCCAGCGCATCCGGTCGGCGCTGGCCAACTCCGGCTTCCACTATCCCAACAAGGCCGTGACCATCAACCTGGCGCCGGCCAACCTGCGCAAGGAGGGGGCGGGCTTCGACCTGCCGATCGCGCTGGCCGTGCTCGGCGCCATGGGCCACGTACCGGCGCAGATCACGCACATGGTGGTGGGCGAGTTGTCGCTGGACGGCCGCGTGCGGCCCGTGCGCGGCGTGCTGCCCGTGGCGGCCTGCGCCCGGCTGCGCGGCGCCACCGGCATCATCGTCCCCAAGGAAAACGCCGCCGAAGCCGCCGTGGTGGACGGGCTGGCCGTCTACGGCGTCGAGAATCTGGCCGAGGCGGTGGGCCTGCTGGCGCGGCCGGAGACCCTCGCGCCGGAGCCGCCCGCCTCCCACGCCGCCCCCGGCTTCGTCTCCTCGGCGCCCGATTTCGCCGATGTCCGCGGGCAGACCACGGCCAAACGCGCCCTGGAGGTGGCCGCCGCCGGATCGCACAACGTCCTGCTCGTCGGTCCGCCCGGATCGGGCAAGACCATGCTGGCCCGCCGGCTGCCCGGCATCCTGCCGCCGCTGACTTTTCCCGAGGCGCTGGAGGCCACCCAGATCCACAGCGTCGCCGGCACATTGCCCAAGGGCGCCGGCCTGCTTCGCGAGCGGCCCTTCCGCTCCCCGCACCACACCATCTCCGACGCCGCCCTCGTCGGCGGCGGCCTCGGCCTGCCCCGCCCCGGCGAGGTCAGCCTGGCCCACCACGGGGTGCTCTTCCTCGACGAACTGCCCGAGTTCCCGCGCAACGTGCTCGAACTGCTCCGCCAGCCCCTGGAGGAGCGCTCCATCGTCATCGCCCGTTCGCAGTTGACGCTCTCCTTCCCCGCCCGCTTCACCCTGGTGGCGGCCATGAACCCCTGCCGCTGCGGCTACCACGGCGACCCCACCCGCGAGTGCCGCTGTACCGGCGCCCAGATCCAGCAGTACCTGGGCAAGATCAGCGGCCCGCTGCTGGACCGCATCGACCTCCACATCGAAGTCCCCGCCGTGCCTTTCCAGGAGCTGCGCGCCCGCGAAGGCGGCGTCACATCGGAGGAGATGCGCCAGCGCGTGCTGGCCGCCCGCGCCCGGCAGCAGGCCCGCGGCTTCGTCAACGCCGATATCCCCGCCGGCCGACTGCGCGAGATGTGCCCGCTCGACGCGGCAGGGGAGCGCACCCTCGAGATGGCCGTGCGGCGCCTGGCGCTGTCGGCCCGCGCCCACGACCGCATCCTCAAGGTGGCCCGCACCATCGCCGACCTCTCCGCCCAGGACCAGGTTCAGGCCAAGCACGTCGCCGAGGCTGTCCAATACCGCTCGCTCGACCGCAACTACTGGAGCTGAGCCGGCCTGAAAAACGAAACACGCCGCGGCTCCGGTGGGAACCGCGGCGTGTTTGCTTCAGGCGAATCAGAACGCGTAGCGGAGCGCAAACTGGATCTGGCGGGCGGAGGTGGCGCCGCTGATCACGCCGAACGAGTTCGTGTTCACGGTGGTGCCGGGGGAGCCGAAGTCCACGTGATTGGGGAAGTTGAAGAACTCCCCGCGGAACTCCAGCGAGTGCTGTTCCGTGAAGCGGAAGTGCTTCGCGATGGAGATATCCCACACGGCGCGGCCGTCGTCTTCGAGCACGTAGGCGCCGGCGTTGCCCCAGGTGTAGAAGTCGGGCATCGCCACGGCCGAGGTATCGAACCACTTGTCCACGGTGCGCTGGCCTTTGGGCAGGATCGGGTTGCGCAGCAGGTTGGGCCGCTCGTTGGTCTTGCCGACGTTGGCGCGGTCGGTCCCGGTTCTCAGGTTGGAGGCGACGCCGGACTGAAGCTGGACGATGCCTTCCAGCGCCCAGCCGCCGAGAATCGCATCCGCGGCGCGATTGATGTTCGAGCCGAAGGTCCTGCCGCGGCCGAACGGCAGGTCGTAGACGTAGCCCACCTTGAAGGCATGCTTGATGTCGTAGCTCGACCGCGACCAGTCGTTGCGGATGTTGAACATGTTCATGTACTTGCCTTCGGCCAGCGAGGACTGGTCGTCCATCACCTTGCCCCAGGTGTAGTTGGCCAGGATCTGCAGCCCCTTCGAGAAGCGCTTGGTCAGCTTCGTCTGGAAGGCGTTGTACTCGGAGTTGAACATGTTGGAGCCGCCGTCCATGTTGCCGCTGAAGCCGGAGTTGTAGAGGATGCGCCGCGGGTTGATCGGCAGCGGCGAAGGGGAGGGAGCGTTGTTCCAGCCCACGTAGCCGATCTGCTTCTTGTTGGACGAGCCGACGTAGCCGACGTCGAGCGTCATCTCGTTCATGAGCTGGCGCTGCACGAAGAGGTTCCACTGCTGCGAGTAAGGCGTGCGGTTGTTGGGGTTCTGCGGCCAGCCGCCGATCGCCTGCGTGGAGTCGAAGCTCGGCCCCTTGTCGGTGATCCTGAAGTCCGGCGTGGCGCCGCGGTTGTAGCTGATCTCCTGCTGCGGCAGGTAGGGCCAGAACTTCCGCAGGTCATTCAGTTCCTGCATGAACGTGGAGTTATAGAATACGCCGGCGCCCGCGCGGATGACGGTCTTGCTGTTCATCTGGTAGGCGATGCCGAGGCGCGGCGCCCAGTTGTTCATGTCGCTCCTCATCAACGAGCGGCCATAGCCGAGCGTCTTGGCGGGCAGACCGGCCTTGCCGGTGACGGGGTCCGTCATCGGATTGACTCCGGCCCACATCAACTCGGCATGGTAGCCGCTCTGGTCGTGCGTGACCAGCAGGTTGCCTTGCGCATTGTTCGCGTCCCAGGGGCGCATACCGGACTCCCAGCGGATGCCGAGATTGACGGTCAGCTTGTCGGTGACGCGCCAGTCGTCCTGGAAGAAGCCCTCCATGTAGTGCTGCTTGGCGAACAGCCGCGCGATGGTGGTGCCGCGCCGGATGTAGCTCGGATAGCCCAGCAGCATCGAAGCGTATCCGTTGCCGCTGCCCGCGCTGTTGGCCGACGACGTCGGGTCGATCCAGAACGACGCGTCGCCGTTGGTGGGGTTGGAGTACGCCGCGTCCATCTGGCGCCACGTATAGCCGCCGCCCATCTTCATGTTGTGCCGGCCAATGATCTTGGTGAACTTGCCGTTCCACTGGTTGTTGTGGTCGCGGATCGTTTCGCCGCCGCCGCCGCCGGCGGTGGCGTAGCCGGTGATGTTGTAGTTGACGCGCGTCTCGCACAGGGCTTCCAGGTCGAAGATGGAGACCTTCGCCGTGGTTTGGATCCCTGAGCGGGTCAGCCCGTCCGTGTAGCTGGGGCAACCGGGGTTGTTCGGGCCGCTGAAGCCGTACTTGATCTCCAGAACCGCCGTCGGACTGAAGACATGGTTCCAGCCGCCGCCGTAGTTGCGGACATCGTACCTGTTCTCCGAGAAATAGTACCCGCGAGAGTCGGGCGTCATCTGCCCCACGTGTTGCTCCAGCATCCGGAAGAACACGGTGTCGTTCTGCCCGAACGTGTGATCCACTCGGGCCAGGAACATGTCGCGGTTGTTCTGCTGGCCGCCGGTGGCCAGGTAGTTGTTCACCGTGCCGGGCCGGTTAGGAAGCGGGTGCATCTTGTCCGAAACATACTTCATGCCCGGCTCGATCCGCGCCGCGGGAATCATTTTGCCGGCAAACGGCTGGCGGTTGATCTTGCCGGAAGCGTCCGCCACGCCGGTGAGCGGATCGAAGATCGAATTCGCCAATGACGAGAAGTCGCCCGAGTGCATCGCCGGCAGCGGAACAGTCAACTGGCCCGTCTGCCCGCGCCGCCACCGGAAGCCTTCCCACGAACCGAACCAGAACGTCTTGTCCCGGCCGTTGTAGAGTTTCGGGATCACCAGCGGACCGCCGGCGGAAGCGCCGTACTGATTCTGCTTGAAGGGCACTTTCCCGCGCGACTGCCGGTTGGCGAACCAGTCGTTAGCGTCGAACTTGTCGTTGCGGAGGTACTCGTACAAGCTGCCGTGCAGGTCGCGCGTGCCGGATTTGATCGAGATGTTCACGTTCGCGCCGGCCGACCGGCCGAACTCGGCCGAGTTCCCCGTCGCGACGCGGAACTCCTGGATGGCGTCCATCGGCGGCGAGCCGCCGGGGGAGTTCATGAACATCATGTTGTTGTCCACGCCGTCCATCGTGTAATTGTTGTCCTGGGTGCGCTGGCCGTTGACCGAGACCATGATCGCGCCGGACTCACCACCGCGGCCCTGGCTGCGGCGGATGTCGCTGGTACCGGGCATCAGGACGAGCAGGCGCGTGTAGTTGCGGCCGTTCACCGGGATGCGTTCCAACTGCGATTGCGAGACGACGCCGGCCACCGAGGTTTCCTGCGTCTGCAGCATGGCGGCCTGCGCGCTGACCTCGACACTCTCGGTCACCGCGCCCACTTCCAACTGCGCGTCCACTTTCACCACCGAACCGGTTTCCAGCACGACGCCCGTCTGAACCTTCGTTTTGAAGCCGGCGTTCGTCACTTTCACTTCGTACGAGCCGGGAATCAGAGGGGAGATCGTGTACACGCCCGCTTCGTTCGTGGTCACGGAACGGGAGACACCCGTCGCCGTATTCGTTGCCGACACCGTGGCGTTGGGCACCACCCCGCCGGTGGCATCGGAGACAATGCCGGTGATCGATGCGTTGGTGGTCTGGGCGAGCGCTGCCGGCGCGATCAGGACCACCACCACCAGGATGGGAGAAAGCCACAAAAGCTTGCTCTGAAGGTTCATCAGGGACCCCCGTACTTAAGACTTCACTCCCGCTAGTTATCGCTAACTGAGACGGCGCTGCCAAACCGCCTGTCCGGTATTGCCAAGCAGAACCTAGTTAGGAACTAACAGAAAGAGACTATCCTGCGATAGTTGCTCAAGTTAATCACAAGCTCTCCGGTTCGTCAAGCCTCCGAAGAAAAAATCGAAGCGGCCCTCGGGCCGGCGCGGAAAGCGCGCGAGGCCCGCCTCCGCCTCCCTGTGGTAGGCTGTTCCGCATGCTGAAACTGCTTGCCGTCGTGCTCTGTTCCGCGGCCCTGGCCGGCGCCGGGGAGCTTCCGTCGAAGAAGTACCTGAACCTCGCCGCCGTCAAGAAGATGGCCGCCGCCGCCGAGGCCGCGGCCGGGAAGAGGAACGTCAGCGTGACCATCTGTATCATGGACGACAGCGCCAACATCCTCTTCCTGCAGAAGGGCGACAAGGCCTCCATCAACACGCTCGAATGGGCGCAGCGCAAGGCCCGCCACTCCGCCCTGAACGGCAGTCCGTCGAAGAACGCGGCCGACTCCGTCCAGGGCGGCAACGTCGCCGGGCTCGTCTTCCCCGCCTGGTTCCCCAACCAGGGCGGCCTGCCGATCAAGGTGGACGGCCAGTTGATCGGTTCCATCGCCATCAGCGGCGGCCCATCGGCCGTGGACGAAGAGATCGCCCAGTCCGCCATCGATGCGCTGCTGAAGTAGCTACTTCCTGTCCAGCCCCAGCGCCTTGCGCGCCGCTTCGGCCACCTGCGGCTCCGCGTCGCGCGTGAGCGCCTCCAGCGCCGGCCGCATCTCCGGAAGTTTCTGCAGGTCGTACACCAGCGTGAACCGCTCGGCCGGCGTCAGCGCCTTCGGCGGCGGTACGCGGCCCGCCGGCCAGGCTGAGCGGTAGTAGCCCGTCCCGCCCGCATTCGTCTGGATCCAGGCCGGACACGCCCGCAGCTGAACCTCGGCCTGGCTGGTGCGCAGGAGCGTGCACGCCGCCGCCCCGTCCGTCCGCCAGCACACCGGCACCGTCCACGGCTCGGAGCCGCCCTGCCGCAGGATCAGCGCGGCCGCGTCCCCGCAGCGCGCCTCCGCCCGGATCTCCGGCATCCCCGTCCGGTTCAGGAAGCTGTCGAGCACCTGCCCCGCCTCTCCGCCCAGTTCCTCCGCCAGATCGGCGGTCGTCGCATTCCCGTGCTTGTGGTGTGCCAGGTAGGCGCGCAGCGCGCCGCGGAACCGTTCCTCCCCCAGCCACGCCTCCAGCATCAGCAGGACGGCCCCGGCTTTCTGATAGACGAAGGGACTGTAGACGCCGCGCATCGCCGCCCGGTCCGGCATGGCCAGCCGCACCGGGCGCGTTTTCGGGCTCGCGTCCAGCGCCATCATCCGCTCCCGCGCCGCCGCCGCGTTCAGGTTCTTTTGGGCGGGCGCGCGCTCCTGGTCCATCATCCGCCCGCTGATCCACGTGGCGAAGCCCTCGCTCAGCCACACGTCCTCCCACGCCGCCTGCGTGACGAGGTTGCCGAACCACTGGTGCGCCAGCTCGTGCATCATCAGCCCCCGCACCGCCCTCCGCTTCTCCTGCGTGTCGGTCTCCGGCGCCAGCAGCAGGCCGCGGCTCACGTAAGTGATGAGCCCCGGGTTCTCCACCGCTCCGAACGCCCCTTGCGGCAGCGCGACGTGGTCCAGCTTCTGCCAGAGATAGGGAATGCCCGTGTACTCTTCCAGGCGCCGCAGCACTTCGTCCGTCGCCGCCGCGGCGTACTCGCCCTGCGCCGCCAAGCCGCGCGGCGTCACCGTCCGCACCGGAATCCCCCGCCGCCCGGCGCGCCTTGCGGCCGTTGTCTCGAACGGGCCCACGGCGAAGGCGATCACCTCCGCCGGCAGCGGCGCCGTCCTCGCGAAGCGGACTTCTTTCCATCCGCCGGCCCGCGGCGCCGAGGCCGTCCGCGGCGCGTTCGAAAACGCCCGCGCGCCGTGCGGGATGCGCAGCGCCAGCTCCCACGGCGTCTTGAAGCGCGGCTCGTCGAAGCACGGGAACGCCCGCCGCGCCTCGATCGCCGTAAACGTGGTGAACACGTACCAGTCGCCGCCCCACAGCCGCCGGTACGGGCCCACCAGCCCTTTGTCGTCGAGACGCCCGGTGAAGCGCACCTCCAGCGTGGCCGCTCCCGCCGGCACCGGGTCGCTCACCTCCAGCGCCAGGAACTCGTCGTCCACAGCGTACGCCTCCGCCCGCAGCCTGCGGCCGCCCGTCTCCACCGCCGCCTCCCCGATAGCCAGTCCCTTGGCGTTCAGCCAGATGCGCGTTGCCGGCCGGGCCAGCGCCACCTCGATCCACACGCGGCCCTGGAACGGCGCCGCGGACGGGTCGATGGCCAGTTCCACCCGGTACGACACAGGCCGCACCTCGTCCGGCAGCCGGAACCCGGCCGGCGGCGCGGCCCACAGCCGCAAGCCCAGCAGGGCGACAGCCAGGGGGAAGCGGCGAGAAACCATATTGCCCAGTCTACAGTTCCGCGCCGACCTCTTCGCGGAACACCCGCGCCGCCCCGCACGTATCAGCTAAAGATGCGCCACCCGCTCTTCGTGTGCCTCGCCGCCCTGCCCTTCCTCCACGCCCAGACGCCCACTTTTCAGACCGGCGTCTCCCAGGTCCGCGTCGATGCCGAAGTCTTCAGCCGCGGCGCGCCCGTCGCCGATCTCCGCCCGGAGCACTTCCTCGTCAAGGACAACGGCCGCCCGCAGAAAGTGGTTCACGTCTCACAGGGCAACGAGCCGCTCGACCTCATCCTCCTGTTCGACATCAGCGGCAGCATGGAGAAGACCGTCGAGCGCGTCGCCGCCTCCGCCCGCAAGTCCCTCGGCCAGCTCCGCCCGGGCGACCGCGTCGCCGTCATGACCTTCGCCGGCCGTCCCCGCCTCCTCTCCGGCTTCACCGGCGACTTCGAGGCCGTCCAGCGCACCATCGAGAACGACATCCTCGACGAGCCTTTCGAAGGCGCCACGCGCATCTGGGACGCCGCCGACGAGTCCGCCCGCGTCCACTTCCGCCAGGGCCGCAACGCCCGCCGCCGCGCCGTCGTCATGATCACCGACAACATCGGCCAGAAGGGCCGCCGCGACGAGGACGAGAGCCTCGAATCGCTCTGGGAAGCCGACGCCGTCCTCAGCGCCGTCGTCATCGGCAACCCCGCGTTCGCCCGCCGCGAAAAACGCGCCATCCACGTCAATCGCCTCGCCGAAGAGACCGGCGGCGGGGTCCTCGAGTCAGAGGACCCCGGCGACGCCTTCGAGCGCATGGTGCGCCGCATCCGCGGCCGCTACTCCATTTACTACGAGATGCCGCAAGTCCATCCCGGCGATTATGCGCAGCAGCGATTTATCGCGCGCAGCCGCCCGTACAGCAGCCCAGTCCTCAAACTGCACCAGTCTTGCTTTCGATAATTGGCTGTCGTGTTCCGCCGTTGTTTGGGATAGCTTCCCAGTCGGCGTTGTGGACCTCGGCGAATTGGATTGGCCGTGCGTCCTAAATCAACCCTGCGGCGGTAGGACCAGCGCCAGACAGCGGGCGCTTGCAGGAAATCTCAGACATCACGTGAACGATCTGCGGGGTCCCACCGTCAATATACATATGTGGCTAGTGGCGGAGCTGGTTCAGGATGCGCGCTATGCGCTGCGTAGCATGTGGCGTGCTCCGGGGTTCGCCGCGATTGCGGTGCTCACGCTGGCGCTGGGGATCGGCGCCAATACGGCGATCTTCAGCGTGCTCTATGGGGTGTGGCTCTCACCAGTGAAGTACGCCCAGGCGCGACGGCTGGTGGATGTAAGCATGCAACAGTTGAGCGGCCACAGGTTCAGCGGAGGCACATCATGTCCAAACCTGGCCGACTGGAAGGCGCAAACGCGCACCGTCGAGGACTTCGGAGCACACCGGTACACACACCAGGTAAATGTTACCGGCAGTGGCGAGGCGGAGGAGGTAATTGGGCACCGGGTTTCGGCGAACCTGTTTGGACTACTGGGCGCTAGCCCGGCAGTCGGCCACCCGATAGAAGTGGGGGCGGACCGGAGTAGCGGGCCGCGGCAGGCGTTGATCGGGTACACGTGGTGGAAGCGGCGGTTCGGGGGCGACGTCGGGGTGTTAGGCAGGCAGATCCAGGTGAACGACGAAGCCTTCACGATTGCGGGGGTGATGCCGCAGGGGTTCGAATTCCCGCCGATGGGGTCGACGGAGTACCGGCCGGTGATTTGGATGTCTCTGAATCTGCCGGTTGAGCAGGAGCGCGCCAGGAACCTGCATTCGCTGGCCGTGGTGGCGCGGTTGAAGGCCGGCGCTACGACCGGGCAGGCGCAGGCGGAGATGGAAACCATTGTGGCGGGACTGGCAAAGGCTTATCCGCAGGAGAATGGCGGCTGGGGAGTCAGGGTCTCGAGTCTTACCGATGCCAGGCAACTGGAGGATGTGCGGCCGGCGCTGTTGCTGGCAATGGCGGCAGCTTCGCTGGTGCTGCTGATTGCATGCGCGAACATCGCGAACCTGCTGGTAGCGCGGGCCGCGGGTCGGGAGCGCGAGATGGCCATTCGGCGGGCGCTCGGGGTGACCTGGCACCGCCTGGCGCGACAGCTTTTAACGGAGAGCGGGATGCTGGCGCTGTGCGGCGGAGCGGCGGGACTGCTGCTGGCATATGGGACGCTGCCGCTTCTGAAATCGGCGCTGCCAGCGAGTATGCCGCGCGCCGACGAGATCGGACTCAATGGCGTTGTGTTGGGGTTCGGGGCGGGTGTATCGCTGCTGACCGGGCTGCTGTTCGGGCTGGTTCCAGCCGTGCGGCCGGGCGGGAGTTTCGGCCTTGGTTCGGGAGGGAGAACGGTGACGGCGCGCAACCATACGGCGCGGCTGCTGGTAACCGTCGAAGTGGCGCTGGCGTTGGTGCTACTGGCAGGTGCGGG
Source organism: Bryobacterales bacterium (assembly GCA_027324255.1). Taxonomy (GTDB): domain Bacteria; phylum Acidobacteriota; class Terriglobia; order Bryobacterales; family Bryobacteraceae; genus Paludibaculum. The sequence continues at coordinate 5,742 of DAHVTI010000298.1, read as the reverse complement.
ACTGCTGGTGGAGAGTCTACGGCGAGTTTTGAACGTCGACCTCGGTTTCCAGAAGGAACATGCTCTCACGATGCGGATGGACTTGTCGAAGCGCAGCTATCGCGATGGCACGCGCGTGCGCGCGTTTCGCGAGGAGCTGTTGCGGAGGGTGTATGCCTTGCCCGGTGTACAGTATGCCGGCACAGTGTCGTCTCTTCCGATGGGACTCATCATGCAAGGCACGGAATATGCGGTCGAGGGGCGGCCGGAGACTGAGCGGGAAAAGTCTTTTGCAGACTACTCAAACACCAGCACCGACTACCTGCGGGCGATGGGGATTCCGCTGGTCGGTGGCCGGTACTTCGGAGCGAGCGACGGTCCAGCTGCACCACCGGTGACGATCGTCAGCGAGTCGCTGGCGCGCTCCTGGTGGCCGGGAACCGGGGCTCTGGGCAGACGCATACAGTTGGACGGGACGTGGTTCACGATCGTGGGCATCGCTAAAGACGTGCGGCAATTGACACGACACGGAGCGCCGGATTTATCGAAGCGAGCGTCGGGGGGCCAAATCTACGCGCTGAACGATCAATTGCCGTTAAGCAAACAGGGCGCGGACATGGGGAGGTTCAATGTGCTGGTCATCCGGACGCTGGCCGATCCAGGCACGATGTCGGAAGCTGTCCGGCGAGCGGTGGCGGAGATCGACAAGAACCAGCCGGTCGCGGGGGTGGCGACCATGGAGCGCGTGGTGGAGGGCATGCTAGAGTTGCGGCGACTCAACACGCTGCTGCTGGGGCTATTTGCCGGGCTCGCCGTGACGCTGGCAGGGGTGGGGGTGTTCGGGGTGGCGTCATACGCGGTGGCGCGGAGGACCAGGGAAATCGGAATTCGCGTGGCGCTGGGCGCCACGCCATCGTCGGTGTTGGCAATGGTGGCGAGGGAGACGCTCCTTCCGGCAGTCATAGGAGCGGCCATCGGTCTGGCGGGAACGGCGGCGACGTCACGGCTTCTGGCCAGGTTTCTGTATGGCGTGAGCCCGGTAGAGCCGGCGGTCGTGGCGGGAGTGGCAATTTTGCTGGTGGCGGCAGTGGTAGGGTCAGGGCTGTTTCCGGCACGGCGGGCGCTGCGCGTGGATCCGATGGTGGCACTGCGGGAGGACTAATCCGCGAAGCGACCGCTCGATGAGCACGTCATGCCGGAAATCTGGCATCCTACATAAGCATCGTAAGGATTTCGGTGGGTCGATACCGGCCCAAAGTCGCCATACGTTTAGTTTCCCGGCGAGATGCGGCAAATTAGACGGAATCCAGCCACGCCAGGAGGTCTGTCTCTCGTCTCCATCGCGGCGGCTTTCCAGGCCGAAGCTTCGGGTTTGCCTTCTCCAACGCGCTGCGCTTCGTCTCAAGGTTCGCCTGGGCATAGTGGTTCGTCGTTTCCAGGCTGGCATGTCCGAGCCAGCTTCGGATCACCGTCACGTCAACACCGGCGACCACGAGATGAACGGCGGTTGTGTGGCGAAACAGGTGCGGTGTAACGCGCTTCTGGGAGAGGGTCGGCGCCTTTTGGGTGGCCGATTTAACATAGTCTTGCAGTCGAAAACGAACGCCGGACGCGGTTAGGGGTTCGCCATAGCGGTTTACAAATGTCCTTCTCATAAATCGCTGCTGCCCATAAAAAGGATTATCGTCAGGTGACGATATCGTCGAGTTCCGCAAGGTCGAAGTGGCGCTGCAGGGCGAGGCGCGCCGCCAGTACCCCGACGCCTGCGTCCGCGCCCGCAAGGGCTACAGGTTGCCGGACTGATCCGGCCGCTTGAGCGTCTTCCGCAGCGCCCAGTCCGCCACGAACAGCAGCGCCGGAATCCCCATCACCCCCACCACCGCCAGGCTGCGCATCTGCACCATGAAGAAGAACGCCGCCAGCGCCGACAGCGACAGCAGCGCGCCTTCCAGCTCCCACTTCCACGCCAGCAGCGGCGCCAGGCAGCCCAGCGACATCAGCCCGATGCCCAGCCACTCGATGAACCGCGCCGGCGGCCCCGAGTGCGGGTAGAGAAACTCCCCGGCGACGAACGTCAGAAAGCCGCCCGCCACCACCAGCGCCGCCAGCCGCGGCAGCCATTTCAGCACGAATGCGATCCGTGGATTCATGTCCCATCCCCCCTCGTCTTCATCATCCGGTCAGGCCGCCCGCCCGCCAAGCCGGCCGCCATGAGCGGCGGAAATCGCAGGATGAACGGACGCGCCCCTGCGGATAGAATGAGGTGGGTTCCTACAGGAGGTATCCGGATGCGAAAGGCCCTTGTCCTCTTCCTCGCCCTCATCACTCCGGCGCTCGCCGCTAACATCGAGTCCTACACCCGCCTCAAGGCGCTTTTCCCCAAGCCCCCCGCCGAGTACAGCACGCTGCCCTTCTTCGTCTGGCACGGAGAGGTGACGGAAGCCGAGATCGACCGCGTCCTGAACGACTACACCGCCCAGGGCATCCGCGGCTTCTACATCCACCCCCGTCCCGGCATGATCACGCCCTACCTCACCGGCCGCTGGTTCCAGCTCATCCGCTACACCGTCGATCAGGCCAAGCAGCGCGGCATGGTCGCCTGGCTCTACGACGAAGACTCCTACCCCAGCGGCTTTGCCGGCGGCAACGTCCCCGCCCAGTTTCCCGAATCCTACAACCAGGGCCAGGGCCTCGTCCGCCGCGAATCGGGCCCCTGCCGCATCCTCCTGCGCCCCACCGCTGGCGGCTTCGAGGACGTGACTGAAAAGGCCCAGCCCGGCCCCGGCTCCTGGTGCTTCGGCATCGAGCAGTACCCGCCGCGCGCCTGGAACGGCGGCTATCCTTACGTCGACCTTCTGCTCCCCGGCCTCACGCAGAAGTTCATCGACGTCACCATGCGCGGCTACGAGAAAACCCTCGGCGCCGACTTCGGCCGCACCGTCCCCGGCATCTTCACCGACGAACCCAACATCAACCCGCCCGGCCGCGGCGCCGTCAAGTACACCCCCGACCTCTTCACTCAATTCCAGAAGCGCTGGGGCTACGACCTGAAGCCCAATCTGCCGTCCCTGTTCGAAGAGACCGGCGACTGGAAGCGCATCCGCCACAACTACTACGCCCTGCTGCTCGAGCTGTTCATCGATCGCTGGTCCAAGCCCTGGCACGCCTACGCCGAGCAGAAGCAGGTGGCCTGGACCGGCCACTACTGGGAGCACGGCTGGCCCAACCCCGTCCACGGCCCCGACAACATGGCCATGTACGCCTGGCACCAGGTGCCCGGCATCGACATGCTCTTCAACCAGTTCAACGAAGGCGTCAACGCCCAGTTCGGCAACGTCCGCAGCGTGAAGGAACTGGCCAGCGCCGCCAGCCAGATGGGCCGCCGCCGCACCCTCAGCGAAACCTACGGCGGCGCCGGCTGGGAACTGCGCTTCGAAGACATGAAACGCCTCGGCGACTGGCAGGCTGCGCTCGGCGTCAACATGATGAACCAGCACCTCTCCTTCCAGACCCTGCTCGGCGCCCGCAAGTACGACTACCCGCAGTCGTTCACTTACCACGAGCCCTGGTGGGGCCAGTATCACGTGCTGGCCGGATACTTCGCGCGCCTCTCCCTCGCCCTCTCCGCCGGCGAGCAGCACAACCGCATCCTGATCCTCGAGCCGACCACCTCGGCCTGGATGTACGCCGGCTCCCGGCCCTCCCCCCGCATGCTGGAAATCGGCCGCGAGTTCCAGGCCTACATCACGGACCTCGAGCACCGCCAGGTGGAGTACGACCTCGGCTCCGAGAACATCCTGAAGGACCACGCCAAGGTGGAAGGCGCGCGCCTCACCGTCGGCCGCCGCAGCTACGACACCGTCGTCCTGCCGCCGGGCACCGAAAACCTGGACACGCCCACCGCAATGCTCCTCGACGGGTACCGCGCCGCCGGCGGCAAGCTGATCTCGCTCGGCGCCGAATCGCTCGCCGTGGACGGCAAGCCCGGCGCCTTCCGCGCCCCGCGCACCGCCGCCGCCGCGCTCGCCAATCCCCAATTCCGGAATCTCGACGCCGAGCTTCTCTTCCACCAGCGCCGCAAGCTGGCTGAAGGCGAGCTGTGGTTCTTCTCGAACTCGAGCCTCGAAAAGCCCGCCCGCGCGGCCGTCTCCGCCTCCGGCCGCTCCGTCGAGCAGATGGACCTCTTCACCGGCGCCACGCGCCCCTTCCCCGCCAAGGCCGCCGGCGGCAGCGTGGAGTTCGCGGTGGATCTGCCCCCCGCCGGCAGCTTGCTCGTCATGGTCCGCGACGCTGCCGGCCCCACCCCGGCGCCTGCTCCGCAACGCACGGCCGAACCCGTCGCCGCGGCCTCCCCGCTCGCCATCGCCCGCACCGCCCCCAACGCCATCCGCATTGACTACTGCGATCTCACTATCCAGGGAAAGACCGAACCCGGCCTTTACTTCTACGTCGCCCAGGACAAGGCCTTCAAGGCCCACGGCTTCACCGAAGGCAACCCCTGGAACACCGCCGTCCAGTTCAAGACCTCCATCCTGGACCGCGACCATTTCCCCGCCGGCGCAGGCTTCCAGGCCGCTTACTGGTTCGACGTCGACCCCGGCTTCCGGCCCGCCGGCCTCAAGGCCGTCGTCGAGCGCCCCGCGCTGTGGAAGGTTTCCGTCAACGGCGCGCCCGTGGAAAGCCGCAAGGGCGAGTGGTGGCTCGACATCGGCTTCGGCGTCTACGACATCGGCGCCCACGTGAAGCCCGGCCGCAACAACGTCACCATCGTCACCAGCCCCATGTCCGTCCACAGCGAGCTCGAGCCCATCTACATGGTGGGCGACTTCAGCGCCGTGCCGCGGCAGCAAGGCTTCCAGCTTTCCGCCCCCCGGTCCGTCGGCCTCGGCCCGTGGAAGGAGCAGGGCCTGCCGTTCTACTCGCAGGCGGTCGCTTACTCGGCGAAATATGCGTTGCGTCAGGGCGGCGCTTACAAAGTGAGCCTCGGCCGCTGGGCCGGCACGGTGGCCGAGGTGAAGGTGAACGGCGCCTCCGCCGGCATCGTTGGCTGGCAGCCGTACGAACTGGAGATCGGGCCGCTGGTCCGCAATGGAGAAAACACGGTGGAGGTGATCGTCTACGGATCGCTGAAGAACCTACTCGGCCCCCACCACGGCAAGCCCAACCCCGGCCTGGTCTCCCCCGGCAGCTTCCGCGGCGCCCCCGCCACGCAGCCCCCTGGCGCGGCATACGACCAGCTCCCCTACGGCCTCATGGAGCCTTTCCAGGTGCTCGCCCTAAAATCAAAATGAGGGGCGGTCCTCCTGACGCCGCCGCTTTGCCGGGGCCAGCGGAGCCAGGCCACACTGTCCCGGAATAACGCCAGCCGCGGCGCTCGCCCCCGACATCCCGATGGGTGAGGCCGCGCTCGCCATCCTCCGGCGCTGGCCCAGCGCCGTTTGAGAGCCGGCGGCCCGCCGGCGCTTCCGCTCCCGGCCGTGTCGAGGACAGGTGCCAGGTTCTCTCGCGCGATAGATCTTAGGTACTGCCCCTCAGATGCTGTGATACGATACTCAGACAAGTGAAGCTGTTCTGAATTCATATGGAGGAGTTTTGTGTTAAGAAAGCTGTTTTTGTTGAGTGTTACGCTTGGCCTGTTGGCTGCGCAGGCGGCCATTATTGACAACTTCGGCCGGGCCGATGCCAGCACCCTCGGACCGAACTGGACGGTAATCAGCGGCGGCGGTCAGATCACCGGAAACCGGGCTGCAGGGCTCTCGAATG